>JAZOOP010000024.1:0-2688 GCA_045655065.1 Christensenellaceae bacterium
CTTTTTATTATAAAATATTGTTTTTTGCGTTTTGTGCATATTGCATAAATAAAGCAAGTTAATTTTCCTTAAAAGAATATAAAAATTGAAAGATTGCCAAGCCACACAACATGCCCCCAAAAATCTTTTCTAATAGATTTCCATTAGTAATTTTTGCAACGTAGCACCCTAAAAACGAAAATACTAACCCACTTAAAATTATTAGCCAAGAATTCTTAAATTTAACGTATTTATTTTTAATATGAATAATTAAAACTACTATTGCCATTGGAATAAAAGCAAAAAGATTTACACTTTGAGCAATGTGTTGGTTTACACTTAAAAAAATTGTTAGTATAGGAATTAACAAAGTGCCACCACCCATACCCATTCCACCAAAAACACCACCAACAATACCAGATAAAATTAATAAGAATAATTTCATTTTTCACCTCAAAATAACAAAAGTTTTAAACCTGCTATTAGCATAATTAAAGAAAAAATCCACGTAACGTATTTAGAAGAGAGTTTTTTTAATAGCAACGCACCTAAAACCCCTCCGACAATTACACCAATTCCTACGTATAATGTGGTATAAAAATTAAAATTTCCGTATGTTGCATATAAAATTCCACTTAGAATAGAAAGTGGTAGAATTATAAATATTGCAGTTGCGTGCGCTTGCTTTTTTTCATATTTCAAAAAATGTATGAGCATAGGCACAACAACCATTCCACCACCGCCACCAAACATACCATTTAAAAAGCCGGCAAAAGCCCCAACAAGTATTAATAAAAGCCACTTGTATTTATTTTTTTTATCTTTGATAAAGGTCTTCATAAATATAAGTTTAAGCAAAACTATAATTTTTACATATAAAAACAAAATTTTTTACTTAATCTAACTAAATAAATGTTGATTTTTTTATATAAATGTTATATAATTAATGCAATATGTTTACAATGCTGTTTATAGCGAAACTACAGCGTAATATATAAAACACTAAAAGGTAGAAACAACTTATGTCTAGAAAAAACTTACTAATAACTAAACTAAGAACTATTTTTATACTTGCAATAATTCTTGTGTTATCTTTTTCATGCTTCTTTTTAATCGCATGCGACGACACTACTACAACCGATTCTTCTTTCACCAAAAACGAAGTAGATGAAGCAATAATTAAAAATGGTTCTTTTGAATTTGGCTCTGTAGATAAAAAACTTACAGACTATCCTTTAATTTCACCTACCGGTTGGAGCAGAAGTATAGATAATTCTTCAGTTAACTCAAAAGTAAACTCTGGTGTTATTAAAACCTCAGATGATGCTTGGATGGAATTATTAAGAAAAATGTA
The DNA here is from genome assembly GCA_045655065.1 of Christensenellaceae bacterium. Taxonomy (GTDB): domain Bacteria; phylum Bacillota; class Clostridia; order Christensenellales; family Borkfalkiaceae; genus UBA1259. The sequence goes on from JAZOOP010000024.1 coordinate 1,334, forward strand.
TTCTAGTTCTTATTTTTTAGATTATGCAAAAACTACTTTTGGTTTTACTAATGAAACTATACAAGATAAGAAAGATGCAATTAAAGAAGAATTTCCAGACTACACTTCTACAGAAGTAAACAACGCTGCTAAAGATGCTATTATAGAAGAATACATTATGCCAAACTTTGCTAACCCAGGCACACACGAAGGTGCTAAAGGCGACAAGGTGTTTATGCTTAACAACTATTTATCTGGCGACGAAATTGGCAAAGGTGCTGCACAAAAAGTTACTTCAACCACTTCTATCTCTCTTAAGAAAAATAGTTATTCTAAAGTTTCTGTATGGTTAAAAACTTCTATGGTAGAACTAGATACATCTAGTAATACAAAAGATGGCGCAAACATTAGGTTAACATCTACCGTTAGAACAAAATCTCAACCAGATTATGCTATTTATGGAATAGTAAGCAACGACCAATGGACAAAATATACTTTCTACGTTAAATCTGGTGCTCAATACGACACTACCCTACAACTAAGCGTAGGTTTAGGCTTTGGTAATGGTAGCAACGATATGGTTAAAGACTATACCGAAGGCACACTTTATATAGACGACGTTGTTTGCGAAACAATTACAGAAGAAACATATAATAGCGAAACGAAATACAAAGTTTGCTTAAATGAAAATGAAACTACCTTTAAGTTCTCTGGGGAAGACACAGTTTATAAACAAGTAAATAATGAAACTTACAACCAAGAAAACAACTATTATTTCTATAACTTAAGTTTAGAAGATTCTATTGAAGAATTTTCTGGTTCTTACGTTAAGCCACTTGAATTAAACTCTAGCAACACAACTTATGATTTAAATAAATCTAATAAACTAACACCTAATGGAGCACCTGTTTCTAGTGAAACGATTTTAGGTGAAGAAAACACAAGTATAGGTAACGTTGCTTTTAACAATAATTCAGTATCTATTAACGAAATTAAAAATTCTAGTTCTATAATAACAATTACTTCAAACGATTTTATTGTTGAAGAAGAAAGGTATGCTTACGTAACCTTTGTTATTAAAAATGGTTTAAATAAATTAAAAAATAGCGAAATTAACGTATTTGTAGAAAATGGCACAAAATTAACTTCTGCCCTATCTACAACAACTGTTAATGAAGACGTATACTGCGGAATATTACTAAAAAACAATTTTGAAGAACATTTATACGACGGGCACCAAGAATCGTTTAAAATTCTAATTTACGTTGGCCCAAAATCTATTTCAGAAGTTATGTATGCATCTGCATTTGCAACGGGTGAAGTTTCTTTTGAAGATTTCAAAATTGCAACAGGTAAAACATACCAATACAATAAAA
>JAZOOP010000025.1:0-8646 GCA_045655065.1 Christensenellaceae bacterium
TAGCAAAGTTAATAATATTGTCTAAAGAAGATGGCCTAGAAAAATCTATAATAACGTCTATTTTTTCGTTAACTTTATTAAAATTGTCGTAAATAGGGAAGTTAGGGTTAGAAAAATCTTCTTTAATATCTATACCACAAACAAGTTTAACGTTAGGGTTTTCAATACCACTTTCGTAAACCTTTTTGCCCATTCTACCTAGTGCGCCACTAATTAAAATATTAACCATAATTACTCCTTAACGCTAAAGCCTAAATCTTTTAACGCTTTAACCATAATTTTAGTATGTTCTGGTTCTAATTCCGTTAAAGGTGCTCTTACAATGCTACTACCAAAGCCAATTAAAGACATAGCCTTTTTAACGGGAATAGGGTTAACTTCAATAAAGCAAGCATCAATTAAAGGTAACAATTTTTCTTGAAGAATTTGTGCTTCGTGGTTTTTGCCTGCGTAGTAAAGCCTAGCAACGTCGCCAACTTCTTTTGGAGCAACGTTACTTGCAACTGAAATAAGCCCCATTGAGCCAATAGAAAGCATTGCTAAGTTTAGGTTATCGTCGCCAGAATAAAGGGCTGTTTTACCCCTTATAAGCCTTGCCGTTTCGCAAATTTGTTCCATATTACCACAGGCTTCTTTTACGCCACCAATTTTTTTGTGTTCTGCAATTCTAGCCATGGTTTGAGGTAAAATATTAACGCCCGTTCTTGCAGGAACGTTGTAGCATAAAACAGGAATATTAACTGCATCACACACTTCGTTATAATATTTAACTAAGCCGTTTTGGGTGCATTTATTATAGTATGGTGTAACAACTAAAAGCCCATCTGCGCCAACTTTTTCGGCAAAAATGCTTTTTTCAATAGCAGTTTTAGTGCAGTTAGAACCTGTACCCAAAATGTATTTAGCCCTGCCTGCAATTTTATCGTAAGAAAATTTTGCAATTCTATCGTATTCATCGTGGGTAATAGTTGGCGTTTCGCCGGTAGTTCCTAAAACTACAAGGGCCTCTATGCCGTTTTCTATTTGGTATTCAATTTGTCTACCTAAAGCATCGTAATCAATGCCGTCTTCCGTAAACGGAGTAATTAGGGCAGTACAAGTACCCTTAAAAATAATATCGTTCATAATATTCTCCAAAGCCAAAAATTTTTAGCCTTCGTATTGATTTTTAACTAAACCTAATTCCATTGCCTTTTTAGCAATTTGAACTGCGTTAGTAGCAGCACCTTTTCTAATATTGTCGGCAACAACCCACATATTAATACCGCTTTCAACAGTGTCGTCTAACCTAACACGGCCAATGAAAACTTCGTTTTTGTTTTCGGCTGTTAGTGGCATAGGGTAAACTAAATTTGCAACGTCATCTTGTAAAACAACGCCTTCAGCATTTGCTAAAACCTTTTTAACTTCTTCTAAAGTGCAAGGTTTTTCAAATTCTAGGTTAATAGATTCGCTGTGGCCGTAGTAAACAGGTACACGAACGCAAGTAGCAGTAACCTTAATGTTTTGGTCGTTTAATATCTTTTTGGTTTCAAAAACCATTTTGTCTTCTTCTTTGGTGTATCCGTTATCTAAGAAAACGTCTATATGAGGAATACAGTTGCCAAAAATAGGGTAAGGGAATTTTTGAGGTGCTTCACCGCAAATACCACCCTTAAGGTCGTTAAACCCTTTAACGCCAGCACCAGAAACTGCTTGATATGTAGAATAGATTACACGTTTAATAGTAAATGCTTGGTGTAAAGGCTTTAGTGCAACCATTGCTTGAATAGTAGAGCAGTTAGGGTTGGCAATAATATTTTTATGCCATTTAATATCTTCTGCGTTACATTCTGGAACTATAAGTGGAACGTTAGGGTCTCTTCTCCAAGCGCTAGAGTTATCTATAACCAAAGTGCCGTTTTTAGCAAATATAGGTGCAAATTGTTTACTAACGTCGCCACCAGCAGAAAACAAAGCAACGTCTACTTTAGTTTTTAAAACGTTTTCTTCGGTCAATTCTATTATGGTGTGTTTTTTGCCCATGAACTCAATTTCTTTACCAGCAGATTTACTAGATGCAAAAAGGTAATAGTTTTCAACAGGAAGTTTTTCTTCCGCTAATACTTCTAAAAACTTGTTACCAACCATACCTGTAGCGCCAACAACTGCAACATTATACTTTTTCATTTTACGTACTCCTATAAATTAAATAAATTTAAAATAACATATTCGTAGCCGTGGTTAGCAAAAAACCACGAAACTCTACGCATACTATAATAGCAAAGTAAATAAAAAAAGTAAAGTTTTTTTAGGTTTTATAGTAAATTTAATTGTAAAATATTTAAATTTAGTATAATATATTAATTAATTAAATAATGCGATAATTTTGCAATTTTTCAAGTTACTGATATTAGGAGATAGAAATGGCTAAAAAAATGGGTTTTGTAGATAGAATGGTTATGGGCGCAGAAAAGTCTGAAGGGTATGCTAGGGCATCGTTACCATCTAACAGGTGGGAACTGTTTTGGGATATTTTTAAAGGGAGTTTTTGGCGTTTAGTAATAATTAACCTTTTGGTTTTTTTATTTTTCATACCTGTGTTTGTATTGCTGTTTTTCCATAGAAGTTCATTAGTAGGAATGGGTATGACTGCACCATTTAACCAAGGTTTTGGTGTTGGATACCAAGGTGTACCAAGTATAAACGGGTTTGCCGAACAAATTTCTTTTAACGTAAACACGGGTACGTTGTTGTTTTTACCAATAGCATCTTTCTTTGTGGCAATAGGTCTATCTGGTGGTGCGTATATTATTAGAAATATGGTTTGGACTGAAGGTATATTCGTTGCTAACGACTTTTGGCGTGGCATAAAAGAAAACTACCTAAAAATGCTTTTAATAACCTTAACATATTCTTTAGTTTTCTATATTTCCGTAGTAATTTTAAGTTTTCTAAACCAAATGTCTGCATTGCAAGGCGATACTGCGCTATTAGTTGTTTTTAAGGTAATAGTTTACGTGTTTTTAGTTGCTTATTCTATTATGAGTTTGCACATGGTTACAATGGCAGTTACTTACGAATTGCCTATTAAAGCACTATTTAAAAACTCTGCAATATTAACAGTAGGCTTAGCGCCACAAAATATATTCTTTACCTTCTTAGGCGCATTACCATTTATTATTATTTTGTTGGGCGATTTCTTTGAAGGCATTGGTTACGTGTTACTAATTATACTTTCTTTTTCGGTTGCCTTACTTGTTTGGACAAACTACTCTCAATGGGTATACGATAAGTTTATTAACGATAAAGTTCCAGGCGCAAGAAAGAATAGGGGTATTTACGAAAAAGTAAAAGCAAACGACGCAGAATCTATTAAAAAGCATAAAGAACAAATGATTCTTGCTCAACATACGGCACTTAACTCTAGGCCAATTAAACCTATTACAGACGACGAGTTACAACTAGCCGAACTACCTACTTCGTTTAGTAGAAAAGACTTAGAAAAACTAGCCGAAAGCAAAAAGGCAATTTACGAAGACCACGACAGGTACGTTGAAGAACATAAAAACGACGAAAAGTATAAACTAAGCGAAGATGAAATTGCAATAAAGAAAGAACAAGAAGAAAAAGCAAAAAGAATAGAAAAAGCAAAGAAAGAACTTGCAAAAAGAAATAAAAATTAAATTAAACAGGCGCCCTAAAAGGCGTCTTGTTTATGCTATTAACAACGAAATAAAAGGTTAAAAATGAACAAACTACTTAAAACTTTAATTTTAGATAATCAGTTAACTCTTGCCGTGTTAGACACTACGGATATGGTTAACGACGCAATAAAAATACATAAACTTTCACCTGTTTGCGCCGCTGCGTTAGGTAGGGCGTTAACTGTTTCTACTTTTATGTCTTCTAACTTAAAAAACGAAAAAGATAAACTTTCAGTAACCATTGCAGGTAACGGCGTTGGTGGTAAAATAACCGTTTGTGGCAACGGGAATTTAGATATGCGTGGTTATATAGATAACCCACAAGTAGATATTCCTTTAAGAAAAGACGGCAAGTTAGACGTAGGCAGTTGCGTAGGAAAAGAAGGTAGGTTAACTATAACTAGAAGTATGGGGCTAAAAGAACCTTATTCAGGTAGCAGTAGGCTTGTTACCGGCGAAATTGCCGAAGATTTTACTGCATACTACGCACTTTCAGAACAACAACCAACTGCAATAGCGCTAGGTGTTAAAATTGGTAAAGACTTAACTTGTGTTGGCGCTGGCGGGGTAATAATTCAAGCCTTACCGGGGGCTAGTGAAGAAAATTTAATTAAAGCCGAAGAAATTATGCAAGGCTTAAAAAATGTTTCTACTCTTATTGAAGAAAAGGGCGCAGAAGGGGTTTTAAAACAACTATTTGGCGAAATTTCCTATAACGAATATACACCAAAATATAATTGTTTATGTTCAAAGGAATATATAGAAGGCGTTTTGGTTTCGTTGGGTAAGGCAGAACTAGAAGATATTATTAAAAAAGAAGGCTCGGTAAAGGTAAGTTGCCAATTTTGTAACACTACCTACGAGTTTAGCGAAAAAGACGTGGAAAAATTATTTTAATTTACAAAAAACTAAAGAAAATTACTATGGAAAATAAAGTTTTACAATTTGACAATAACGTAGAAAGATACAGAAGTTTAGCAAATATCCGTTTAGAAAAAGAAGACTATATTGGTGCGCTAGATATGCTTTTTTCTGCCTTAAACAAGGAATTTTCTTTAGACGTATTAGAAGATATTGCAAACGTTTATAGCGATATGGGGCTTTATGAACTTTCTAATAAATATTGGTTTTTATTTCTAGATAAAGCACCTCAAGAAAGAAAGGGAACTGCGTACGAAGAACTTGCTTTTAACTATTTTTATTTAGAAAACGTTTGGGTTTCGGGGTATTATTTTAACAAAAAACTAGAAACGGGCGAAATGCTTAACCGAGATAGTATTCCAGAAGAAATTATTAAATACTATAAGGAAGAAAACGATAATAAGGCTAACTATAAAATAGCCTATCCGTTTAACGAAACTAACTACACCAAGGAGTTAAAAGAAGGTAGGGTAGCAATAGCGTTAGGCGATATTAGAGGGGCTAAAAATACGTTAAAAAGTATTCCTAAAAAAAGCCCGCAAGGAATAGATGCCGAAACGGAAGTTGGAATTTGTGAACTATTAGAAGGAAACGTAGAAAAAGCAATAGAAATTACAAGAAATTTAATAATGGAACATGGCGAAAGTTGTGTTTTATTGTGCAATTTAAGTAGTATGTACAAGGCCAAAAAAGAAGATGATAAAGCCCAATACTATTACAAAAAAGCATTAACTTTATATAATAAAACAGAAGAAGAAACGCATAAACTTGGCACTTGCGCATTAGAGAATAACGACCATTTTAAGGCAGTAGAATTAATTTACGAAATACTAAAAGAAAACCCTTACGAAATAAAATTAAAATTTCTTTACGGGGTTGCTTTGCTTAATTGTGGCAAAATAGAAGAGGGTGCAAAAGAATTAAACGAAACCAACCGAATAGAGCCAACTAATTTAACTTTTAACTACTTTTCTAAACTTGCAAATCAAATGTTAAACGGGTTAGACACCAAGGGTTACACGCCGTTTTTATACAACGGAGAAATACCTTACAAAGAAGGTAATAAAAGGCTTTCTTTAATAGGAAAGGTGGTTGAATACGATAGCGCTATGCGTGAAAAAGAACTTAAAAATGCCTACGTAAAAGAAAGTGTTAAATGGGGCTTAGATATGGGTGAAGATGAAGTTGCCAAGGCTTGTATTTTTATGCTATCTAGCAGTAAAGACCCAAAAAACGTTAGGTATTTACTAAATAAATTAATAGATGATGAATATTCGTTAGACTTAAAAAGTTTAATTATTTATATGCTAATTTTAGGCGAGTACAAAAAGAAAATAGGCGTTGTTTCAAGTGGGTATTATTTAAGTTTTAAGCCAAAGAAATTTGCCTTTGAAAAAGAAAAAAACGGCGACGTATTTTTTACCGCATACGCACTATGTTTAAGCAGGTTGGTTTTTGTAAATTTTACTTCTTTTAACCAATTAGCAATACTAATTAATAGGGCTTATAGCGCCTTAAAAGACTATGATGGAATAGAAAAACTAAGCAAAGAAATAAGTGTTGTTTGCACTATTTTAAGCGACACGAGAAAGCTTAAAATAGGCTCAACGTGTAGGCTATTTAATGCAAACGAAGAAATAGTTAAAGAACTTTTGAAAAAATTAGAGGTATAAAAATATGGTAAAAATTATAGATTTAGATAATATTTTTGAAAAATATATTCAAGGTTACGTTTACCAAAATATAGGCAAGGTTAAACCTGAAGAAATAGAAAACCAAATACCCGTTTTATACGAAAAGTTTGGCAACGAAAGTTTAACGGAATTAAACGGCAAAACTCCAAATACTTACTACACGGAATTTTCTACCGAAAATTTATTAAAAGCACTTTTAACCCACGTAGAAAGTGGTGTTAGCGTTAGCGATTATTTAATAGAAGCACTAGTTAATAAAGAAGATTGCGAAGAAAAGGTAGCAACGGAAATTCTTAATGAAAACAAAGAAGAATTTACGGCGTATTTAATGAATATATTAAACGATAAAAAAAGCAAACTAGCACTTTCTAGGTATTTAGAATTTGTGTTATACGACTATAGCGAACCTATTAGAGAGTTAGCAATAGAACTTTTAACTCTTTACGCAAACGACGTAAAAGAACAAGTTTTGGTTGCTTATAACGAACAATCCGAAGCAAAAAGAGAATATTTAACGGAAATTTTAAGTGGCGCTAGTAAAGATGATAGAGTGTTTAATATTTTAATAAACGAATTTGTAAAAAATAGAAACAAAGTTCCACTTTACGCAGGTTATTTAGCAAAATATGGCGACGAAAGAGCATTGCCTTTCTTATTAAAGGTTATAGAAGAAGATAAAATTAGTTATGCCGACTTTGAAGAACTTCGTTTTGCTATAGAAGCGCTTGGTGGCGAATATAATAAGGAAAGAGACTTTTCTTACGATAAATTTTTTAAGAAGATAAAAAATAAAAATTAAAGGTATAAATTTTACCCCTTTGCCTATAATTAGAATATAACTCAAAACGGGGGTAAAAAATGAAAAAGAAAAACAAAAAGAATAAGGGAGTTATAAAACTTACCGACGAACAATATAACAACTATATTATGGCGTTAAAAGACGAGCGCCCACCCAAGTTAGTAGAAGAAACTCAAAAACAAGAATAAACTAAAAAGTATAAAATTTCGCTTTATTTTACAAGCGAAATTTTTTTGTAAATTTTGTTGTAAAATTTAAAAAATAATGATATAATATAAAAGATTTTTTTATAACAAAGGAAAGAGTTATGGTAGAAATTAAAGAAGTGCAAACTAAAAAAGAAATTGCAGTTTGGGCGAAATATCCACTAAAACTTTATAAAGATTGCCCTTACTACGTACCTAATTTTCGTTCAGATGAAAAAGAAACCTTTGACCCAAAGAAAAACTTAGACTTAAAACATTGCGATATTAAGGGTTATTTAGCCTATAAAGACGGCAAAGTTGTTGGTAGAATTTTGGCTATATTAAACCACAAATATAACCAACTAAACAACGCAAAAACAATTCGTTTTTCTAGGTTTGAATGTATAAACGATATAGAAGTTTTCAAAGCTCTATTAGGAGCAGTAGCAAAATACGGCAAAGAAAATGGTATGGAAATTATGCACGGTCCTTGGGGCTTTAACGATACCGATAGAGAAGGTATGTTAACCTACGGTTTTAACGAAAGAAGTACATACGCAACAAACTATTATTATCCATACTTTGCAGAAAACATGGTAAAACTTGGTTTTGAAGATGAAAGTAAGTGGATAGAACGCCGTTTTTTAATTAAACCATACGAGAGAATTTACGCCATTGCTGAAAAATTAAAGAAAAGGCAAAAATTAGTAGACATAGCAGAAACTATGTCAGTTAAAAAAATAATTAAACTATACGGTAAAAAACTATTTGAAACGGTTAACGATGCATATGGTCATTTAGACGGTTACGTTCCATACGACGACGAGATGAGAGATAAAATTCTTTCTCAATTCGGTACTATTATTAATAAAAAATATTTAAGCGTGTTGGTAAACGAAAAAGATGAGGTTGCTGCTTTCGGCGTTGTTTTCCCTTCTATTTGTAATGCGTTAATTAAGGGGAAGGGTAGGCTGTTCCCATTTGCATTTATTAACGTATTAAAATCTATTAAAAAACCAACTGAATTAGAAATGGCGTTAATAGGCGTTAAAAAAGAATATAAAAACACGGGAATTAACTCTATATTAATTGCAAGAATAATGAAAAACGTTGTAGAAGACGGCATTATTAACATAGAATCTAATCCAATGTTAGAAACTAACTATAATATTCAACAACAATGGAAATTTACCGAAAACGAAATTGTTAAAAAACGCCAAACTTACAAGGTAGAAATTGGCAAATTTATAAAAGAATAACTAAAAAACACTTAAGGCGTTTGCTAAACATAAGCAAACGCCTTTTTATTTGCAAAAAAATTAATAAAAACGAGTAAAATTCATTGAAAAAATAAAATAAAA
>JAZOOP010000026.1:0-7849 GCA_045655065.1 Christensenellaceae bacterium
TAATTTTAATATGGAAATAAAAAATAATTTTACAAAATATTCTTTAAAAAAGAATATAAATATTCCTGCAATCTATACCATACACTACTTTAAGTATGGTAAGAATTTTAATTTTCACGGCGAAAGCCACGACTTTTGGGAATTGGTTTATATAGATAGTGGCAAGGCAACCATTGTTTCCGACAAAACGGAGTTTACCCTTTTGCAAGGGCAAGCATTCTTACATTGCCCTAATGAATTCCATACAATTTATACCACCGAAAGTTTTGCAAATTCCGTTATAGTTTCTTTTGAATGCAAAAATAGCGCATTAAACGAAATTGCAGGAAAAGTTTTAGTTTTAAGCGACAATGAAAAAATGCTACTTAATAAAATTATTAAGGAAACTGACCTTTCTTTTGATGATAAACTAGATGAAATTTACTTGCAAAAAATGAATAAAAAGAAAAATTCACCATTTGCTAGCGACCAAGTTTTGAAAAATTGTATAGAGTTATTGTTCGTTGGGTTAATTAGAGATGCTAAAAAAACACAAAAAGTTAGCACGCTTTTCGTAAACGTTGGCTCAAACGATATTACCGATAGAATTATGAATATTCTAAACGAAAAAATTAGTAATGGCGAAAACGTTAGTTTAGAACAACTTTCTTATGCACTTAACGTTAGCAAAAGTTATATTAAACAACAATTTAAAAAGGCAAACGGCTACTCGGTTATAGAATTCTTTATTAAATTAAAAATTAACAGGGCTAAAGAACTTTTAAGCCAAAATAAATATTCCGTTACCGAAATTGCAGATATGTTAGGGTTTTCTACCGTATTCTACTTTAGTAGGCAATTTAAAAAACATACCGATATGTCGCCTTCTGAATACGTTAAATCTATTAAAGTTGATAATTTATTATAAAAAGGATATTAATTATGAAAGGTTTTTTAAACGCAAGAGTTTATTTATACGATAAGGGCATTGTAACCACCAACGTTGGTTTTGAAAACGGGGTTATTTCATATATTGGTCACGAAGACGTTATTAGTGAAGTTTTACCATATAGGCAAGGTCAAATTATAGTTCCTGGTTTTATTGACCAACACATACACGGCGCTTTTGGGGCAGATGCTATGGACGGCACGAAAGACTCTTTAGAAAAAATTGCTTGCGCTATAGCGGAAGAAGGCACTACTACCTTTTTAGCAACCACAATGACAAATAGCGAAGAAGATATTCTTAAGGCTATGAACGCCGTTAAAGAATATAAAGAAGAAAATTCTATTAAGGGTGCTTATCTTCACGGCATACACCTAGAAGGCCCGTTTATTTCGCCTAAACACGCAGGTGCTCAACCTAAAGAATATATCGCTACCCCATTAGTAGAACAATTTAAAAAATACCACGAGGCTAGTGGCAATAATATTAAATTAGTTTCGCTTGCACCTGAAGTAGATGGAGCATTAGATTTAATTACCTTTTTAACTGAAAACGGCATTGTTGCAAGTGCAGGTCACACAGATGCTGGCTACAAAGATATTGAAAAGGCTATTTCATACGGCTTAAAAAATATTACCCACACTTTTAACGCACAAAAACCACTTCACCACAGAGAAATTGGTACGGTTGGTAGCGCTATGCTTTTTGATAGCCTTAACTGCGAAGCCATTTGCGATACTATTCATTTAAGCATACCTGCAATTAAACTTTTAATAAAGAATAAACCTCACGATAAGTTTACTTTAATAACAGATTCTATGCGTGCTAAGTATTTACCAGACGGTTTAAGCGAATTAGGTGGTCAACAAGTTATTGTTAAAGACGGCGAAGCAAGGCTAGTAGACGGAACTTTGGCTGGTAGCATATTAAAAATGTGCGACGCTGTTAAAAACCTTGTTCTTAAATGCGAAGTTAAGTTTACAGACGCCATTGATTTTGCCACCGTTAACCCTGCTAAAAACCTAAGTATCTTTAACAAAAAAGGTTCTATTGAAATTGGTAAAGATGCAGATATCACAGTATTAAACGAAGACTTTAGCGTTGCCCTAACCATTAGGGGTGGCAATATAGTTTACCAAAAATAAAAATTTTATTTTAAAATAAAAAACCCACTATTTTTTGTAGTGGGTTTTCTTTTTACCTTTTATTCTGCAGGTTGCTCTTCCGTTGTTTCTTCTTCGCTTTCTTCGCTCTTTGGAGTTATTGCTATTTTAGAAATTGAAGTTTCATCTAAACGCATTATTCTAACGCCTTGAGTATCTCTGCCAATTTTGCTAATGCCAGATGCAGCAACCCTAATAATTGTGCCGTTTACGGTAATTAACATAATATCTTCTGCACTAGAAACAAGTTTTAAGTTAACTAGTTGACCTGTTTTTTCGTTAAACACGCCAGCTTTAACACCTTTACCGCCACGTTGTTGTAGCCTATAGTCGCTAATATCTGAACGTTTGCCATAGCCGTTTTCGGTAACGGTAATAACTTCGCAATCTTCTTTAATAACAGTCATATCTACAACGAAGTCGTCGTCGTTAAGTTCTAGGCCTTTAACACCTTGGGTATCTCTGCCCGTAGCCCTTACGTCGCTTTCAGCAAACCTAATACATTTACCACTATGAGATGCCATTAAAATTTCATCACTACCATTAGTTAGTTGAACGGAAATTAATTCGTCGCCATCTACTATAGAAATTGCTATTTTACCCGTTTTTCTAATGCTTGCAAATTCGGTTAAAGCCGTTTTCTTAATTAAACCGTTTTTGGTTGCCATTGCAATATAGCCTTCCGTTTCGGCTTTTAATGGAAGCATTGCGCAAACCTTTTCGTTTGGTTCTAGTTGTAATAGGTTAACTATTGCTCTACCCCTTGCCGTTCTTTGTGCTTCTGGCACGAAGTAACCTTTTATGCTATAAACTTTACCTTTATCTGTAAAGAACAAGATATCGTCGTGAGTAGAACATACAAACATATCGTCTATAAAGTCTTCTTCTTTTGGCTTATGAGCCGTTACACCCCTACCACCCCTTCTTTGAGTTCTATATTCGGTAATAGGTAATCTCTTAACGTAGCCAAAGTGGGTTAAACTAATAACAACGTCTTCTACAGGAATTAAATCTGCAATATCTATTTCGCCGTAATCGTAAGAAAGTTCGGTTTTTCTTGGTGATGGATATTTGTTTTTCATTTCCAACATATCCGTTTTAATAATGTTTTTAACCCTGCTTTCGTTATTTAAAATATCTGTTAAATCATCTATTAATTTTTTAAGTTCAACAAGTTCTTCGTTCAACTTTTCTACTTCCATAGCAGTTAAACGTTGAAGCCTCATTTCCAAAATTGCGTTGGCTTGTTTTTCAGAAAGTTCAAACCTTTCGGTTAAAGATGCTACTGCACTATTTTTATCGCTAGATGCTTTAATAATTTCTATAACTTCATCTATATTAGCAAGTGCAATTACTAAACCCTTAACTATGTGTGCCCTTTCTTCTGCTTTTGCTAAGTCGTATTTAGTTCTTCTAATAATAACGGATTCTTGGTGAGCAATGTATTGAACTAAAATTTCTTTTAAGCCTAATACTTTTGGCTCGCCGTCTACTAACGCTAATAAAATTATGCCGTCTTTAACTTGAAGGTTGGTGTGCTTAAATAAGGTGTTTAATACTACTTGAGAATTTACGTCTTTTTTAAGTTCTATAACAATTCTCATACCGTGCCTATCTGACTCATCTCGTAAGTTAGATATGCCTTCAATACGTTTATCGTTAACCATTTGTGCAATGGTTTTAATTAATTCTTCTTTATTTACTTGGTAAGGAATTTCGGTAACGACGATTTTTTCTCTGCCGTTTGCCATTTCTTCAATATCTGTTTTAGCCCTTAAAACAAAGCCACCTTTACCCGTTTTATACGCTTGCCTTATACCTGCTCTGCCCATTAAAACGCCACCGGTAGGATAATCTGGCGCAGGAATAATTTCCATAAGTTCTTCTACGGAAATTTCTGGATTATCTAATAAAGCAACACACCCGTCTAAACATTCTGCAAGGTTGTGTGGTGGAATATTGGTTGCCATACCAACGGCAATACCGTCTGCACCATTAACTAAAATGTTAGGAAACCTAGAAGGTAAAACAACCGGTTGCATTTCAGTATCGTCAAAGTTAGGGTAAAAATCTACCGTATCTTTATCTATTTCCTTTAGCATCTCGTTAGCAAGTTTACTTAACCTTGCTTCCGTGTACCTATATGCAGCCGCAGAGTCGCCGTCTACAGAACCAAAGTTACCGTGCCCGTCTACTAGTGGGCAGTTTATAGAGAAATCTTGCGCCAAACGAACTAAAGCGTCGTAAACCGAACTATCGCCGTGTGGGTGATATTTACCTAAAACTTCACCAACGATTTTTGCGCATTTTTTATATGCTTTATCGCTGGTTAAACCCATATCGTGCATAGCGTATAATATTCTTCTATGAACGGGTTTTAAGCCGTCTCTTACGTCTGGAATAGCCCTTGAAACGTTAACTGCCATAGCGTACGCTATAAACGACTTTTTAACTTCGTTATTAACTTCTATATTTATAAGTTTTGTCTTTTTTAGGGTTTCTTCAAAATCTTTACCAAGTTCAACACTATTATCTTTTTTAGCCATAGTATTTACCTCTCCTTAAATATCTAAGTTGGTTACAAGTTTTGCGTTTTGTTCTATGAATTCACGCCTTAGTTCTGGGTCGTCGCCCATAAGCCTTGTAAACGTTTCGTTGGCTTCAACTGCGTCTTCCATAGTAACTTTAAGCATAGTTCTGGTTTCTGGATTCATTGTTGTTTCCCAAAGTTGTTCTGGGTCCATTTCACCTAAACCTTTATAACGTTGAATATCGCACTTGCCTACTTCTTCTAAATAATCTGCCAACTCTTTATCGCTATATAAATATTTATCTACTTTACCTTTGGTTGCTTTGTATAGTGGTGGTTGAGCAATATATACGTGCCCTTTTTCTACTAAAGGTCTCATAAACCTAAAGAAGAACGTTAACAATAAAATTCTAATGTGGCTACCGTCTACGTCTGCGTCGGTCATACAAATTACTCTGTCGTAACGGAGTTTAGTTTCATCAAAATCTTCTTTTATGCCTGCACCGAAAGCAGTTATCATAGCCTTTATTTCAGCGTTCTCTAATATTCTGTTTAGCCTTGCCTTTTCTACGTTCAATATTTTACCACGTAAAGGCAAAATTGCTTGGAACCTTCTATCTCTACCTTGTTTTGCGCTACCACCTGCAGAATCTCCTTCTACAATGAAAATTTCGCAAAATGCAGGGTTTTTATCTGAACAATCTGCAAGTTTACCTGGTAGGGTTGTGCTTTCTAATGCACCTTTTCTTCTTGTACTTTCTCTTGCAGCCCTAGCGGCTTCTCTTGCACGTTGTGCCGTTAAGCACTTTAATAGAATTTCTTTGGCTTTAGAAGGGTTTTCTTCTAAATAAGTGCCAAAATATTCCGTCATAGCCTTGCTAACGTAGTTTCTCATTTCGCTGTTGCCGAGTTTGGTTTTTGTTTGACCTTCAAATTGTGGTTCGGTTAACTTAACGCTAACTACTGCAATTAAACCTTCTCTACAGTCGTCGGAAGAAACTTTTTCATCTCCCTTAAATACGTTGAATTTTTTACCTGCGTCGTTAATAATACGGGTTAAAGAAGATTTAAAACCTTCTAAATGAGTGCCACCTTCTTCGGTATTAATGTTGTTTGCAAAGGCATAAACGGTTTCGTTATAAGTATCGGTATATTGCAATGCAACTTCTACTTCGGTATCGCCATAGAACACGTCAAAATAAACAGGTTTTTCAAATAGTGGCGATTTGCTTTTTGCAAGGTCTTCAACAAAGTGAGCAATACCGCCTTCAAAAAAGAAAGAATCGCCCCTTTCTTTACCTGCCCTTTGGTCTATTAGGTTAATGGTTAAACCTTTGTTTAAATATGCAAGTTCTCTTAACCTTGTTTTAATAGAATCGTAAACAAAATCTACCGTTTCAAAAATCTCTTCATCTGGCATAAAGGTTACCCAAGTACCAGTAAAGTCGGCATCGCCAACTATTTCTAGCCTAGATTGTGGTATACCCCTTTTATATAATTGAGAGTGCTTTTTGCCGTTTTGGTAAACTTCTACTTTTAACCATTTAGAAAGTGCGTTAACTACAGAAAGACCAACCCCGTGCAAACCACCCGAAATTTTGTAGCCTCCGCCACCAAACTTACCACCTGCGTGTAATTTGGTTAAAACTACTTCTACCGCAGAAATACCTTCGGTGCGGTGTATAGCAGTTGGTATACCACGGCCGTTATCTTTTACGGTGCAAGAACCATCTGCGTTAATTTGAACGGTTATGGTATTGCAGTAGCCAGATAACGCTTCGTCTATAGAGTTATCTACTATTTCTTGAACCAAATGATGCAAACCCCTAATATCGGTAGAACCAATATACATACCAGGCCTTTTTCTAACAGGGTCTAGACCTTCTAGAACTTGAATTTGCTCTTCACTATAATTTGTTAAGTTAACTTTTTCTTCCATTTTTACACCACCGTTTTTTAGTGTTTTTTACCTTATTTCAGCCCTTTTTTTTAGCCAAAAAAAGTTCAAATATATTTTAACATATTTTTTCTTTTTTTACAAGTGTTTTTTGCAATTTTAAAACTATTTATAGTTTTAATAAACATATTTTCTAACTTTTAAAAATATTGGCGAAAAAAGTATAAAAATAGCCTAATTTTACATACTAATTAGGCAAGGGGGGAAGGTTATGATAACGTGTAAATCGTGCAACAAAAGCATTGCCGACGGAAATGTTTTAGAGTGTAAAAATTGCGGTGCTACAATGTGTTCTAATTGCGCCGAAAAAACCAAAAAAATATGCCCTTATTGTTACAACAATTTAGAGTTTTTTGGTTAAAAATTTTAATTTTTTTCGTTAAAAAAGGGCAAAAATTTTGCCCTTTTTCTTTATAATTTATTGGTTTTGTTTCAGTTAAATTTTTCTAAATTTTCCTTTATCTTTTCAAAAAGTTTAATTTCAAAGCCAATTAAGCCTTTTAATTGGCTTTTTTTCGCCTCTTTAATACCCTTGTTATAGAATACGTCAAAAGCATCTTTTTCCTTTCTTACGTATAAAAGATAGGCTAATTTAGCACGCAAAGTTTGCGCCGTGTTAACGTTATTTAAATATTTTTCTAGTTCATAAGTTAAATCGTCTGCCAAGTCTTCGTTATAATTAAACGTACAAGCGTTAAACAAAGCGTCTACCTTAACTACGTTTATATACCCTTTTGGCATATATTCTTCTAAATCCAAAAGCCTTTCGGTAACCTTTACGGCATTAGCATAATCTTTTTTATCTAAATAATAGTTATACCTTGCATTTAAAAGGTTTATAAACATTAGGTTATCTTCTGGTAGTTGTGGAAGATTAAAGTATTTTTCTTCTTCTATTTCCCCAGGAGTTTTACCTTGATATAACAAAGATTGAATTTCTAAAAGCCCCACGGTAACGGTTGCAATATCGTCTTTTCTTTTTAGCCCTAATGCAGTTGCCCCGTCGTTTCTTAAGCCACCCTCCGTCATAGGTAATAGGTTGTTTAGCGCAAAAAATGCCGAAACAGGTAAACCCATGCTTAAAAGGAAATATATTTCGCTAGGTAAAATACCAACTAAAATTAGTGGAACTACGCTAATTATTGCAAATATACTAGATGCTATTCCACCGCCTAAAGCAACTTTTTTATACCTATTAAACAAGTTTTCGGTAGAAGTAGGCACAAGTTCGGTGCTACCAGCCTGTTCCTTAAACATAATAAAACTAAATTTAA
>JAZOOP010000027.1:0-3294 GCA_045655065.1 Christensenellaceae bacterium
CAATAAGTTCAAACTTTTCCGGTGCAAATTTTTTATATTCTGCAAATAGTTTTAATAGGGTAACGCTATCTTTCCCACCAGAAACGCCAACGGCAATTTTATCGCCGTCTTTTATCATTTTAAATTGAGTTAGCCCTTTTCTAAAAGGGGAAAGCATTTGTTGCGTTGTCATATTTTTCACCGAACAGTATTTTTTTATTGCATTTTTTGCATAATTATATTATACTTATATTTATTAAAAAAGCAACAGAAAGGGCGTTTTATGGTAAATTTTATTAGCCAACTTATAAATAATAATTATTTAGCAACCTTAATTATGAGTTTAGTTCCTTTAATAGAACTTAAAGGGGCTATTGTGTTTGCAAGGGGTGTTGGCTTTGGCTTTTTTACTGCGTTAGGTCTTTCTTTTTTAGGCTCTACAATAGTGTTTATTCCTATTTATTGGCTACTTAAACCGGTATTAAACTTGCTTAAAAAAATTAAGTTTATAAACTCTTTTGCCGTTAAATTAGAAGTTTATTTTGAAAACAAGGCGCAAGAAACTTTGCAAGAACAACAAAATAAAAATAAAAACTCTAAATTAAGCGTAACGTTTATTAAACGACTTGGCGTGTTTATTTTCGTTGCTATTCCACTCCCTATGACGGGGGTTTGGACTGGTACTGCCATTGCGGTATTTTTGGGTTTAAAGTTTAAGGAAGTTGTTTTACCAATAGCGCTTGGTAACCTTGTTGCAGGGCTAATTATATCTCTTTTAGCAGAACTTTGCCTTGCCTTTTGGACCATTGCCGTTTTAGATTATATTTTATACGGCTTATTTGCCCTTGCTATTATTTTACTTGTTATAACCATAGTTAAAATATCGTTAAAAAAACCAACAAAAACGGAAACGGGGAATAAAGATTAATATGTGGAAATTTTTTAATTGGTTATTCAAAAAGAAACCTAAAAAAATTAAGATTGGTATAGCTTTAGGCTCTGGTGGGGCAAAAGGCTTTAGTCATTTAGGGGCGTTAAAGGCTTTTGAAGAAAACGGCGTGGAGTTTGATATCGTTGCCGGCACAAGTATAGGTAGCCTTGTAGGTGCGCTTTATTGCAGTGGTTATTCTGCAACCGATATCTATAAATTAATAGAAAACGTAGACGTTGGCGAAATTAAAAATCTTTTAATGGTTAATATGGATACCCTTGGGCTTAAAAGGGTTATTGAAAGAAACTTAAAAGTGCAAAACATAGAAGAATTAGGCAAGCCTTTTATGGTTGTTACAACTAACTTAGAAACGGCAGAAGAAAAGGTGTTTAGCAAGGGGAATATTGCAAGTGCCGTTTGTGCTTCTTGTAGTTACCCACCATTTTTTAAGCCTGTTGAAATAGAAGGAGAAAGGTTTATAGACGGGGCTTTTTGCAATTCCGTTCCAGCAGATTTAGTTAAAGAAATGGGCGCAGACTTTATTATTGGCATAGACCTTGCTGACCATAACGCTCAACCGGGGCTATTGCAAAGAATTTTTCCAACCTATCAAGGAAAGGTTAAAGAGCCTTGGAAAAAAGGGTACGAGTTTAGCGATATTATGCTCCATATGGATTTAAAAGGTTATAAATCAATATCTTTCGATAAGCGTGCAGAAATGTTCGACATAGGCTATAAAACGGCTATGGAAAATATGCCAAAAATTTTAGACGGAATAGAAAACGCTAAAAAAACAAGGTTAAAAGGAAAGAAATAACTATTTTATTACTAAAGAAAAACCTGCTTAGAGCATTAGCCGTTTTATTATGTTGTTTTATAATATTCAATTTAGGCTGTTCTAATATTCAAGATAAAAATTATGTAACCGTTAAACACGGTGAATTTTCTGTAAACTATCTTTCAGTTGGGAACGGAGATAGTATTTTTATTAACCTACCAGACGATAAAACTGTTTTAATCGATACGGGCGAAAAATTCGAACCCTATGCCGATTACGTTAAAAATATAGTATTAAGTAGCAAAAATAAACGAATAGATTATTTGGTTGTTACTCACCCAGATTTAGAACATATTGGCAACCTAGAAAATTTATTAAACGAAGTTGAAATAGTTAACGCATTTTTGCCTTACGTAAAAGAAAATTCCCTTTACGTTGATTACGGCGAAATAGTGCAAAAAATAAAAAGTAAAAACGTAAACCTAAACTATGCAATTATTAACAAAAGCATTGTTGGTGAAGATTATCTTCTTAGGTTTTTATCTCCTTTATATCCAGACAGTAAGGAAAGTTCTTATTTAGATTTTAATATGAACGATTTTCCTACCGAGGAAGAAAAGAACAACCTTTCTTCTATTATCTATTTAGAATATGCTAAAGTAAAGTTTCTTTTTACGGGCGATGCCGGTATATTACAAGAAAAAGTCGTTACTAAACTATATAAAAGCAACGTTTATAACGATGTTGGAAACAACGCCGTAGTGCTAGAGGATATAGATTTCTTAAAAGTTTCTAACGGTAGTGGTGCCTGTTCGCAAAAATTTTTAACGCTTATTAAACCTAACAACGCGGTGTTAAGCGTTGGTGCGGAAAAAGGCAACGGTTCATTTAACCTCATACAAAAATTGGTTAATTGTAACGAGCATATAAATATTTATAGAACAGACGTAGACGGCGCAACTTCAGTTTTAGTAAAACCTAACGGCTTGGTTAACGTGGTTACTGCAAAAAATATAACAATATAAAACCCCTACGAGTGTAGGGGTTTCGTTTTTTATTCTGCCTTAATTACCGTTAAGGAAGCATTTGCAAAAGTCGTAGCGGTTTCTGAAGTGTTATATAAAGATAAAGTGCTATTTGCAGGCACCGTTAGTAAAATAGTTTTACTTGCAGTTGAGTTAGTGCTAGCGTTTATGCTTTCATCTGCAACGGCAACGCCGTTTAAATATAGGGTAACTTCTAGGTTATTTTCAGTAGCAATGGTGTTAAAGAAATAACTTACCAAATATTCGCCCGCTTCAGGTATAACCACCGAACCACCTGAAACACTCATCGTAGTAGTTGAGGTAGAGTTGGTTAAGGTAAGTGGTATAATTGCCCCTTCGGTAACGTCTACGTCGTTTGCAGTAGCATAAACTACGTCGGTAATAGCAGAGTCGCCTTGTGGACCAGCAGGACCTTGTGGCCCTGTAGCACCTGTAGCACCCGTAGGACCAACTGGACCTCGTAACCCTCTAGGACCTTGTGGACCAGCAGGACCTTGTGGCCCTGTAGCACCTGTAGCACCCGTAGGACCAACTAAACCTCGTAACCCTCTAGGACCTTG
>JAZOOP010000028.1:0-33712 GCA_045655065.1 Christensenellaceae bacterium
AAAATTATATCGTAATAATTTTATTTGAGGTTTTTTTATGAAAAAGAAAGTTTTTTCCTTTATTCTTACGTTTATTATAGTGGTTTTAGGATGTAGTTTTACAGGTTGTACAAACCTTAAAAATTCTAAAACACAATATAATATAAACTGCGAATACGAAAACGGTGTTTTAACTTCTACTTGCACCGTTAACTATTATAACGATACCGAAAACGCTTTTACATTATTAAAGTTTAACCTTTATGGCAATGCATTTAGAAAAGACGCAAAATATTCGCCAATAAGTGCAGGTTACGAACACTTGGCATACCCAAACGGCAAAAGTTATGGAGATATGCAAATTAAAAAAGTTTTAGTAGACGAAAAAGACGCTACCTTTTCTATAGGTGGGGTAGACCAAAATATTTTGATAGTAAACTTAAACAACGAGGTTTTTCCAGATGAAAGGTGCGTTATAACTATTGAATATACCCTAACGCTAGCCAACGTTGTTGCCAGAACGGGCATAAACGATAAAACAATAAATTTAGCCAATTTTTACCCAATTTTATGCGTTTACGAAGAAAATGGATTTTATGAATGTGTTTATTATGCTAACGGCGACCCTTTTTATAGCTATTGTGCCGACTATTTGGTTACTTTAACTTTTCCTAGCGATTACGTCGTTGCGCATACAGGCAATTTAAAAAGTTCGGTAGTAAAAGAAGATAAAACGCAAAATACTTATTCCATTTTTAACGCAAGGTCTTTTGCGTTGGTGCTTTCTAAAGAGTTTGAATGCATTAGCGATAACTCCGGCGAAGTTTTAATTAACTATTTTTATTATAAAGATGAAAACCCCTTAAAATCTTTAGAATACGCCGTTAAAAGCATAGAAACGTTTAATAAACTTTTTGGCAAATACCCTTATTCTACTTACTCGGTAGTGCAAACTAAGTTTGTTCAAGGTGGTATGGAATTTCCTACTTTAGTAATGATTAGCGACACGTTAGAAGGGGAAGTTTTAGGCGAAGTTATAGTGCACGAAACGGCGCATCAATGGTGGCAAACGGCAGTTGGCAACAACGAAATAGAATACGGTTTTGTAGACGAAGGTTTAACGGAATATTCGGTAGTATTGTTTTATGAAAACAACCCAGAATACGGCTATACAAGGCAAAAATTAATAAAATCGGCAGAAAATACATACCATTTATTCTTTACTATTTACGATAGGCTTAAAGGTGGCGTAGATACAACTATGATAAGAAGTTTAAAAGATTTTTCTAGCGAATACGAATACGTAAACGTTGCTTACGTTAAAGGGTGCTTAATGTACGATACTCTTCGTGAAACTATTGGCGACGATATGTTTTTTAAGGGGCTAAAACAATATTTTGCTACATATTGTTTTAAAAACGTTACTCCTTATGAAATAGTAGGCATTTATGAAAAACTAGGCGCAGATGCCAACGGGTTTTTTAATTCTTACTACGATGGAAAGGTATTATTATAATAAATAATAACCCTTGTATTTAAAAAAGGTTTTTTTAACTTAAAAAACACAAAATTTTAACAAAAAACCAACCTGAAATAAAAGTATTATTATTGACAAAACTATTCTAAAATGTTAAACTATTAAAGAATAATGGTGTAATTTAGGCACGTTTTAGGAGATAGTATGAAAAAAACATTTAGGGTTTTGGCTGTAGTAGCAATATTAGTGTTATCAGTTTGCTTTGCATTTGGCTGTACACCAACCACTAGCAATAATAAAAAAGGTTTACTTTTAAAGAAATTTGGTTCAGATAGTTTCTATACCGTTTATGGTTACGTAGACGAAGGTAAAGATATTACCACTTTAGATATAGACGCTATGGCTAAAGAAATAGATGAAGACATAGTAGTTGGCAGAATTAAGAAAAATGCTTTTAACGGCAACACAACCTTAAAAGAAATTATAGTTCCAACAACTATAGAAGTTATGGATGAAGGTGCTTTTGCAGGTATAAGAAACCTAGAAAAGTTAACCATACCTTTTGTTGGTGGCGCTAAAAATGCAGATTGTTATTTAAACGAAACCGCAACCTCTAAAGACAAGGCTGTAGATTTAAAAAGAACTTTCGGTTATTTGTTCGGTACATCAGAATTTGCAGGTGGCGCTAAAATACAACAAAGTTACAATGCAAAATCAACTACTGAAGTTTATATTCCAACAAGCCTAAAAGAAGTAGTAGTTAAACCAGAAGGCGAATATAAAATTCCTATGTATGCATTTGCAGGCAATACTGTAGTTCAAAAAATTGTTTTAGACGGCAACTTTACTGCTATTGGCGAATATGCTTTTAGTGGTTTAACTAACTTAAGAAATATTACAATTCCTGCAACCGTTACAACTCTTTATAAAGGTGCGTTTGCAAATTGCTCTAACTTAAAAGACCAAGGTTTTGCAATAGCAAATGGTAGCGTGTTAGCAACTATTGGCGAAAGTGCTTTTGAAGGTGTTGGCTTAAACAACCTTGTAGTGCCACAAACGATTACAAGCATTGGCGCAAGAGCGTTTAAGAACAGCAAGCTAGTTAGCGTGTTCTTACCAACTACGGTAGAAACTTTAGGCGCATATGCTTTTTATGGTTGCTCATATTTACAAAACGTTAATTGCGAAGCAGTTAGTAAACCAAATGGTTGGAATGAACAATGGAATAATAATTGCGAAGCAACGCTAAATTGGGGCTCAACAGCTCAATAATTAAAAACTAAATTAACGCTAGCAAACTTGCTAGCGTTTTTCTATTGAAAAAAACAATTTTTAATGTTATAATTTACGTATGAACAAATATTCATTTAATGTTAATAGCAATAAAAGTGTAAACGATTTTTTGCGTCAATGTATTAACCTTTCTGTTAATATAATAAACAAGATTAAATACGGGTGTATTTTCGTTAACGGGAAACTTTTAAAAAACGTTAACGATATGCTTTTTAAAAACGATACGTTAGAAATAGTTTTGCCACAAGATGAAGTTAACCCTTACGCCGTTATTAACGATTACCCTTTAGAAATAGTTTACGAAGATGAATATTTTTTAGCCGTAATAAAGCCAAAAGGCATGTTAACGCATACTTCTAAATATTCGGTTGTCCATACGCTAGAAAGTGCCGTAGTAAGCCATTTTGCCCCAAAGCCTTTTACTTTTAGGGCAATAAATAGGCTAGATAAAGATACAAGCGGAATAGTTTTAATTGCTAAAGACATTATTTCCGCAAGTTATTTTAACGCTTTAATTAATCGGGGGGAAATTGAAAAAACTTATTCTGCAATAATAGTTAACAAACCTAAAGAAGAAAAGTTTATTATAAATGCCCCAATAGAAAGAGAAAAAGAAGGTAATATAAAAAGGGTTGTTTCTAAAAAAGGCAAATATGCTGAAACAGAATGCCTTTCAGTTGAAAAACTAAACGGCAATTTATATAAGGCAGAAATAAAGTTGCATACGGGTAGAACTCATCAAATAAGGGTGCATTTTGCTTATATAGGTTGCCCATTATTTGCAGATGAACTTTACGGTGAAAAGGTAAGTGGTAAAACCTATACCTTGCACGCGGGGAAGTTAGAGTTTACCCACCCGTTTACAAAAGAAAAATTAACTTTAATTGCACCGTTAGAGATATAAAAACACTTAAAAAGTATAGTTTATACGTTTGCATGAAGTATATTGAACTAAATTTGGTTTTATGATATAATAAACTTGTATTTCAACATGTTGCAGGAGAGATGAATATGAATGAATATGTAAAAAGCGACTTAATGCGTTATTATGGGAAATATAATGTATTCACATTTATTAAAGCATATTTTAAAAGTAGTACATTTAGATTTCAATATGCTTTAAGACTATGCCAAAGTAAAGGAATTTCAAAATTAATAGGTTTATTTTTGTGGAAGATAAATAGAACAAAACGAACAATACAAATATCTCGTAATACAAAAATTGGCTATGGACTATATATTGGGCATGGCGGACCTATTGTTGTTAATTCTACCGCAATAATTGGTAATAATTGCAACTTGTCTCACTTTGTAACTATTGGTAGCAATGAAAATCATGCTGCAAAAATAGGAGATAATACATATATTGGTCCAAACGTTTGTATTGTAGAGAACGTAACGATTGGAAATAACGTTACAATTGGTGCAGGCAGTGTTGTTACAAAAGATATTCCAGATAACGCAACGGCTGTGGGCAACTATGCCAAAGTAATTAACTATAATAATCCTGGGCGATACGTGAATAGGCGATGGGAAGTTAAGTGATTTAGCAGTGTGGTGTAGCAAAATAAAAGACTAACGAAATTCGTTAGTCTTAATTTTTTATGCTTAATATGACAAAACCTGTCGTTTAACCATTATATAATGTTTACAGATTTAAGGGTATAAACTAAACTGCCCATACATTTAAATTGCGAATACGTGGTTAAAGGTTCTATATATTTAACTATTAAAGCCCTATTTAAGTTGGTGGTTTCTTCTTTGCCGTTTTGTAAATATACAATTTGGCTCATGCCCGAACTACCTTCGGTTGCAACAGAGAAAGAAAGAATATCTACAGGGAAAGTTGCTTGGTTATACGTGGTGTCGTTATAGGTTAAACCGAAAGCAGTTTCGCTATTCTTACCTAGATGTTGAATACGTAAACTCTTTGTAGTGCCGTAGCCATAACTAACGGTAGATAAATATTTACTTGTTTCTGCTTCAATGCCAAGGTTTCTTATGGCAAATAGAAGTTGGTTGTTATCTACGTAGTTTTCGTAAGTTGCTTCATAGGAATTGGTTGCGTTAGAAGAAAATTCCCAAGTTCCGTTAACCTTTTCTTCAACTTTTTTATTAATAGTATAAGAATTTTTGTTATATAAAGTTTCAGTTTCCGTTTTTAATTCTTGTATTTCGTATTTATTGTTGTACGTGTGTAAAAGAGTAGACTTATTTTCCGTTTTAGAATACACAGGGAATAAAGAATAACTTTCTCTTGCAAAGTAGCATTCTGTATTAATATAATCTTCTATATCCGTTTCGCCGTAATTACCCGTTAAAACTAGGTTAGAAGTTATTTTATAAACGTTT
Source organism: Christensenellaceae bacterium (assembly GCA_045655065.1). Classification (GTDB taxonomy): domain Bacteria; phylum Bacillota; class Clostridia; order Christensenellales; family Borkfalkiaceae; genus UBA1259. The sequence continues at coordinate 5,102 of JAZOOP010000028.1, forward strand.
AGGTTTTCTGCAAAAATATCGCTATTAAAATCTGCATTACTTATAGTAGTTGCAGTTATGCTAACTTGATATTCGCCAGAAAGGTTATAATCGTAATCGGTAACAGCGGATGTGTAAGAAAAGTTAGGGCCACTAACCGTATCTTTTTTTAACTCTACACTATAATTTAGCGTTTCGGTAAAACCTATACCAGGGTTAGTGCCTTCATTCCAAGCGTTACTAAAAGAAAGTGGGTTAGATATTGCGCATCCACTTGCCGTAAACACCATTACGAAAGCAAGAATAATTGAAACAAGAACTTTTTTCATTTTTTACTCCAAACGCAAAAAGCGTTAAATATACTTTAATATCTTTAATATCTTTAATATAATAACACAAATATAAAAATTTGTAAAACTTAATAAAAAAAAACTTTAAAAGTTTATAAAATATGTTAAAATAGTAGTATGAACGATATGGCAAACTTATTTTTAACCGATACGTATTATAACGTGTTTAATATTCTGGCTAACGATTTAGCGGAAAAAAGTAAAAATATAAACGAAAAATTTATAGTTTTTACCGAAGATAAAATTTCGCTTATGGCTGAAAGAACTATTTGCAACAAAATTGGCGGTAGTTTTAATATTAACGTTATTTCTTTCGTTGGGTTACTTAAAAACAACTTAAAACTAGAAAGAATATTATCTAAAGAAGGTTCTTCAATGGTAGTTAAAAAACTACTAAACAACGTTAACCTTAAAGCTTTTTCTAAAAGTAAGGTTAATTTAGCACCTTCACTTTATAATTTATTCATTTTGCTAAAGAGCGCTAAGGTTAGCGTTAACGACCTTTCTAATGCCTTAAATGGCGTAGACGGAGTGCTTAAAAATAAGTTAGAAGATATTTTTAACGTTTTCGTTGAATATGAAAAGTATTTAGAAGACAACCAACTAGAAGACCAAAACTCTATTTTAAACTACTTGCCTAGTATTATAGAAAACTTAGAAGATATTGAAAACACTAACGTGTATTTAGTGGGCTACGCTAGTTGGACAAGGCAACAGCGAAGTGTTATTTCTAGTCTTCTTAAAAAGGCAAAAAGCGTTACTGCAATTTTAACGGCTGGCGAAAACAGGGGCGTTTATTTAAACGAAACTTCGTTTGCGTTTACAAACCTTTGCAAAGAGCAAGGCGTAGAACTTTCTACCACTTATTTTAGTACAAATAAGGGTAGCCACCAAGAACTTATTCGTAATTACTTGTTTAACCCAGAAGCATTATCGTTAGAAAAAACCGAAACGGAAAACGTTTTGCACCTTTCCCCTAACAACTTAAACGAAGAAGTTAATTTAGTGGCTACTACCATTAAGGCTATAGTTATGCAAAAGGGGGCAAGGTTTTCTAATATTACTATTGCTCTTCCAGACGTTTCTATTTATAAAGATTTAATTAAACGCACGTTTAACCTTTTAGAAATTCCTTATTTTATAGACGAAAAGAAAAAACCTATCAACCACCCTTTAATAACCCTTATAATTTCTTATATGGATGCTTTTAGAAAGGGCATGGAAAGGTATTATCTTTCGGCATTTTTTAAGAACCCTTTGTTTTGTGAAGATAAAGAGTTTACCGACAAGTTTGAAAATTACCTTATTAAATACAATATAAACTTTTTTAGAATTAAAGAAGAATTTACTTTTACCGATAATTTAGATGAAACCACCTTTAACAAATTTAAAGAGTTTAGGGCTAAAATTTGTTCTTTCTTTAACTATTTTAACGTTGAAAATATGTTAGAAAAATTAGGGGTAGAAGAAAAACTAAAAGAATTTTCTAAAAAGTTAAAAGAGCAAGGCGAGTTAGAAGAGGTTGCCGTTAACGAACAAATTTACCAAGCGGTAAATAATCTTTTAACGGAAACTAAGCGTATTATTGGCGAAGAAAAACTTTCCGTTTACGAAATTAAAAACATTTTCGTTAGTGGCGTAAACGCAATGGAACTTTCTATACTCCCACAATACTTAGACGCTGTTTTTATTGGTTGCTACCGTGAAACTGCACTTGCTAATGCAAAATACCTATTTGCACTAGGCTTAACGGGTAGTTCGCCTATATATAAAGAAGACGTTGCGCTATTAAACGATAGCGACCTTAATAAACTAAGCGAAATTAAAGTTTTAGTAGAGCCTAAAATTAAAATAGTAAATAGCCGAATACGAGAAAACTTTGGCATGGCAATATCTTCGTTTAATGAAAAATTGTTTTTATCTTGCCCAACTTACGGTGCAGATGGCAAAAAAACTAGCAAAAGCGAAGTTATGCTTTACCTAGACACTATTTTTAACATTAAAGGGTATAACGGCAATTTTAAGGCGCTTTCTAAAGAGCAAGCCATACTTAACTTTGCCAAAGATTGTGGCGGCTTTGCCGACGGAAATATTAACGATTTTTCTTTTGCCTCTTCGGTTTATTCCGTATTAAAAGGCGAAGTAATAAATAAAATTATAGAAAAAGCAAACAAGGAAGTTAAAATTAGGCTTAACGGAATTTCTACCATTAAAAAATTAACTTCTCCAACCACGCTAGAAGATTATTTCCGTTGCCCTTATAAAGCCTTTGTTTCGCATACTCTTGGCGTTAAGGAAAGGGAAACGGGCAAAGTAGATGCTATTTCAGTTGGCACGCTTATGCACGAAATTTTTTCGCTTTTCGTTAGGGAAATAGATAAGGTTAATGGCTTAGAAAGTTCTAACCAACTATTTAATAGCGTTTCTTCTACAATTTTAGAAAGAGAAGAATATAAAAAATTCCTAACAGAAAAAAGTTTAGAAAACTCACTTAAAAACACTCTAATAGAAGCCCAAAAATATTGTTATAAATTGTATTTGCAATATAGCAATTCTAATTTTAAGCCAAAGTATACTGAAGTTAGGTTTGGCGAAGGCGAAGTTTTGCCAGCCATTAGTTTAGCAGGTGGCAAGGTTAAGTTAAAAGGGGTTATAGATAGGGTAGATACTTATAAAAATTATTGCACCGTTATGGATTATAAAACGGGCACGGTAGATAGCAAAGAAAGTTCTTTATTTGCAGGGGTAAAACTACAACTTTACCTTTATTCTGCAGTGCTTAAAGATTTAACGCCTGCAGGGGTATATTATTTGCCGGTTGCCGACGACTATAAAAAGCAAGATAAAAAAGATTTGCCTATGGCAGATGGGAAAACTATTGAAGATACCGAAGTTTTATACGCTTTAGATAAAACCTTGCAAACTAATAACGATAGCAAGTTTTTGCCTGTTACTAAAGACGGCGACAACTTTAAAAAAGCGTTAACTAAAGAAGAATTACAGGCTTTCGTTAATTACGCCGTTGCAATTTGCGAAAAGGGTGCTGAACAAATGTTAGATGGTGTTATTGTGCCATCTCCTTATGAAAACACCTGTGAATATTGTGCCTATAAAGGCGTTTGTTTAGAAGATGCTAAAAGCAGAAAAACAAACGGGGTAGATAAATTTACTATTTGCGATGCTGTAAAGGAGGAAAAGTAATATGCCAGAATTAAAAAACGAGCAGTTATTGGCTGTTAACCACAACGAAGGCAACCTACTTATTTCTGCCTCTGCAGGTAGTGGAAAAACTTTCGTTATGATAGAAAGGTTAATTAGGTTAATTTTAGAAGGCAAAACTACGGTAAACGAAATTTTAGCAGTAACTTTTACCGAATCTGCCGCCTTTGATATGAAGGAAAAACTTAAAACTGCACTTATAAAAAAAATTAACCAAACGAAAGAAACTTCTCTTTACAACGAACTTAACGACATACCTTCTGCCGATATTTCTACCATAGATTCTTTCTGCGCAAAACTAGTGCGCACGTATTTCTTTACGGCAGGCGTTGCACCAGACTTTAAGGTTGCCGACCCTACCGACACTATTGTTTATAAAGAAGACGCAATAGAAAAAACCTTTAAAGAATATTACGACGCTAACGACAAAGAATTTTTATTGTTGGTTAATAGGCACTCTTATAAACGAAAAGACGCACCTTTTAAGAATTTAATACTTAATATACATAACTATTGTTCTTCTGAGGCAGACCCACGAGAGCTATTAAATAAATCAGTAGAAAATTATAGTGAAGAAAACTTTGAAAAGATATTAAACGATTATAAAGAGCATTTAGATAAGCAGTTATTTTTAATAACGGAAAGGTTAATTTCTTGTTATAAGTTTTTTTCTAACTTGCAATTAAAAAAATCTGCACAATTTTGTGAAGAACTTTTACAAGATGTTTTTAAGTTAAAAGACGCTAAAGATATTTATGCAGTTAAGCAATTTTTAGGGTATTCTAAACGACTTTCTTTTGAAAGCAAACTAACCGACGAAAAACTTCTAGTTAAACAAATAGCCGTTCAATGTAGAAAAGAGTTTACCGATATATGCGAAAGGTTTAATAGTTCTTTAGAAAGCAAAGAACAAGATAAATTAGCCCTAAAAGGCTTAAAACAACACGCTAGTAAATTAAGAGAAATAGTGTTAAAATTTGAAGAAAATTTTGCCGAAATTAAGCGTGAAGAAAACGTTTTAGACTTTGCCGACCTAGAACATTTTGCTCTTAAAATTTTGCAAGATGAAACGGTTAGAGAAACGGTTAAAAATAAATATAAATATATATTTATAGATGAATATCAAGACGTAAACGGCGTTCAAGAACAAATTTTTACTAGCATTGCAAACGACAACTTGTTTATGGTTGGCGACGAAAAGCAAAGTATTTACGGGTTTAGGGGTTGCAGGCCAGAATTTTTCCACGAAAAGTTTACTAAAATGAGTAAGGTGGAAGGGCAAACCATAAATTTAAACTACAACTTTAGGTGTAGCGATAACGTTATAGATTGCGTTAACGAAGTTTTTTCTTATTCTATGACGGAAAAACTTTACGGGCTAGATTATAAAAATTCTGCACGCCTACTTGCAGGTGGAATATACGATAAAAATTATAAGGGCAGGGCTAAACTGCATTTGCTTGTTCCTGAAAAAGAAGTAAAACTACCCGAAGAGCCAAGAGTTTACGATATTTTGCAAGAAATAGAAGAAAAATATGAAAAATTAAGCCCTATTTCAGTATTGGTTAAAGAACTTATTAACGAAGAACTTACCAAAACCTATTACGATGCAAAAGAACAAAAAGAAAAACCTATTTCTTATAAAGATATTGCCATTTTAACAAGGGGCAAAAAGGAAACCTTCGTTAAAAATCTAGTTAAAGGATTAGTTAAACAGGGAATCCCCGTTGCTACTAGCGTAGAAGAAAATATTTGTTCTTACCCAGAAATTCAAAATATTATTTGCGTTTTACAACTTATAGATTGTTTTTACCAAGATATTCCTTTGGTGGCAACCTTAAAAAGCGCCATTGGTAATTTTACAGATGAAGAATTAGCAAAAATTAGTTTATACTATTCGGAGAACGCTAAAAAAAGAGATAACTTTTATAGCGCATACTTTTACTATATAGAAAATTGCAACAATCTTTTAAGCGAAAAACTAAAATCCTTTAATGAAAAAATAAATAAATTAAGGTTTGTTGCAGACTTTATTTCGGCTAGAGATTTATTAGAAAAAATAGTTTACGAAAACAATATTTTTGCCTATCTTTATGCCGAAAGAAACGGCGAAGAAAAGGTAGCTAGGTTAACTTCGTTTATAGATGCAACCATCAACGGCGAAAAAAGGCTAACATTAAAAGAATTTTTAACTAAAATAGAAAAAAACGGCGTTTTAGTTACCGCCTCTAGTAGTAGAGATGCAGTTAACGTTATGACAATTCACTCTTCTAAAGGTTTAGAATTCCCTGTAGTTATAGTGGTTGGTTTAGAAAAAAATACTAAAACTAGCGAAGAAAGAGAGGAAGTGTTGCTTTCTAGAAAGTACGGGTTTGCAGTTAACACTTACTACGAAGAAAATAGAACTATTAAAGAAAACTTTCTTCGTGGCTTAATTAGGGAAGAAATGAAACAAGCAAGGCTAAAAGAAGAATTAAGGCTATTTTACGTTGCGTTAACAAGAGCCGTTTATTCATTGCATATGACCATTACGGGTAACGACACTAGAAACGGAGAGTTTTATTTTGCCAACAAGTTTTTAGATTATATTCCTGCAACTCTACAAGTAAACCAAGTTAACGAAGAAGATTTAATTTTTAGCAGTTTGCAAAACCAAACTAGAAAGGTTTTAGTAGGCAAGGGCGACGATAAAATTATTAAAGCGCTAAATGAAAATTTTAACTATTTATATCCTTATTTAGAAGAAACTACCTTGCCGTTAAAAAGTAGCGTAACTTCAGTTACTAAAGAAAATAACGCTATTAAAGAAGAAACTTATAAAGTAAACGAGTTATTTAAAGAAGAAAATTCTTCTGCTCAGCAAGGTATCGTTGCACATAAAATTATGGAATACTATAATTTTGACGGTACGCCTATAGAAAAAATTGCGAGTAGTTTAGTAGAGCAAAATATTTTAACTAGCGAAGAAGTTAATTTAGTAGACCTTACTCTTTTACAAAAGGCAGTATTAAACCCAGAACTTTTAGCGTTAAAAGGTAAAGAACTTTACAAAGAAAAAAGTTTTGTTATAGGTATACCTGCTAGCCAAATTTTAAGCGTTAATTCTACCGAAGAAGTGCTACTTCAAGGGGTTATTGACTTAATGGCTATAGACGAAAGCAAAAACGAAGTTTATATAGTAGACTATAAATATTCTTCGCTTTCTAAAGAAGTATTAAAAGAAAAATACCAAAAACAAGTTAAACTTTACGAGTATGCATCTAATAAAATATTAAACAAAAAGGTTGTAAAAACCTGCCTTGTTTCGTTAAAGACGGGCGAAGTTATAGTTATAGACTAAATAACTTAAAATAATATAAAAAAAGCCAAATTATTTTGGCTTTTTTATTTATAATAAAACTTATTATGATTATTAATTTTGTAATAAATTTGTTAAATAGTATAGTTTTTTTAGATATTTTAGTTATTTTTTGTTTTCTTTTAACAATTTTTAACGGCATAATGTTTTTGCTAAACAGAAAAAAGTATAAAGGGTTAATAATTAAACTTTTTTTACAAACTCTAGCAGTAAACGGGCTAGAAATAGTACTATTACTTTTAGCAAATAAATTTATTTTGTTGTGTTATTTTGCATTTATAAACCTTGGAATATCGTTGGCTTTTGTTGGGTATGGTGCAGTTATTAAAAAAGAAGAAAACTTAGAAAAAGAAAAGTTTTTTGTTAACGAAACACATAAAAAATTTATTAATACATTAGATAATAAAATTTATAACCAAAACAAAACGGAAACTAATGGTTTAGAAGAACCTTTTAGGTTAGTGGCAACTCCACAAGAGCCCGTTAAGCAAAAAGGTAACGAGCCTAACTATTCGCACGTTAAAAACGTGTTAGAAAGGCTTGGGTTTTACAACTTAAATTCGCAAGAAAAAAGGCAAGTAGAAGACTTAAAGCATAACTTAATTTTGGCAGAAAACGGAACAGATAAACAAGAAAAAATTAACGAAGGCTTGGGTATTTTGCTAAAAATAATGGCTAAGTATAAAGTGTAAAAAATGCTAGGGAAAAGTAGAGTACACTTATTACTTTAGGTTTGACAAAATAAAGTTTATAGTGTACAATTAAAATAATGGCACAAAGGAGGAAAAGAATATGGCAAAATTAAAACGTTGTTTTTGTATTGTTTTAACTATTTTAGTTATGTTATCTTCTATTTCTTTTTTTGGTTGCGCACAAGAACAAAGCACAAGGCTTTATTTTAACTTTGGTAATCAAGTACAGCAAAGCAAAATGCAATATAAAACCGTATCTATAGGCGAACCTGTTGGTGAATTACCTTTAACTACACCAGATGGCAAAGAAATAGATTTTTGGGTTTACGAAGGCAAAACTATTAATAAAGATACTATTTGGTGGTATAGAAAAGATATTGTTGCTAAAGCCATTTGCTTAGAAGAAAACCAATATTTATGCTTATTTGATTTAGATGGTGGCGTTGCCCCTGAAAATTTTATCACAGAGATAGTTCGTGCAGAAGAAGACGGAAACATTGCTATAGAACGCCCAACGAGAGAAATTTATAATTTCTTAGGCTGGGTAGAAAAAGACGGGGATACTCCGGTAAAAGACCTGGTTATAGATGCAAGCGTTAAAGAAAACAAATTTTATAAAGCCGTTTGGGAAAGAAATTATTCGGTAACTATAAACTTGTGGTCTAAATGCGAAGAAGATACTTTGTTAGACTATATTTATTTCTATTGGAGATACGATATTAGAGACCCCGAATCTAATATTCCTTGCTGGTTTGAATTGAAAAAAGGTGAAACCTTGTATGAATTAAGCAAAAAACCTACTTGCAAAGAACTTGCATTTAAGTTTGAATGTTGGGTTTGGCAAAAAGATACTACCGTTAAACTAGACGAGAACACTATTTTTAACGAAGATACTTTTGGTAAAGAAAAAGATATAGTTATAATTATTAAAAGCCAACACAATTATAGTCGTCCTTACTAATAAGAAAAAAACGAGTGTGTTATGAGCGAGTTTAGAAGATTTTTTGTAAATGAAATAACTTTTCCGTTAATTATTTCGGGCGAAGAATTCAACCACGCCGTTAACGTTTTAAGGGTAAAAAAAGAACAAACGGTAATTGTTTGCGACAACTCTTTGTTTGAATATTACTGCAAAGTAGAAGAAATAAATAAAAAAGGCTTGGTTTTATCTTTAATAGAAAAGAAAGAAAGCCAAACGGAAACAAAAGAAAAAGTATGCCTAATGTGTGGCTACCTAAAAGGCGACAAAACGGAACTAGTAGTTCAAAAGGCCACCGAACTTGGCGTAAAGGAAATTGTGGTTTTTGATTCTAAGTTTTCTTCCGCCTTCTTTAGCGAAAATAAACTTACTAGGCTAAAAAAGGTTGCAATAGAAAGTGCAAAGCAATGTGGTAGAAGTATTGTTCCTAACATTAGTTATTGCAATACGCTAGAAAAAGCGTTAGAAACTTGTAACGGCTACGAAAACAAACTTTTTGCTTGCGAATTTGCAACTAAGGGCGAAGTTTCGTTAAAAACTCTTTCTGGTAGCACGGCAATAGTTGTTGGCAGTGAAGGTGGGTTTAGCCAAGAAGAATTTGAAAAAGCCACCGAACTAGGTTATAAAACGGTTTATCTAGGAAAAAGAATATTAAGGGCAGAAACGGCTTGCATTTCTTTAACTGCAATAGTTATGAACGCTCTTGGCGAATTAGAATAGAATATTATAAAAAACTAAAAAACTTTATCTTTTATTAGGTAAAGTTTTATTTTTTTAAAAATTTAAGGTCAAAAAACTTTTAAAAATATTTTAAGGGTTTTGTTGCGTAAAACCCTTGACAAAGGAATATAATAAGTGTAAAATAAACTCAAAGTTAGCACTTAAGCCAAACGAGTGCTAACAAACGGCAGTAAATATTGCCAACGTTATAAGGGGGGACAAATGAAACTTTCTGACAGAAAGAAAAAGATTTTGCAACTTGTTGTAGACGACTACGTTTCTACCGCACAACCCGTTTCAAGTAAATCTATAACAGAAAAATATTTAACAAACATTAGTTCTGCAACCGTTAGAAGCGAACTTGCGCAATTAGAAGAGTTAGGCTATTTAACCCAACCACATACTTCTAGTGGTAGAGTTCCTTCTATAGAAGCATATAAACTTTACGTTTCTGAACTAATGGATAAAAGCAAACTAACTTCTAAAGAGTTAAGTTTAATAAGAAAATCTTTTACCGAACATGCAGATAATTTAGAAGAAGTAGTTCAAAACGCAGTAAAAGTTATTAGCGATTTAACCGATTATACTTCGGTTGCCTGTACCTCTCATAGCGAAAACGAAGTAATATTAAAAATAGATATTTTTAGGCACAAAAAAAACCAAGCATTATTACTGCTTTTAACCGAAAGTACGCTTATAAGAGATAAGTTTATTAGCATACCTGAAAATATGACGGACGAGCAAATAGAAGAAGCCGGTAAACTTTTAGCAAAGTTGTTTACGGGTAAAAAGTTTTGTGAAATTATAAACCTTTCTTCAGTAATAAGTGAAGAATTTACTGGGTATAAAGAAATATTTAAAAACGTTATGGACGCTATTGAAGATTACGTTGTAAATAAAAAAGGCAAGGTTTTCTTAGAAGGCGAAGATAAAATTTTAGACCATATTAACGTTAACGATACCGAAAAAATGAAAGGTTTATTAAGTGTTTTAACGGGTAAAGAAAACATTGCAAACCTTTTAACCGATAAAGAAAAGGAAAACGACGTTGAAATTAGCGTTAGAATAGGCAACGAGCAAAAGAAAGATATGCCGGAAGATAGTTCGTTAGTTACTGCAACCTATTCGGTAGGGGGCAAAAAAATAGGAACTTACGGCGTTATAGGCCCACTTCGTATGGACTATAGAAAGGTTGTTTCCGTTTTAGAAGCCGTTGGTAAAATTTTAGAAGATATAGTTGGAAATAAAGAATAAGGGAATATAAAAATGGAAGAAAAGAAAGAGCAAAATAAAGAAACTGCAAAGAAATCTACTAAAAAAGAAGTAGAAAACTTAAAAGAACTTTTATTAAAAGCAGAAGAAACGGCAAACGACTATAAAGATAAGTGGATGAGAAACGTTGCTGAATTTGATAACTACAAAAAAAGAAACGCAAAAATTTGGCAAGATGCTTTTAACGAAGGTGTAGTAAACACCATAAATAAAATTCTACCTATTGGCGATAATTTAGATTGGGCTATAAATATGGACTTAGATGAAAAAACTAAAGAAGGTTTAATTAATTTAAGGCGCAAGTTTTTAGAAACCCTTTTAGATATGGGCATAGAAGAAATAGACCCAACGGGTAAACCTTTTGACCCTAATATTGCTGAAGCAGTTATGCAAGTTGAAGGTGGAGAAGGCGAAGAACCAGACACGGTTAAACAAGTATTCCAAAAAGGATACAAAATTAAAGAAAAAATTATTAGATACGCTAAAGTAAGCGTAACAAAATAAATATAAAAATTAACTTAAACAATAAGGAGTAAAATATGAAAACAATTGGTATTGACTTAGGTACAACAAACTCATGCGTAGCCGTTATGGAAAACGGTGAACCAGTAGTAATAGCAAACGCAGAAGGCTCTAGAACAACACCTTCAGTAGTAGCGTTCCAAAAAGACGGCGAAAGGCTAGTTGGTCAAGTAGCAAAACGTCAAGCAGTTTCTAACCCAGATAGAACGGTTGCATCTATTAAAAGACATATGGGTTCAAATTATAAAGTTGGTGTAGATGGCAAAGACTACTCTCCACAAGAAATTTCTGCTATGATTTTAGCAAAACTTAAAAAAGATGCTGAAAGTTACCTTGGTGGCACGGTTACAGATGCAGTTATTACCTGCCCAGCATACTTTTCAGATAGCCAAAGGCAAGCAACTAAAGATGCTGGTAAAATTGCAGGCTTAAACGTACTTCGTATTATTAACGAACCAACGGCTGCGGCACTTTCTTACGGCTTAGATAAAGAAGGCAAAACCCAAAAGGTTATTATTTACGACCTTGGTGGTGGTACGTTTGACGTTTCTATTATGGAAATTGGCGACGGCGTATTTGAAGTTTTAGCAACACAAGGTAACAATATGCTTGGTGGCGACGACTTTGATAAGAGAGTTATGGACTATTTAGTTGCAGAATTTAAGGCAAAAGAAGGCTTAGATTTATCTAACGATAAACTTGCAATGCAAAGGTTAAAAGAAGCAGCAGAAAAGGCTAAAATAGAACTTTCTGGTATGAGCAAAACTAACGTTAACTTGCCATTTATTACGGCAGATGCAACAGGCCCTAAACACTTAGACGTAGATATTACAAAACAAAAATTTGATGCGTTAACAGAAGATTTAGTTAAGGCAACCATAACCCCAATGCAAAACGCTATGAAAGATGCAGGTTTAACTTATGCAGATATAGATAAAGTTATTTTAGTTGGTGGTTCTACAAGAATTCCTGCCGTTATAGACGAAGTTAGAAAAGTAACGGGTAAAGAACCATTTAAGGGCATTAACCCAGATGAATGCGTTGCTATTGGTGCAGCAATTCAAGGTGGCGTACTTTCTGGCGAAGTTAAAGACGTATTACTTTTAGACGTTACTCCACTTTCACTTGGTATTGAAACTTTAGGTGGCGTTTGCACTAAGTTAATTGAAAGAAATACAACTATTCCTGTAAAGAAATCTCAAGTATTCTCTACTGCGGCAGATAACCAAACTCAAGTAGATATTCATATTTTACAAGGTGAAAGAGAATTCGCTAAAGACAACAAAACTTTAGGTAATTTCCAACTTTCTGGTATTGCACCTGCACCAAGGGGAATTCCACAAATAGAAGTTACCTTTGATATTGATGCTAACGGCATTGTTAACGTTTCTGCTAAAGATTTAGGTACGGGTACAACCCAAAACATTACTATTACTTCTTCTACAAACCTTTCAGATGCAGATATTGAAAAGGCTGTAAACGAAGCAAAACAATATGAAGAAGAAGATAAAAAACGTAAAGAAGTGGTAGATAACCACAATAAATTAGACGGCTTAATTTTCTCTATTGAAAAGTCTATTAAAGAACTTGGCGATAAAATTAGCGTTGAAGACAAGGCTAAATTAGAAGAAGAAGTTAAGGTTGCTAAAGAAGAACTTGCTTCTAACGACAACGACAGAATTGTTAAAGCAACTGAAAAACTTAGTGAAGCATCTCAACCAATTTTTGCAAAAATTTACCAACAAGCAAACCCTAACGGCCAAGGCCCAGCGCAAGAACCTGGCAACGATGAATTTCATCAATAATAAATAAAAAAATACGCATACTGAAAGGCTAAAATAAAAGCCTTTCAGTTTTATGCTTAATAAAGAAAGGTATATTTTATGCAAAACCTATTTTTGCTCTCTATTGCAAATTTGCCTAGCCAATTAACAAGCCTAATAGGTGTTTGGTACATAGTAATTCTTAATGCTATTGGCATTGGCGCTATAATTTGCAAAGTAACGGAGTATCAAGTAAAAAAACGTAGCACTATGTTTCTTTTTTCTACGTTAGCCAATATTTGCTGGGTATTATATTTTATTTTATATGGAAACCTAGCAAGTTCTTTAACTTGTGTGCTAAACGTAATTAAAATGCTAATTTTTATGCGTAGAGATACTTGTGAATGGGCAAAAAGTATAGTTTGGTTATTTGTATTCTTAATTGCGCAAACGTTAGTTGCTATATTTACAATTAACTCTATATTAGATATTTTTGCTATTACAGCAGGCTTTGTAGGTATTTTTGCATATTACGTAATTAACGGAAGGCTATATAGAATTATATCTTTCGTACATATGGCTCTTTGGGTTATAAGTAGCTCAATATTCTTCTACCCAATAGCACTTATTTCCGACTCGTTTAGTACAATTTCTTGTGGTATTGCAATTTATCGTTTTGATATTAGAAAAGTGCATACAACGGAGAAAGAAGATATTGCAGAAAACAGCAATCCTAACGAAAAAAATAACTTAAACTAAAGAATTTATGGGTATTTTTACAAATGAACAATTTATTATTTTCTTTTAATATAGATATTGCTTTTATAGCAACTTTTCTTTCAGAAACGTTAGGGTTCTGGTATTTTATACTAGTAAACGTTTGTGGCGTTTTAGCAATTGGTTTTAAAATTTGGGAAAGTCAATGCAGAAAAAGAAAGGTTATAATAACGCTTGCTTGTTTATCTTCTGCAAGTTGGGTTACGTATTACGTATTAAACGGAAATTTAACTACGGCGTTAGTTGGCACTATGGGTATTGTTGCATACCTTATATTTGCTCAAAGAGAAAAACATAAATGGGCAAACTCTAAATTTTGGCTTTACGCATTTTTAGCCTTACAAATAGCAGTTTGCGTATTTACTTATAGTAATTGGACTTCGCTTTCGGCTTGCTCGGCAGGTATATTTAGTGCTTTTGCTTACTTTACAACCTCTGAAAAGAGTTATAGATGGACTCTGTTAGGTTGCCAAACAAGTTGGTTGATAAACAGCATTTCTAACCTATATTTAGTTGCAAGCATTGCCGATACGATTATAACTACGTCTATAGTTATAGCGCTAGTTCGTTTTTCTATTGCAGAGAAAAAAAGTAAAAAAGAACAAAATGAAATTAAAGCCGATGAAAATTCGGATACTACAATATAATTTACAGGAAACATTATGGCAAAAGATTATTACAAAATTTTAGGTGTAGATAAAAATGCTACACCAGACGATATTAAAAAGGCGTATAGAACGCTTGTTAAAAAATATCACCCAGATTTACACCCTAACGATACTGAGTGTGCAGAAAAATTTAAAGAAATTAACGAAGCGCACGAAGTTTTATCTGATGAAAAGAAAAGAAAAAACTACGACACCTACGGCGACCCTAACGGCGGTATGGGTGGCTTTGGTGGTGGTCAAGGCGGTTTTGGTGGCTTTGGCGGGTTTGAAGATATTTTTGGCGATATTTTTGGTGGTTTTGGTGGGGGTAGCAGTAGGCGTGCTCAAACTAAAACCAAGGGCGAAGATATAACCCTAGAACTTTCGTTAAGTTTTTTAGATGCGGCTAAAGGTTGCCACAGAGAAATAGTTTACGAAAGAAACGAACCTTGTTCTAGTTGCTCTGGTACGGGCGCTAAAGGTGGCACGGCATATAAAACTTGTGAAAGATGTGGTGGCACGGGGCAAATTCAATATGCTACTTCAAACGGCTTTTTCCGTTCTGTTCAAGTAAGACCGTGCGAAGAGTGTAACGGCACGGGTAAAAAAATATTAGAACGTTGTGAAGATTGTAGGGGTAGGGGTTATAAACGTGTAAGGCAAGAACTTGCTATAGATATTCCTGCCGGTGCAGATACGGGTAGTTATATAAGAAAAGCAGGCTTTGGCGAAGCAAGTACTAACGGTGGCCCTGCTGGCGACTTAATTATTGTTATGAAAGTAGAGCCAAGCAAAATATTTAAACGTAAAAACTTTGACCTTTACGTAGAAGTGCCTGTAAGCATTAAAACGGCAACCCTTGGTGGTAAGGTTAAAATACCTTTGGTAGATGAAACTTTTGATTATACTATTCCAGAAGGCACGCAAAGTGGTAAGGTGTTCTTCGTTAGGGGCAAAGGTATTAAAACAAATCGTGGCACAGGCGACCTTTACATAGTTGTTAAAGTAGAAGTTCCAACAAAAATCTCTAAAGAACAAAGAAAACTTTTAGAACAACTAGAAAATACTATGGACGTTAAACAATGCCCAGAAATGAAAAAGTATAAAGATAACGTTGAAAGTATGTATGGTAAAAACCCATATGAAAAATAATTAAAAAGTAATTAACTATGGCAAATTTTTTAGAAATTACGGTAAACACCACTCATATTGGTGGCGAAATAGTTAGCGATATTTTATGGAACTACTCCGATACGGGCGTGGTTGTTTTAGACGTGGAAGATGCGCTTAATTTTGCTAAAACAGATAAAACCTACGACTATATTGATGAAAAAGTTTTTAAAAATGATAATATCGTTTTAGTTAAAGGGTATTTGCCAATAGAAACTGCTAACACGTTAGTTGCTAAACTAGAAAGAGAACTAATAGAACTAAAAAATAATAGTGAACTAGATTTAGGCACGTTAGAAATTTCTAAACGAGAAATAGACGGCGATAGTTGGCACGAAGATTGGAAAAAACACTTTAAGCCACTTCATATAAACAACGTAGTAATTGTTCCAGAGTGGATAGAATATACCCCTAAAGACAACGAAATTACTATTTTATTAGATTCTAACATGGCTTTTGGCACGGGCGAGCACGAAACAACTTCTATGTGCATAGAGTTTTTACAAAAGTACGTAGAAAAAAATACTTCGGTTATAGACGTTGGTTGTGGTAGTGGTATTTTAGGTATAACTGCAAGCAAACTAGGGGCTTTAAGAGTGCTTTTAACTGATATAGATGAAGTTGCAGTTAAATCTTCAATACATAACCTAAACTTAAACGGCATTGAAAACGGCGAAGTTTTGCTTAAAAACTTGTTAGACGATAGCGCCGTTAAAGGCGATTTAATAGTTTGCAATATTATGGCAGAAGTTTTAATTGCCTTTAGTAAAGATATTGCTAAAAACCTAAACGAAAAAGGCATAATAATTTTAAGTGGCATACTTAAAGAAAGGTTAAGCGCCGTAAAACAAGCATATTTAGAAAACGGCTTTAACTTTAAGGAAGAAAAAATTAAGGGCGAGTGGGCTTGCCTAGTAATGCAGGTAAAATAATTATGAAAGCAGTTGTTTTTACTTTAGGCTGTAAGGTTAACGAAAGCGAAAGCGAAGGTTTAATTGCAGGCTTAATTGAAAAAGGCTACGAAGTTAGCGATAGGTTAGAGTATGCCGACCTTTATATAGTAAACACTTGCGCAGTTACCAAAGAAGCCGAAAAAAAGAGTAGGCAAATGGCAAGTAGAATTACTAAACTTAACCCTAACGCCAAAATAATTTTTACAGGTTGTGCTACTCAAAAGGGTGCAACTGCCTTTTTAGGCAAGAAAAACGTAAGTTTAGTTACCGGTACTTTTTCAAAAGATAAAATTTTAGAGAACATAGATTTCGTTGGCGAAAAAATTTACGATATGCCAACAGATTTTGAAGAAATGCCACCAATAAAAACACTTAAAACTAGGGCGTTTATAAAGGTGCAAGATGGGTGTAATAACTTTTGCAGTTATTGTATTATTCCTTATTTAAGGGGTAGAACGAGAAGCAGAAACCCAGAAAACATTATTAAAGAAATTAAAGCAACTAACCCAGTTGAAGTTATATTAAACGGCATAAACCTTTCTGCGTATAATTATAAAGGCTTAAACCTAGCGGGTTTAGTAAATTTACTAAAAGAGTTTGATTGCAGAATTAGGCTTGGTTCGTTAGAAGTAAACGTTATAACTGAAGAATTATTAACTGCCTTAAAAGGCTTAAAAAACTTTGCCGAGCATTTTCATTTATCTTTACAAGCAGGCTCTAATAAAGTGCTTAAAGATATGAATAGGCACTATAGTAGAGAAGAATTTATAGAAAAAGTTAATTTAATAAGAAGTTATTTCCCAAATGCTGGTATTACTACCGATATTATAGTTGGTTACCCAACCGAAACGGAAGAAGACTTTAATTTAACCCTAGAACTTGTTGAAAAGGTTAAATTTAGCGATATTCACCCTTTTATTTTTAGCCCAAGGGAAGGAACTAAGGCTTATAAACTTAAAGATTTAGAATATTCTATTAAAAAGAATAGGTTAGATATTTTATTAAAGCATAAAGCCCAATGCAAACAACAATTTATATTTGAACAACTAGGCAAAGAAGAATACTTTATTTTTGAAGAAAGTAAAAACGGCTACAAGCAAGGGTATTCTGGCAACTATATAAGGCTTTACGTAAAAGAAAACGAATTTAATGGCAACGGCAGAGTGGTTTTAGTTAAACCTTACGAAGAAGGGGCTATTATTAAATATAAAGGTGGAGAAAATTAATATGAAAGATTGTTTATTTTGCAAAATAATTGCAGGAGAAATTCCGGCTACTAAAGTTTATGAAGACGATAATATGATTATTATTAAAGATATAGACCCAAAGGCTAAAAACCATTTCTTATGTATACCAAAAAGCCACTTTAAGTTGCTTGCTGAAATGAACGAAAAACAAGCAGAAATGGTTAAAAAATGCCTTGCTAAAATTCCTACTTTAGAAAAGGAATTAGAACTACAAAACGGCTACCGACTAGTTATTAATCAAGGTGAAGATGCTGGGCAAACTGTATTCCACTTGCACATTCATATTTTATCTGGTCAAAAAATGGGCTGGCAACCTGCTTAAAAAATTATTTTTTAGTTGCTATATTTGATTGACAAAAAAAGTTTGTTTTTGTATAATTATTTTTGTTAATTGAAAAATGTGTCTTTTAGGCAAAGGAAGGTGAAAAAAGATGTCAACAGTAAGAGTAAACGAAAACGAAAATATAGATAGCGCTTTACGTCGTTTCAAAAGAAAATGCGCAAGAGACGGTATCATTGGCGACTTACGTAAAAAAGAATTTTACGAAAAACCTTCTGTAAAGAAAAAGAAAAAGGCAGAAGCTGCTAGAAAACGTAGCATAAAAGGCTAAACACAAAAGAAGACCTACCGAATAAGTTAATATCGGTAGGTTAATTTTTTTAAAAAAATTGTAGAAAAATGTAGAATTAATTTATAAAGGTGAACTTATGGACAAGCAAAAAACTTTAAAACAATATTGTAAAGAAGCAAAAAAACGCCTCAAACAAGGTTTTTGGCAAAACTATAAAAACGGGTTAGAAAAGGAACTAGAAAAAGCAGAACAAAGTGGCATTTCCGTTTCTAAAGTAAAAGAATATTACACCGAAAGAGTTGTTGCCGATATTAAAAATACTAAAGATGACTTTGAAGAATTTTATTTAAGAGTTAAAAGAATTTTAGACGAAGAGGGCGAAGTTTCTAACGCTATTGGTAGGCTTACCGATACAGAAAAATATAACAATATGAACTACGAAGAAAAACAACGTTATACTTTAAGCCTTTCGGAAAAATACATAAAGGCAGTAGAACGTTATAGAAAAGAAAAAGATATAAATTACAAAGGATAAAAAGCACCTAAAAGGTGCTTTTTTAATATTGTTTTTTAATACAAATTATGTTAAAATAAGTTGGTAGCCCCACGGAGACTCGAACTCCGAATTCAGCCTTGAGAGGGCTGCGTCTTAACCGTTTGACCATGAGGCCTTATATTAGTTTACGTGTTTATTTTAACACAACGAAAGATAAAAAAGCAAATGAAAATTTATTTTAACAAAAGATTAATTTTATTTTTAGCAATGTTTTTGGTGCTAGGCATACTTTCAGCCGTTGCGTTTTGTTTAGAAAACGTTGCGCTATTTATTGTTTTAATAATAATTTCATTAACTTTTGCAATACTTTTAAGCATTAAATTTATGGGTTTTACTTCTGTTAAAGGCAAAGTAATAGCCCTTTTTGTTTTTATTACGCTTTTTTCTATAGGGAATTTAGGCTTTGCAACTAATTTTACCAATTACGAAAAAGCAAGTTTTGGTGGGCTTAATTTAACGGTAACAGGCACTACTTGTTATTCACACGAAAACGTTGTGGTGCTTAATAACTTAGAATTTAGGGGCACAATAGAAGGTAGTTCTAATTATAAAATTACAGTTTATATTAGTGGCGAAAACACCTTTGATTTAGGCGATAGAATTTGTTTTACTTCTTACGTTTTAGATAAAAGTTGCATTTACGAAGGCAATATAAACGGCAACAACCTTTCTAATAAATATAAATATTACGCAAAAGTTAACAGCGAAGATATACTTTTAATAGGTAATTATGCCACTATTTTTGAAAAGTGTAATTTAGCAATTAGAAACGCTCTTTTAGGTGGTATGGACTACAACGAATTTTCCGTAGCCTACGCAATGCTTTGCGGTAATAGCGACTTTATGGTAGAAGAGGTTTTAAATTCTTATAGAGATGCAGGAGTTGCACATATTTTTGCCGTTTCGGGTTTGCATATTGGCTTTTTAGCCTTAGTATTAAATTTTATTTTAAGCAAAATTCCTATGAATAGAATACTTAAATTAATAATAACTTTTGTAGTTTTATTGTTCTATTCCGGCATTTGCAACTTTTCATCTTCTTCAATAAGGGCAACTATAATGTGTTCGGTGGGGCTATTTGCTAACGCAATAGGTAAGCGTTACGACCCTTTAAGTTCTATTTCAATTTCGGCAATAATTATTTTATTATTTAACCCTGTAGAATTGCTTTGTGTTGGCTTTCAACTTTCGTTTACGGTTGTATTGGGTATTTTAATTCTTTCTAAACCACTAGAAAGAGTGTTTAAGTTTTTACCTAAAAAGTTGGCGTCTTCGGTTGCAACGGTTATATCTGCACAAGTGGCTAGTATACCAATTTGTCTTTACGCTTTTGGTAAATTTTCGCTATTTGCAGTATTAGCAAATATTATACTTTTACCTGTAGTTTGTTTTATTTTTATTGGGTTATTGCTATTAACCCTTTTAAGCATTATAACGGGTTGGGGAACAGTGTTTTTGTTTATTCCTAACTATGTTCTTAAAGGATTAAACTTTTTAATTACAATAATAGATTATAGATATTTTATTGTAAGTGGGTTTACCTTTGGGGCTGTGGTTTTAATATACTATTTAGTAGTGCTAATTGCATCTGGTTATTTTAATTTTAGTAAAATGGTTAAAATAATTTCTTCGGTTAGTTTAAGCGTTTTATGTGTTTTAATTACCCTAATAAACACACTAAACTATAATAGTAAAACCAAGGTTTATGCGTATGGAAATAGTTATAGTTGTGCAAGCATAATTTCTAGTAATTCACAAGCGATTTTAGTTATTAGTAAAACCGACGATTTTATTTATGATTATAAAATTTCTGCGCTAATAAACAAGTTTAACCATAGTGTATTGCAGGGTGTAATTTTTCAAAACGGCACAAGTTTGGAAAATGCTTTTTACACTCTTAACGAAATTAGTAGATTAATAGAAATAGAAAACTGTTATTTTCAATTTGACTATACTGAACTAGACCTTTTAACGTTTAGCAAAACCTTTAAGCAAATAAATTTTTCTAGCCTAAGTGAAACTACCCTTGGCAACGCAAAAATAAAAAGTTGTGCTAATGGGTTTGGGGTGGAAATTAATGCTAACAACAAATGTGCATATATTATTTCTAACGGGCAAAAAGCATTACTTAACGGCAACGATTTAATTAAAAATTCTACCTTTATATTATGTGAAAACTATTTGCAAGAAATTAACGGCTATTTAACTCCGTTAGAGTTAATAAGTTATTGTAAAAATAGTTTTTATAAAGATGCCGAAACCTACGGCAACTTTTTGTTTGTTTTTTAACTATAATTAATTAAAATAATTAATTAAAATATATTTTATTTGTTGCAAATATTTGTATAAAATGTTAAAATGAGTAAAAGGGAGAGTTTGGGTTGAAGTATATAGAGTTCAAAAAAGATATTAACAACTTAAAAAACAATTGTTTTTATTTATTTGAAGGGCAAGACGCTTTTTTTAGAGAGCGTGGGTTAGACTTGCTAAAAACTTTATACGTTACCGAACCAACCTTAAACCTTGCCACTTTTGAAGGGGCTAAACTAAACGTAGAAGAAGTGGTATCTTCTATAAATAGTTACCCTTTTATGAGCGAAAAAAGAATTACTATTATAAGGGAATATTACCCAACTAAAAATGCAGTAAACTTTATTAACGAGCATATTTCTTCTAGTAGTAGCGATAGTTTGTTGGTAATATTAAACGAAAAACCAAGCGAAGTATTAAAAAAGATAGAAAACGTAGTTTACGTAGATTGTAGCCGTACAGACCTTAACACAATAGTTAAGTGGTTAGATGCACAATTTAAAAGTAATAACAAGGTTGCTAGCCGAAAGGTTTGCGAAAAAATTGCCGAATATTGCTTACTAGATATGACTAGAATTAGCACGGAAACAAACAAACTTATTTCTTACCTTGGCGAAGACGTAGAGTTAACTGAAAACGACGTGGATTTAATGGTTGTTAAAGATACCGAGTATAAAATATACGAATTAACTGATTTTATTGGAACTAGAAAAAACTCTAAAGCACTAAGCGTTATTTACGAACTGTTAGGTAAAGGCGAAACACCACATAGGTTAATTTCTAGTATATATTCTTATTTTAGAAAATTACTCCACCTTGCTATTTCCGATAAACCTTTAACTGAAACGGCTAACCTTTTAGGAATAAACGAATATCCTGCAAAAAAGGCAAAACAACAGGCAGGGTATTTTAAGAAAAAATCTTTAAAGCAAGCAGTAGATATGCTTACTGATGCAGACTATAAAATTAAAAGTGGGCAACTAGACGTAGACGAAGCGTTTTGGCTTTCACTATTCAAAATAATTATGGAGGATTAACGGTTATGGAATTAATTGAAAGATTTAATGACTTAATAGGTAAAATATCTACCGATTATGGTTATTTAATTGCAGTTATAGTAAGTGTTATTGCCTTCGCCGTTTTGTATTATTACTTAATTAAATTTTTACTAGATAACCAATCTGGCGAAATTGTGCTATTGCTTTTTTTAGTAACCTTAATAACGGGTTGTATTTTGTTGTTTAACAAAGACGTTAGCGGGGTAATTTTATTAATAGTTCCTGCTGTGTTCGTTATAGTTATTGTCAACTTATATTCAGTAGAGTTCAAAAGAATTATTTGGACTAGAAGAAATATGAAACTTATGGATATTAAACGTGCAGAAAATGCTTTCTTTGATGAAGAAAAAATTAAAAAGAGCATTACCGAAATTATTAAAGCGTTACAAGACCTTTCTAAAAACGATATTGGCGCTATTATAGTTTTATCTAACAACAATATACCTAGCCAAATTTTAGAAAGTGGCGTTACTATGGATAGCGATATTAGTTCTGAACTTATTGAAAGTGTGTTCTTTCCAAAAACCCCACTTCACGATGGCGCTATGATTATTAGTGGAACTAAAATCGTTTCTGCAGGTTGCTTTTTACCACTTTCGCAAAACATTGAAAACATTCCTAAAGATTTAGGAACAAGGCATAGGGCAGGCATAGGTGTTACCGAAACGTTTGACGTTGTTTCTATTATAGTTTCAGAAGAAACGGGTATTATTTCAATTGCTAGTGCAGGTAAAATTACAAGGTATGCAGATGCTACTTTGTTAAGAAAAACTTTAGAACATTATTATTGGCAAGATATAAAGTAATTTAAGGTGATAATATGAAAGATTATAAAGAATTGCAAAACAAAGAAACTCAAAAAGAAAATTCTAAAAGGTTTTGGCGTGCCTTCGGCATTGCTTGCTTAGCAGTGCTTCTTTCCATTTTTACCGTTTTAGTTATTTATTTATAAAAAAGAGATTTAGTTATGGAAAATTTAAAAGTTTTTAACGCAACCAACATTTTAATACCTAACGTAGAAGATAAAACTTCTTTTTCCGTTATTGCCTGCGACCAATTTACTAGTGAAATAGAATATTGGAATAAATTAGAAAGTTTAGTTGAAAATAAACCTTCTTTACTAAACTGCATATTACCCGAAATATATTTAGAAGATAATTTAGAAAAAAGGGTAGAAAAAATTAACCAAAACATTATAAACTACTTTAATCAAGGTGTTTTTAAAGAGTTAGAAAAAGGTTTTATTTTAACCGTTAGAAAAACGGCTTTCGTAGAAAAAAGAATTGGTTTAGTTGGTGCTATAGATTTAGATTGTTATAGTTATAAAAAAGGCGAAAAACCACTTGTTAGGGCGACTGAAGGAACTATTGAAGAAAGAATTCCTCCAAGGTTAAAAATTAGAAAAGACGCAAGTTTAGAATTCCCTCACATAATGGTTTTATTTGATGATGAGAAAAAAGAAATAACCGAAAAACTATATGAAAATAGGGCTAACTATCAAAAGATTTACGATTTTGATTTAAATATGAATGGTGGGCATATAGAAGGCTATTTTATTAAAGATTATGTTGAAATAGAAAATGCCTTTAACAAACTTATTGAAGAAGACCGCCTAATTAGTAAATACGGCTCTAACGATAAATTTATGTTTGCTGTAGGCGACGGAAACCACTCTTTAGCAACGGCAAAAACTCATTGGGAAAATTTAAAAAAGAATTTAAGTGAAGAAGAAATAAAAACTCACCCTGCAAGGTATGCACTTTGCGAAGTTAACAATATCTACGACGACGGCATTTACTTTGAACCTATTTTTAGGTTTTTGAAGTTAGAAAAGAAAAAAGAGTTTTTAGAAGGGCTTAAAAAGGTAGATGCAACCTACTATTTAACTTTTGGCGAAGAAGTTACTTTTGTTGAAAACAACGTTGCATTGCCAACTTCTATTAGCAATATAGATGCTTATATTAAAGAATTTATTGCTAAAAACGGTGGGTTTGTAGATTACGTTCACGGCGAAGAAAACCTAAAAAACCTTTGTAAAGGTTCTACAGATACTATTGGTATTTTGTTTAATAAATTAGATAAATGCGATTTATTTAAATACGTTTCTAAAAACGGCTCTTTGCCAAGAAAAACCTTTTCTATGGGCGAAGGAATTGAAAAAAGATATTACCTAGAAGGAAGAAAAATAAAATGATAAAAGTTTGTAAGTTTGGTGGAACATCTATGGCAGATGCCAAGGCAATGGCTCAAGTAAAAAGCATAATTAATGCAGATGAAGCAAGAAAATACATAGTTGTTTCTGCACCTGGTAAAAGATTTAAAACAGATATAAAAATTACAGATACTCTTTATAAATGTTACGACGAAGTTATAGAAACGGGAACTTGCAAAAAAAGTTTTGCTATTATTAAAGAACGTTTTAGCGAAATTGTTAAAGATTTAGGCTTAACCTTTGATTTTAATAGCATTTTAGAAGAAACTGAAAAGCAAATAGACCAAATTAAAAGTGCCGACTTTACTGCTTCTCGTGGGGAATATTTAAGTGCAAGAGTTATGGCTGAATATTTAGGTGCAACTTTTGTTGACGCAAAAGAACTTGTTAGGTTTGATAGCAAGGGTAGGTTAAACGAAGAATATACCGACGATATGGTTTCTACTAAACTAGAAAACGTTGAATTTGCAGTAATTCCTGGTTTTTATGGTAAAGATAACCAAGGCAATATTAAAACCTTTAGTAGAGGTGGTAGCGATATTACAGGTTCTATTATTGCAAGGGGTGTTAGTGCAGATTTATACGAAAATTGGACTGACGTTAGTGGCTTTTTAATGTGCGACCCAAGAATAGTTCCAGAAGCAAAAGTTATTAAACAATTAACCTATAAAGAACTAAGGGAACTTTCTTATATGGGTGCAAGTGTTCTTCACTCTGAAGCAATTTTCCCTGTTATGAAAAGAAAAATTGCTATAAACATTAAAAACACCTTTAAGCCAGAAGATAAAGGCACAATGATTGTTCCTGCCGACAAATACGTAGAACAAGAAGATTCAGTTATTACTGGTATTGCCGGTAAAAAAGATTTTACCGTTATATTTATAGAAAAATCTAATATGAACGCAGAAGTTGGCTTAATTAGAAAAGTTCTTTCTGTTGTAGAACACCACGGCATTTGCGTTGAACACGTACCATCTGGTATAGATACAGTTTCTATTATTTTAGAAAGCGCACAACTAAAAGGAATTTTATCTGACCTTGTTAACGAAATTAGGGAAAGCGTTAACCCAGATTTTGTTCACGTTATAGAAAACGTTTCTTTAATTGCTACGGTTGGCCATGGTATGGCAAGAAGGGCTGGTACTGCTGCTAAAATATTTACGGCTCTTGCAGAAAACGGCATAAATATTAAAATGATAGACCAAGGCTCTTCGGAATTAAATATTATTATTGGTGTTAACAACGAAGATTACGAAAAGTGTATTAAAGCAATTTATAATGCTTTTAATTAAAAAAAATATATATTGAGAAGGGGAAATTTATTATGGATTACGCAAAGGAATCACTTCGCTTACATGGCGAATGGCAAGGAAAAATTGAAGTTGTTTCCAAAATACAAGTAAAAACAAAAGAAGATTTATCGTTAGCATACACACCTGGTGTTGCTGCACCATGTTTGGCTATTAACCAAGATTATAATAAATCTTTTGAATTTACTGCTAGGGGCAATACGGTTGCAGTTATTACAGACGGAACTGCCGTTTTAGGCTTGGGCGATATTGGCCCAGAAGCAGGTATGCCTGTTATGGAAGGTAAGGCTCTACTATTTAAAACGTTTGGTGGCGTAAATGCTATTCCACTATGCGTTAGAAGTAAGAACGTAGATGAAATAGTTAAAACGGTTAAACTTTTAGCAGGTAGTTTTGGTGGCGTTAACTTAGAAGATATTTCTGCTCCAAGATGTTTTGAAATTGAAAAAAGGCTAAAAGAAGACCCTGAAGTAGATATTCCTATTTTCCACGACGACCAACACGGTACAGCAATAGTTTGTGTTGCCGCTTGTATTAACGCATTAAAGTTAGTTAACAAAAAGTGGGAAGACGTTTCAGTTGTATTTAGTGGTGCTGGCGCTGCCGGTGTTGCTATTGCAAAACTTATGCTAGAAATGGGCGCTAAAGACGTTATTATGTGCGATAGAAATGGTGCTATTTATAAAGGTAGACCTGAAGGTATGAACGCTAGTAAAGATGAAATTGCAGAATTTACTAACAAGGGCTTAAAGAAAGGCTCGCTTGCTGAAGTAATGAAGGGTGCAGATATTTTCGTTGGCGTTTCAGGCCCTGGTGTTGTTAGTGAAGATATGGTTAAATCTATGAACAAAGACGCTATTATTATGGCTATGGCTAACCCAACACCTGAAATTATGCCAGACTTAGCGTTAAAAGCAGGTGCTAAAGTTGTTGGTACAGGTAGGTCAGATTTCCCTAACCAAATTAACAACCTTCTTGCGTTCCCTGGTATTTTCCGTGGTGCATTAGATTGTAGAGCAAGCGATATAAATATAGAAATGATTATTTCTGCCGCTAAAGCAATTGCTTCTTTAGTTAGTGAAGAAGATTTATGCCCAGAATATATTATTCCTTCTGTATTTGATAGTAGAGTTGCAGGCACGGTTGCAGACGCTGTAAAAGAAGCAGCAATTAAAACCGGTGTTAACAGAAAATAATTCATAATTTTAGGTAAACAAAAGCCCACCGAGTTCGGTGGGCTTTAATAATGTTACAAGTATTTAACCAATTATTTTTTCTTTCTAGAAAAGAAAAGTTCTACTTTTTTAGCAGTATTACTATCTTTTTGTTTTTCGCCGTTTATTTTAGATAGTAAAGACTTTAATATTAAATAAATTTGAACGGGTATTCCAAAAAAGAAAATTGGCCAAAGGTTAAGTGTAAACAACTGAAAGTAAATTCCAATTAAGGTAAACCAATACCCCAAAGAAATAGTTGCAAAATAACCTTTATTATTAAAATAGTATTTGCAACACCACGATATAACAAAAAGTGTTATAGGTAACGCCCATACTAACGCAGGAAAATAATATTCTCCTACTTGTGTTTTTATAATAAAAAATAGTAGAACGGCAATTGACCATACAACCAACACCAATGAAAACATTATATATAAGTGTAGGTTAAAAGTTTTTTCGGCAAGTTTAAATTCCGCTTCGGTTAGGTGTTCTTCAAAAAAATAACTTATTTTTATCTCGTAAATTTCGGAAAGTTTTTCTAACACGTCTATACTAGGTATAACTTCACCTTTTTCCCAGCGAGAAATCGCCTTATCGCTATAATTTATTTTTTGCGAAAGTTCCACTTGAGAAAAGCCAAATTGTTTTCTTAATTTAATTAAATTTTCTGTTACTATTTCCGTTGCTTTTTTCATACCTATATTTTAATAAAAAAAGATATAAAAGTCAACAAAATAAGCAATTCTCTCTGTGGTAGAATAATTTTAAGCCGTTTTTATGTTTTTGTAGAGTTGTATTTTTATATTCTCTTGGAAAAAAACAAGTTTTAGTTCATAATGTAAATATGCAAAAGAAAGAAAAAAAGTTTAAACAAAAAAGAAAATGGTGGTATAACTGCATTAAGTTTTTAATGCGTGGCAGGTATCCACAACCAGAGTTTAGGTATTTAGGCGAAAAACCTACTAACGGCGCAATTATTCTTTCTAACCACGAGGGAACAGATGCTCCTATGAGTTTAGAATTGCGTTGCGATTTTCCTGTTCGTTTTTGGGGAACGGCAGAAATGAACGAAGGGCTTGTTAGGTTATATAAATATCAAACCAAAGTTTACTACCACGAAAAGAAACATTGGAATTTGTTCTTGGCAAGGCTATTTTGCTTGCTTGCTAGCCCGTTAACCTACATTTTCTATAAGGGATTAAACTTAATTTCTACATATAAAGATACAAGGTTTTTAAAAACCGTTAGAGAAAGTGTAGACGCCATTAAGAAAGGCGAAAACGTTGTAATTTTCCCAGAAGATTCCGACGGGGGCTACCACGAACAACTAAAAGGCTTTTTTGCAGGGTTCGTGCTATTTGCCAAACAATGTGAAAAAGAAGGTATAGACGTTCCTATTTACGTTTCTTACTTTAAAATAAAAGAAAAAGTTTACGTTTTTGATGCGCCTATTAAATTTAGCCAACTTAAAAAAATATGTTCTACTAAAGAAGAAATGGCAGACTATTTAGTTAAAAAATGTAACGAACTTTATTATAAATAAAAAATTATAAATAAACCTACCTAAAAGCTCACCTAATAAACGGGTGAGTTTTTCTTTACAATTTTTTGTAGCATAAACGCTTTGCTAAAACATATATTGTATAAGAAAGATAAAAGGAGGATAAAAATGTCTTTTTTCTGTAATTTTCATTCGGACAGATGTCCGGGGCAAATAAATGGCAATCC
>JAZOOP010000029.1:0-2807 GCA_045655065.1 Christensenellaceae bacterium
CTACGATCCGACTTAGCGTCTGCAAAGTTTTCTATATATTTCCAAGGATTAACTATCATTAAATGAGAGTCAAACACAGCCTTAGAATAATTTCTAATTTCCTTAATGAATTTAGGCCCAAAAGACATATTTTTTACAAAACTTCCGTCCATAACGTCTAGGTGGATATAATCTGCTCCCGCTTCCGTAATAGCCTTAACTTCTTCCCCTGCACGTGAAAAATCGGCAGAAAGAAATGATGGTGCAATTTTAATCATAATTTTCTTTTCTCCTTAATAATTCTTTATAAATTTCAATGTATCTATTATATCTTTCTTTAGAAAGTTTTCCTTCTTCAACGGCTTGTTTAACGGCACAATTAGGCTCTTCTATATGCTTACAACC
Organism: Christensenellaceae bacterium; assembly: GCA_045655065.1. Classification (GTDB taxonomy): domain Bacteria; phylum Bacillota; class Clostridia; order Christensenellales; family Borkfalkiaceae; genus UBA1259. The sequence goes on from JAZOOP010000029.1 coordinate 385, forward strand.
CCTAAATTTACAATTAGGTGCATAATCTAAATATTCTTCGTAATAATCTTGTATATCCCTATGATGTATAGAGGCATACACAACGGCAAAACCCGGGGAATCTATAACCCTAACTCCATCTTGCTCGTATATTTTAGAACTTGTTGTTGTGTGCTTGCCTCTACTTATTTTTTCGCTTAATTCGCCCGTTTTTAAGTTTAGGTTAAACAATGCGTTAACGAAAGAAGTTTTGCCAACGGCACTTTGCCCTGCAAGAACAGAAAGTTTACCTTTTAGGGCATTTTTAACTTCTTCAACACCATCTTTTGTTATAGTGTTTATACTATAAAATTTAGCGTTAACGTCTTTATACTGCTCGCAAAACTCTGTAAAAAATGTAGCATTTAAATCGTTTTTATTAACTACAAAAATAATTTCTACACCTAACTGTACAGCGTTAATAATTAGTTTATCTATTAATAGAAAGTCTGGTTTAGGCAAGGTAGCAACTAATATAACAACTGCATCAATATTAGAAACACTTGGTCTAACAAGGTCGTTTTTTCTTGGAAGAACTTTTGTAATACTATCTTTCTCTAATAAAACTTTATCGCCGACCTTTATGCCCTGTTCTTTTAGTTTTCCATAAGCAAAACAGGTTATTGTTTTTTCTTCTACGTTAACAAAATACCTATTAGAACTTACCTTAATTACAATACCCGTCATTAGTTATTTTCCTCTAAATATCTTTGTCTTAATTGCCCGCAAGCGCCGTCAATATCAGCACCCATTTTTCTTCTTAACGTAGCAGAAAGCCCTTCTTTTTCTAATAGTCCTAAAAACCTATAAGCATCTTTATCAGTAACCGATTTTAGGTCGTTTTCCTTAACTTCGTTAAGCCTAATTAAATTTATATGGCAAGGCTTACCTTTAAGTAAAGAAATTAACTCTTTTGCGTGCCTTTCCGTATTAGTTTTTCCGTTAATTAAAACGTACTCAAAATAATATCTTCTTCCTGTTGCATTAAAATAATTTTCGCAAGCATCTAAAACACTTTTAATAGAGTATTTCTTTGCTACAGGCATAATTTCTTTTCTTTCTTCATCAAACGGAGAGTGCAAAGAAATTGTTATATTTAACGGAATATTTTCTTCTATAAATTTATTAATTTTATCTGCAAGCCCCGAAGTTGATAAACTTATATTTCTTGGACTTATATTAATTCCACCCTTTTCGCTAACTAGCCTTAAAAATTTTATGGTGTTTTCATAGTTGTCTAAAGGTTCGCCACTACCCATTAAAACAAGGTTAATTATTTTACGTTTTTCGCCTATTCCACCTTGCAAATATTTATTAACAGCAATAACTTGCCCTAAAATTTCGCCACTAGTTAAGTTTCTAACTAAACCATATAATCCAGATGCACAAAACTTACACCCCATTCTACAACCAACTTGGGTAGAAACACAAAGGGTGTAGCCGTATTTATATTTCATTAAAACACCTTCAACAACGTTGCCGTCTTCTAATAAATATAAAAACTTTTCCGTTCCGTCAACAGATTTAATAGACTTATGAATTTTAACCGGTTGAGCAATAAATAAACTACCTAATTTTTGCCTTAAATCTTTAGAAATATCTGTCATTTCATCAAAATTTAAGCCACTATGTAATGATTTAAAAATTTGCTCGGCACGGTAAGGTTTTTCGTTAAGGCTAAGCATTAATTCCTTTAAGTTAATTATACTATAAGAAAGCAAACTATCCATTAATTAACCCTCCTTAATTTTGCAACGAAAAAACCAACCCCGTTAGAAATATTAGGTAAAAATTGCAAAGTTTTACCTAGTTTTAGGTGTGGTAACATGCTAGAAATATCTTCTAAAACAAAACCTTTTTCACATTGTAAAAATTTATTTATAATTTCGGTGTTTTCCTTTTGTAAAATAGAACATGTAGAATAATATAAAAAACCACCTTTCTTAACGTATTTACATACTGTTTTTAATATAGAAAGTTGTTCTTTGTTTAATTCATTTATGCTATTTTCTTCCCTATTTAGTTTAATATCTGGGTTGTCGTTAACTACGCCTAAACCACTACAAGGAGCATCACATAAAACTGCATCAAAAACACCTACAAAGTCTTCCCTAAAAAGTTTAGCGTCTTGCAGTTTAGCCGTAATATTTTTTCTATTCATTCTATTTGCATAGTCTTCAATTAAAGAAACCCTATGTGGGTGAATATCTAATGAAACAACTTCTTTAAATTTATATGAAAGCCTAATAGATTTTCCACCCGGGGCAGAACAACAATCTAACAGTTTTTCGCCTTTTTCAACCACTTCGCAAATAGCAACCGAGCCAATAGATTGAAAGGTATATAACCCCTTATCGTAATCAGCATTTCTTCTAAAATTATCAACGGCAAAAAGGTTATAAAAA
>JAZOOP010000030.1:0-23225 GCA_045655065.1 Christensenellaceae bacterium
GAAAAGAAAAGAAAGATAAATTACAAGCAGAAAAGAAAAAACAAGAAGAAGAAATAGAAGAATTAAAACGTCAACTTGCCGAGTTAAAAGAAAAGGAAAAAGATGTTTCATCATCAAAAGATAATACGGATATAACGCTAGCCGTAGAAAACAACAATAATGAAGAAAATATAAAAAATAATGAAACAAAATAAGGGGGAGAAAAAATGACAGAACTTATATACGTATTTATGATTATGGCTATTTTAATGGGAATGATTTGTATGTTCGTTATAGCACGCGACGTTATTGAAGATGGAAAAGAACGCCGTGAAAAGAGAAACGCAAAAAACGTTGTTATAGAAAAAAAACCAGAAGAAAAGCCACAGGAAAAACTCAACGTAGCTAACGAAGAAGTAGCTGTTACTAACAATGCAGTGGTTGAAGAAAAAATAACGACACCTAAAGAAGAAGTAGCAACTACCACCATTGAAGACCTTTCTCAAACAATAGCCACAGACAACTCAGCAGTAGTGTTTTCTGCAGTTACGCAAACGCTTGATGAAAAATATTTAGAACTTTCATCTGCCTATAAGGGCTATTACGACGAAATAGTTAAATGTGCTATGTCTGTAGAAGGAAGTAAAAGAATAAAGAACGCTAACTATGAAGAATACAAGGTAGGCTTAAGTAGTCTTGTAAAACTAAAAATTAAGCGCGGAATAATTATTTGCGAACTTGTAATTTCAAATTTAACTTTTAAGGCGTACGTTAACGACAATAAAGTTGCTATGAAACAAGCACCTGCAATTATAAAGGTTGTGGACGACGCTTCGTGCGAAGCAGTAAAAGATAGTATTGGTATTGCGGTTAAAGCAATTCAAGAAGAAAAAGAGTACAAAAAAGAGCAAGCAAAACTTCGCAGAAAAGAAAAGCAACGTTCTCGTTAGAACGTGTTTTTACATAATTAATTTAATATCCAATCGCTTGAAATCAAGTGAAATAGATAAAACTGAACAAGGAGGACAAACAAGATGGGCAAGAGCAAAGTTAGAACACTACTTATGACGTGCGTAATGATAATGTTATGTGCAACGATGATTGTTGGTGGAACGTATGCTTTGTGGAGTGATAACGTAACGGTTGAAAATCATTTAACATCGGGTATTTTTAACGTGAAACTAGAAAGAATTAGCCTTACTAAAACATATCTAAATAACGAAAATGGATATTTAGTAACGACCAATCCAGATACGACGATAGTTGATTTTACCGACACGAACACCGCAGATAATAACGTTTTTGGTATTGGAAATGAAAAAGTAGTACCATGTTCGGAATACGAAGCAAAACTTAGGCTTACAAATAATGGCGACGTAGCCTTTACGTACGACGTTATTATTAAGTTGACAAACGCAAGTAATGCTTTGGCAGAGCAGTTGAAAGTTTATATTGACGGCGAAGACAAGGGGACACTTGACCAATACGTAGCGAATGGACAAGCAATTATTGCCACACAAACTATGGCAAAAAATCAAGTTGCAAAAGAATTTACCGTTAAAATTCAGTTCATTAACGATAACAACGTTAACAACGATGCGCAAGATAAAGAAGTTATATTTGACTTATTAGTAAACGCCGTTCAAAAAACCACGGCAAATTAAAAATTTAATTCATAATAAATAAAAGCAAAAAATAGGAGGACAGATTATGAATAAAACAATAAAAAGAAACGTTGTTGTTTCGGCAATATTGGCTATTATGCTTTGCGTAAGTCTTATTACTGGTGCAACGTTTGCTTTATTTACAAGTGAAAGCAACGTTAATATTGCTGTTAGTTCGGGTAAAGTAAGCGTTGTTGCAAGCATTGATGAAACTTCCGTTTCAACTAAAAAATTATACGATACCCAATACACTCAAGGTGCATTAAATATGTACGAAGGTGTTGCAACCTTTAATGATGAGGGTTTAACCCTTACAAACTTTGTTCCAGGCGATGGAATAAAATTTAATATAGTAGTTGAAAACGAAAGTAACGTAACCGTTCAATATCGCACAATTATTAGTTGCGAAAACGATAACGGCTTATTTGCAGGTCTTAATATTAGTATTGATGAAGAAAATTATAATAGCGCAAGAGTAGTATCTAATTGGGAAGCACTTACAGTTGGTTCTGCTGATGCTATAGTGCCTGTAACTATTGAACTTCCAGAAGATGCAAGTAATATTTATCAAGAAAAATCTTGCACTATTTCTTACAAAGTAGAAGCAATTCAAGGCAATGCTAACGTTGTAAGTGTGAATGGAGAAGGCCAAACTACAGTAGATAAAGAAGTAGAAGATGCTAATGGCAACAAAGCGAAAGTTTTTGTAGGCACAGCAATTAAAAATGGCGAAATAGGTCTTACACTAAACGTTGAAGATTTAGATGAGAGCAACGATACAAACGTTCAAACTGGTTATTTTGAACTTCAAGACGGCAATACTGCTTATGCGTTTGAAGTAAAAATTCCTGAAATTGATGAAACAAACGAAACTCCTGTCGTAGTTACGATGGAAGTACCTAAAAACCTTACAGGGGTTGTGTTGTTCCACTCAGGCGTTGCTATGACTTTTGTTGCAAGTGAACAAGAAGTTAATGAACACCACGAATTCTACTACGATGCAGTAAACGGCAAAATTACTTTTGCTACTAAAAACTTTAGTAACTTTACACTTGTTTCTGGTTTAGAAAACGTAGCGTTCGTAGGTACTGCAGATGAATTAGTTGCTGCATTAGAAAATGGAATTGCTAAAGAAATAGTATTTAAAAACAATATTAAAATAGACCCTGCTAAAATGAGTAATGCCTATGGTACAACTGGCGTTAACGTTAAAAACAATCAAACACTTAACGGCAACGGCTATATTCTTGACGTAAAAGGTGCAGGTGGCACTTGGGATAGTGGTATAAACATTACTGGTGGTACGATAAAAAATATAACGGTAACAGGTTCTTTCCGTGGTATCTTTATTAACCATAATAGTACTGTTTGTGGCAAAGTATACTTAGAAAACGTTACTACTACTGGAACTACGTATACAATTAGTTGTGACCAAGGTACTAATAGTGGTTTAGAAGCGACAGATTGTAAATTCTATGGTTGGACCAGTTTTGCTGCAACTCTTGGCGACGCTAAGTTTACAAACTGTATTTTTGGTGAAGGTTCTGGTTACAACTATAGCCGTCCTTATGCGCCAACTTCATATGTAAATTGTACTTTTGAAGAAGGTCACGGGTTAGATCCAAGAGCTGAAGTTGTTTTTTACGAATGTAATCTTAACGGTGTAGAACTTACCGAAGAAAACGTTGCCGATTTAGTTACTGAAAGCACTCTTGGTAACGTAGATTTTGGCGTTGTTGTTAATAGTGGAGATGAAATTCAAGATGCTATTAATAATGGAGAAGGCAACATAATTCTTGGTGGAGATATTGACCTAAGTAATGGCGGACTTGTTTTTCCATAAAGATAAATAAGTAAAAATTTAAGTAGTTGGTGACATTCAAAAGGTTACAGTAAAATAATAGTGAAATAACTTGTGGTAATTTAACCCCTTATTAAACTATGATTACTTTATAGAAAAGGAAGAGTTATGAAGGTTTTAGAAGTTTTAAAGTACGTAGTTTTTGCAATTATATTAGCCACTGCATTGTATGCTTTGCTGACTATAACGGTTGCTTTTATTAAAGGTATTCCCTGGGAAGAAGAATTGGTCTTATGGGAAAATGCGATAAGTGATTTTTTTGCGAGATTATTTTAAAGAAATATAAAAATATTAAAAAACAATTAGCAACAAAGTAAAGAACGTTTTAATAACGTTCGTAAGCGCAGCGCTTATAGCACTAACGTTCTTAAGTACGTTTACGTTTGTTGTTTTAGAACAAGAAATTAAAACTTTGCGATAATTCCGCTATTTTTTGTGGAACTATCTATTAATAGGAGAAAAAATGAAAAGGAAAACAATATTTACGTCAATCTTAACAATCATTATGTGTCTAAGTTTAATGGTTGGCGGAACGTTTGCACTTTCAACAAGTGAAAGTAAAGTGAATATAGCAGTAACTTCTGCTAAAATTAACGTAACTGCTACGATTGACCAAAGTTCTTTACAAACTAAAAGTTTAAACGATGCTAGCTATGCGTTAGGTGACAATATGTTCGGTGGTGTAGCAATTTTTACGAACGAGGGTTTAACGCTTTCAAACGTTACAGAAGGTGATGGTGTTAAATTTAATATAACCGTTGCTAACGAAAGCACGATTATGGTGAAATATCGCACCGTTATTTCTTGTGTAAACGACGACGGCTTATTTGCAGGTTTAAAAGTTAATATTGCAGATAAACAAAATTATGACGGCAACGAATACGTTACAACTTGGCAAGCTTTAGAAGTTGGCAACACTTTAGAAGACGTTGAAGTTTCTATTGAACTTCCAGATGGCGCAGGTAAACAATATGAAGGAAAAACTTGCACGATTACTTATATGGTTGAAGCAATTCAAGGAAATGCCTATACTGGACCAGATGCAATTATTACTAGATATGCTGAAGATAAGTTGCCTACGAATATAGCACCTCTTACCACAGATATGAATGGTATTCCATTTCCTGATAACGTTCCTAACCCTGTAGAAGTTGAGGCGGCTTGGACCTTTACTGCAACCGATACGGAAGAAACCATTGAAGAAAGCCCTTACAAAAACTGGGTTTGCGATTTCGTAATTGAATGCGACCAAGCAGTTGAATACGGCGAACTTGGTTTATGGGGAGACTACGGCGGAATGAGCTTTGCTTTTGGTAACCCTATTGCACTTCCAGAAGGGCAAACGCTATTTATGTTAACTTCAGTTGGTTTGCCACAAGATTATTATAATATTTGCACTTTAGTTAAAGAATTTGATTGTGGCGTGTTTAGAGGTCTTGAAGGCGACCAAATGAAAGGCAAAACTATAACCGTTTCTCTTTGCCTAATAAATCTTGATTATGTGGGTCAACTTATTTATGAACTTACCGGTAAAACTGATATAGGTGAAGTATCGTTTGAAGAATTGTTGCAAGTAATGAAAAAAGATAGTTGGAAAGACGCAATTGGAACGAACGTTTTAATTGCTAACCAAACTTCTTATACGTTTAATTAGTTTTATTTTACAGGTAAAATTATAAAAATTAAAAAAGGTGGTTTTTTAACCACCTTTTTTTACGTAAAAACTTTTATTCTTCTATTAAAGAAACTACTGCGTTAACGCAAATGCCTTCTTCTCTGCCAACGAAGCCTAAACCTTCTAGGGTGGTGGCAGTAATTCCAACAAAACTTTCTTCAATGCCTAAAACGCTTGCTAATTTGCTTTTTATTAAAGGAATAAAGTTTAGTAGTTTTGGTTTTTCTGCCATAATGGTTGCAGAAACGTTATATACAACATAACCCCTTTCCTTTGCCATTTTTAGTACGTCTTTTAATAGTTCTATGCTATTTGCACCTTTATATTTTTCATCTGTATCAGGAAAATAATAGCCAATATCTTTTAGACCTATGCCACTTAAAATACTATCCATAATAGCGTGGGTTAAAACGTCTGCATCGCTGTGCCCTAAAAGTCCTTTAGAGTGTGGAATTTCTACACCGCCTAAAATAAGTTTTCTTTCTTCAACTAACTTATGGCAATCAAACCCCGTGCCGTAACGCAGGGCAGAAACAAAATCTTCTTTAAAAGTTAATTTAACGTTTTTAATATCGCCAGAATAGGTTGCAGGCTTGCCAATAAAATTATAGTAAACGCTACCGTCATCTGTAAAACTTTCTTCATTAATTAAAGAATAAGCCTTTTTAATTTGTTCAGCATTAAAACCTTGCGGGGTTTGAATTTCGTATATAGTGTTTCTATCTATATAGTTCTCTATATTATTATTGTTTACTTTGCAAACGGAATTAGTAACGGGTAGGGTAGGTATAGCGCTACCAAACTTTTTAGCCGTTTCTATACAATTTTTAATAATTTCATAAGAAACGTAAGGTCTAGCGCCGTCGTGAATAAGAACAATATCTCCGCTAACTTCTTTTAGTGCGTTTTTAACAGATTGCGTTCTTGTGTTGCCACCAACTACAATTTTTATTTCGGTTGGTAAAAGTTTGCTAACTAAAGAAAAATCTTCTTTGCTAACCACAACTATATATTCGTTTATAACGCCACTTTCTACAAACTTATTTAGGGCAAGTTCCATATAAGTTTTGCCATTTTTAGTTTGTAAAAGTTTGTTGCTATTAAAACCTGCTCTTTCGCCTTTTCCCGCACAGGTTAATATTAACGATGTTTTCATATATTCACCTTTAATTAACTTCATCTAAAAGAATTTCGTATAAATTTTCGGCTTCTTCTTTTCTAACCGTTTCTTTTAGTTCTTTTACTATAAATCTTAACGCACCACTATTAAAGCCAAGTTCAACAACGTCGCCAACTTTTATTCTAGCAGAAGGCTTAACACTTTTGCCGTTTACTTTAACTTTTCCACCTTCGCACGCTTCTTGTGCCAAAGTTCTTCTTTTTAATATTCTACTTACCTTTAAAAACTTGTCTATTCGCATATTTTTACCCAAAAAAACAGTAATTTTGTCAAAAAAAAAGAAAGCAGAAAAAAAGTTTTATAAAACGCTTGACATTTTTGACATTATTAGTTATCATTATAAAATGTATTATGATAGGTTAGTATCGGTATTTATCGCTTTTTTCAGAAAAAAAAGAAAAATTTTTGGGTGATTTTACCCTAAAAATCGTTAATAAACTAGATATAAAAACCTATTTTTCTCCGACAAGTAGAATTATACACCATTTTTTTGGTTTTGTAAAGATTGTCGGGTAACAATTTAAATTTTTTTAAGGAGTGTGTTTTGATGGCACGAAATTTACAAGAAATTCAATGTGGCAACGTAAAGAGAAAAACCTTTAGCAAAATTAAAGAAGCTATAGAACTTCCTTACCTTGTCAAAATCCAGAAAGACTCCTATGACGCCTTTATTAAAGACGGCATAAACGAGGTTTTTGAAGACTTTTCTCCAATAACCGACTATTCTGACCACTTTGAATTGTACTTCTTAGAGCATAACCTAAATGGTGCTCCTAAGTACGATGAAAAAGAATGTAGAGATAGAGACGCAACCTACGCTCGTCCTCTTCGTGTTAAGGTAAGGCTTGTTAACAAGGTTACCGACGAAGTTATGGACCAAGAAGTATTTATGGGCGACTTCCCTTTAATGACAGACAATGGTTCTTTCATTATTAACGGGGCAGAAAGGGTTATAGTTTCTCAATTAGTTCGTTCTCCAGGTGTTTACAATGGTTCTGAAATGGATAAATCGGGTAAAAAGTTATTTGATACTACCGTAATTCCATCTAGGGGTGCTTGGTTAGAATTTGAACAAGACGCTCAAAACGTTTTATGGGTACACGTAGATAGAACTAGAAAGTTAACTGCAACCGTTCTTCTTCGTGCGTTAGGTTTTGGTTTAGATGAAGACCTAAACAACCTATTTGCAGGTAACGAAATGATTAACGCTACCGCAGAAAAAGATACTGCTAAATCTGAACAAGATGGTTTAGTAGAATTATATCGTAGATTACGTCCAGGCGAAATTCCAACCGACGAAGCAGTTAAACAACACTTAAAGAACATTTTCTTTGACCCACGTCGTTACGACTTGGCTAGGGTTGGTAGATATAAATTCAACAAGCGTTTAAGATTAGGTGCTCGTATTGTTGGCTTAGTTGCGTTTGAAGACGTAATTAGTGAAGACGGCGAAATTTTAGCAACCAAGGGACAAGTTATTACCCGTGAAGTAGCAAACGCTATTCAAGATGCAGGTATTAATCAATTTTTCGCAGACGTAAACGGCAAAGCACACAAAATTATTGGTAACAACGTAGTATTCTTTAAAGAAGTTGTTGGTATTGACCCAACTTACTTCGGTTTATTAAACTACGTTTATAATCCAACCTTAAAATTTGCTAAAGAAGTTAGCGAAACTGCTAAAAAAGACGGCGTTGAAGTTACTGCAGAAAACTTAAAGAAAGAAATTAATCGTTTATTCTATATTGAAGATAAAGATATTCCTGAAGAAGAATTAAAACCAGAAGATAAGAAGAACGAAGAAAAAGCAAGGGAAATTAGAATTAAATTCGTTAATGCTTGCGTTAAGTTCTTTGAATTAGTAGATACAGGCATAACGGAAGTTGTTTCTAACGAAGTTAAAAAGGAAATTCGTCCTTTATTAGACAAGTTAAACCACAAACACATAACTGTAGACGATATAGTTGCTTCAGTTTCACTTAACCTAGACCTAAACGAAGGCATTGGCTCTGTAGATAACATAGACCACCTTGGCAACAGGCGTGTTCGTTCTGTAGGCGAATTACTTCAAAACCAATTCCGTATTGGTATTGCAAGGTTAGAAAGGGTTATTAAAGAAAGAATGGCAACTCAAGACCCTAAAGAAGTTACTCCACAAGGTTTAATTAATATTCGTCCTGTAAGTTCGGCTATTAAAGAATTCTTTGGTTCTTCACAACTTTCTCAATTTATGGACCAAACAAACCCAATTGCTGAATTAACTCATAAGAGAAAACTTTCTGCTTTAGGTCCTGGTGGTCTTAACAGAGATAGGGCAACCTTTGAAGTGCGTGACGTTCACCACTCTCACTACGGTAGAATGTGCCCAATAGAAACCCCTGAAGGTCAAAACATTGGTCTTATCACTTCACTTGCAGCATACGCTCAAGTTAACGAATTTGGTTTTATTGAATCTCCTTACAGAAAGGTTATTCACACAACTAAAGAAGATGGAACTATTGAAACCATAGTTACCGAACAAGTAGATTACTTAACTGCTGATGAAGAAGATAATTTCATTGTTGCACAAGCAAACGAACCTTTAATTGATAATAAATATTTTGCAAACGACCGTGTGTTCTGTCGTCATCAAGAAGAAATTACAGAAGATTTCAAAGAAAAGATGGATTATATGGACGTTTCTCCAAAACAACTTATTTCCGTTGCTACTGCGTTAATACCTTTCTTAGAAAACGACGATACCAACCGTGCCCTAATGGGTTCTAACATGCAACGTCAAGCAGTTCCACTACTTTGCCCAGAAAACGCAATAGTTGCTACGGGTATTGAAAGAAGAATAGCATACGACTCTGGCGTTATGGTTAACGCCGTTGAAGACGGTATTGTTAAGAGTGTTGCTAGCGATTGCATAATTATAACAGGCGAAAACGGCGACAGAGAATATAAGTTAAAGAAATTTGAAAGAAGTAACCAAGGCACTTGCTTAAATCAACGCCCTATAGTAGATAAAGGACAAAAAATAGTAAAAGGTCAAACTATTGCAGACGGCCCTTCTACAAAGAACGGCGAATTAGCATTAGGTAGAAATATTCTTGTTGGTTTTATGAGCTGGGAAGGCTATAACTACGAAGACGCTATACTACTTTCTGAAAAACTTGTTAGAGAAGACGTGTTTACTACAATCCACATTGAAGAACATGAAATTGAAGCAAGAGATACAAGACTTGGCGAAGAAGAAATTACAAGAGATATTCCTAACGTTGGCGACGACGCACTAAAAGACCTAGATGAAGATGGTATTATTAGGGTTGGTGCTGAAGTTAACAGTGGCGATATTCTTGTTGGTAAAGTTACACCTAAGGGCGAAACTGAATTAACACCTGAAGAAAGATTACTTCGTGCAATCTTCGGCGAAAAGGCAAGAGAGGTTAGAGATACTTCCCTAAAAGTTCCTCACGGCGAAGGTGGCATTGTTGTAGACGTTAAAATATTCACACGTGCTAATAAAGATGAACTTGCACCTGGCGTTAACAAATTAGTTAGAGTATATATTGCTCAAAAACGTAAAATATCTATCGGCGACAAGATGGCTGGTCGTCATGGTAACAAGGGTGTTATTTCTAGAATACTTCCAGAAAGCGATATGCCATTTATGGCAGATGGTACGCCACTACAAATAGTATTAAACCCACTAGGCGTTCCTTCTCGTATGAACATCGGTCAAGTATTAGAAGTACACTTAGGTTTAGTTTGTAAACAACTTGGCTGGAAGATTGCAACCCCTGTATTTGACGGTGCATCTGAAAGCGACATTAAAGAATTATTAAAAGAAAACAACATCGTTAACCCTAACGGCGAAGTTGATGGTAAAATTCAACTTTACGATGGCAGAACCGGTGAACCTTTTGAAAACAGAGTTACGGTTGGCCAAATGTATATGATTAAACTTATTCACTTAGTAGACGATAAAATTCACGCACGTTCAACAGGTCCATATAGTTTAGTTACACAACAACCTCTAGGCGGTAAAGCCCAATTCGGTGGCCAACGTTTCGGTGAAATGGAAATTTGGGCACTAGAAGCTTATGGCGCTGCACATATTCTTCAAGAAATTCTAACCGTTAAATCAGACGACGTTGTTGGTAGAATTAAAACTTATGAATCTATAGTTAAAGGAACTAACATTAGCGAACCTGGTATTCCAGAAGCATTTAAGGTTTTATTAAAAGAATTGCAATCACTTGCATTAGACGTAAAAGTTCTTACCGAAAACAAAGAAGAACTTGCGCTTAAAGACCTTATTGAAACTGATTACGACGACGTTCCTGTTGCTCCTGAAAAAGACAACGTTGATGAAATTAACATTGACGGAACTAGCGAAGTTGAAGACGTTATATTTGAAGATAGCGAAACTGCTGATATTGATGAATTTGAATTCAACTCAAAAGATATGTTTGATGACGAAGACGATGAAATTGATACCACGATACCAGGCGACGACTTGTTGTTTGATGATTTAGACGACGAAGACGGTGAATTTTAATAGGGGAGGAAAGAAAAATGTTTGAACTTAACAATTTTGATTCTATACAAATAGGCGTGGCTTCTCCTGAAAAAATTAGAGAGTGGTCTTACGGCGAAGTAACTAAGCCGGAAACTATAAACTACAGAACGCAAAAACCTGAAATGGGCGGTTTATTCTGCGAAAGAATTTTCGGGCCTGTTAAAGATTGGGAATGCCACTGTGGTAAATACAAAAGAATTCGTTATAAAGGCGTTATTTGCGACAAGTGTGGCGTAGAAGTTACAAAGAGTAAAGTTCGTCGTGACCGTATGGGCCACATTGAACTTGCTGCTCCTGTTTCTCACATTTGGTATTTTAAGGGCGTGCCATCTAGAATTGGTTTAATGCTAGACATGAGCCCTAAAGCCTTAGAACAAGTTCTATATTTTGCTTGCCACGTTGTTCTAGACCCAGGTACAACACCTCTAGAATACAAGCAAGTTATTAACGATAGAGAAAAGAGAGAATTTGAAGCTCAATACGGCATTGGCTCTTTCAAAACGGGTATGGGCGCAGAAGCCATTAAAGAACTTTTAATGGCTATTGACCTAGACAAAGAAAGCGAAGAAACCAAGAAAATCATTGCTGAAAACGTTTCAGGCCAAAGAAGAATTAGAGCCGTAAAGAGAATTGAAATTATTGAATCTTTTAGAAAGAGTGGCAACAAGCCTGAATGGATGATTTTAGACGTGCTACCTGTTATTCCACCAGAATTAAGACCTATGGTTCAATTAGATGGTGGTAGGTTTGCAACTTCCGACTTAAACGACTTATATAGAAGGGTTATCAATAGAAATAACCGTTTGAAAAAGTTAATGGAATTAGGTGCGCCTGAAATTATTATTAGAAACGAAAAGAGAATGCTTCAAGAAGCAGTAGACGCTTTAATTGACAACGGCAGACGTGGTAAGGCTATTAGCGGTGCTGGTAACAGAGAATTAAAATCTTTATCTGGTATGCTACGTGGTAAACAAGGTCGTTTCCGTCAAAACCTACTTGGTAAGCGTGTAGACTACTCTGGTCGTTCAGTTATCGTTGTAGGCCCAGAACTAAAATTGTATCAATGTGGTTTACCAAAAGAAATGGCTATTGAATTGTTTAAGCCTTTCGTAATGAAAAAACTTGTTGAAAACAATATTTGCCACAACATTAAAAACGCAAAACGTACGGTAGAACGTGCAAAAACCGTTGTTTGGGACGTGTTAGAAGAAGTTATTAAAGACCACCCTGTTATGTTAAACCGTGCTCCTACGCTTCATAGATTATCTATTCAAGCATTTGAACCTGTTTTAATAGAAGGTAGGGCAATTAAACTTCACCCACTTGTTTGTGGTGCGTTTAACGCAGACTTTGACGGCGACCAAATGGCTGTTCACGTTCCACTTTCAGTAGAAGCACAAGCAGAAGCAAGGTTCTTAATGCTTGCATCTAACAATATACTTAAACTTTCAGATGGTAAGCCTGTTATGAGCCCTACTCAAGATATGGTTATGGGTTCTTACTACTTAACCATTATTAAAAAGCATATTGGTAAAAAATATAACGAAAAAGGTGTTGAAGATGAAAATGGTAAGATTTACGGTTACCCAGAATACACCGTAGCATACCACTCACCAGAAGAAGCAATTATGGCTTACCAAACAGGTGAAATTCAACTTCAAGATGAAATTATAGTTCGTAGAGAAGTTGAAGTTGACGGCGAAAAGGTTGTTGGCAGAGTTAAAACTTCTGTTGGTAAAATTATTTTCAACGAAGCAATCCCTCAAGATTTAGGTTTTGTTGAAAGAGTTAATAAAGAAGACTTCTTAAAATACGAAATAGATGGCTCTGTTTCTAAAAAAGGTCAAGCAGTTGGCAAAAAAGACTTGCAAAAAATCGTTGGTGCATGCTTTAAGCGTCATGGCGCAAGTTGTGCTGCAGACGTGCTAGATAAAGTTAAGGCTTTAGGCTTTAAGTTCTCTACCGTTGGCGCTATTACAACCAGCGTATTTGATATGCATATGCCAAAAGATAAACGTGCTATATTAAAAGTTTCTGAAGAACAAGTTCTAAAAGTAGAAAACCTATACAAGAAAGGTTATATAACCGAAGAAGAAAGATACAAAAAAGTTGTAAGCATTTGGAAAAAGGCTACAGACGACGTTACCGAAAAACTAAAAGAAACGTTAGATGAATTCAACCCAATTCTAATGATGGCTAACTCTGGTGCCCGTGGTTCTATTGACCAAATTAAACAACTTGCAGGTATGCGTGGTCTTATGACTGACCCTAAAGGTAAAACTATTGAAATCCCTGTAAAATCTTGTTTCCGTGAAGGTCTTTCAGTTCTAGAATACTTTATTTCATCTCACGGTGGACGTAAAGGTTTAGCCGATACGGCGTTAAAAACTGCAGACTCTGGTTACTTAACTAGAAGACTTGTAGACGTTTCTCAAGAAGTTATTATTAAAGAAGACGATTGTGGCGATACAAGAGGTATAGTAATTGGCGCAATTAAGGGTTCTAAAGGCGAAGTTATAGAAAGCCTAAGAGACCGTGTTGCAGGCAGATTTACTTTAGATGATATTCCAGCAACCGATATATTAGATGAAAACGGAAAAGTTATGGTAAAAGCAGGCGAAATTGCTCTTGCTAATACTATGATTACCGAAGATGGCGCAGATAAAATTGAAGAAATTAACAAACTATACGACAAGAAGTTTGGTAAAGAAGCAATTAGCGAAGTTAGAATTAGGTCTTTATTTACTTGTAAGTCTAAAACGGGCGTTTGCGCTAAATGTTACGGCAAGAACATGAGTAATAACTTACCTGTTCAAATAGGTGAAGCAGTTGGTATTATTGCTGCACAATCTATCGGTGAACCAGGTACGCAACTTACCATGAGAACGTTCCACACCGGTGGTATTGCAAGTACGGGCGATATTACGCAAGGTCTTCCTAGGGTAGAAGAACTATTTGAAGCAAGAAGACCAAAACACGCTGCTATAGTTTGCGAACATAGTGGTACGGTTTCTATTGAAGAAAAAGATAAAATTATTCACGTAGTAGTTAAAACTGCAGAAGGCGATAAAGATTACGCTATTCCATTTGGAACGGGTGTTGCCGTTAAAGATGGCGAAGTTGTTGAACCAGGTTCTATTTTAACCCACGGCGCAGTATATCCACAAGATATATTAAAGACCAAAGGTTTTAAGGGCGTTCAAGACTATATCTTAAGAGAAATTCAAAGTGTATATCGTTCTCAAGGTGTTGATATTAACGACAAACACGTTGAAATTATAGTTCGTCAAATGCTTAAGAAAGTTCAAGTAGAAAACCCAGGTGGAGCAGACGTTCTTCCAGGTGAAAAAATTGACCTAGCAAGGTTTGAAGAAGAAACAATGAACGCACTAGAAAAAGGTTTAGAACCACCTATTGGTAAGAGAATTCTATTAGGTATAACCAAGGCTGCGTTAGCAAAAGAAAGTTTCTTATCTGCAGCATCTTTCCAAGAAACTGCAAGAGTATTAACCGAAGCGGCAATTAAGAACAAAATAGACCCACTAGTAGGCTTAAAAGAAAACGTAATTATTGGTAAATTAATACCTGCTGGTACGGGCATTAAAGATTACAAAAACGTTTCTCCACAAACGGTTATTAAAAACACCGTAGTAGAAGACGCAGAGTAATAAAAAAACAATAAAATTGTGCCATTTTGCTTGATTTTGTTTGACTAAATTGGGTATAAATGGTACAATTAAAATCTGTTAAATTATTAATTTAACACTAAACTAGAAAGAAACGGAAATTTCCGAATCCGTTTTCCGAATAAACGAAAAAATTAAGGAGGTGCTATATGCCAACAATTCAACAGTTAATTAGACAAGGCAGAAAGAAAATTACTTATAAGTCAAAATCACCTATTTTAGATGAATGTCCACAAAAACGTGGTGTTTGCTTATCTGTAACAACAACCACACCAAAGAAGCCAAACTCAGCTTTACGTAAAATTGCCAGAGTTCGTCTTACTAACAAAATGGAAGGTATCGTTTATATCCCAGGTGAAGGTCATAACCTACAAGAACACAGCTCAGTTCTTATCCGTGGCGGAAGGGTTAAAGACTTACCAGGTGTAAGATACCATATCATTCGTGGCGCATTAGATACTGCAGGCGTTGCAAAACGTAGGCAATCAAGGTCTCTATACGGCGCAAAAAGACCTAAGTAATAAGAAATAAGTAGAAAATTATTATTTAGAAAAATTACACACCTACTTAAAATCGGAGATTCGGAAAATTAAGCCCGATTGGTAGGCAGTATGTCGGTAGACAGAAGGTTCGCTACCCAAACGTTTGGGCAAGTGATAGCTGTACTAAAAAAGGGTTTACCCTTAAAAACAAAGTGTTTAAGAAACACAAAAATTTAAAGGAGGATTTACATTATGCCAAGAAGAGGCAGTATTGCAAAAAGAGACGTTTTGCCAGACCCAATCTATAATGATAAGGTTGTAACAAAACTAATTAATCAAGTTATGCTAGACGGCAAAAAAGGTATTGCACAAGCAATCGTATATGATGCTTTTGCTGTTGCAGCTGAAAAAGTTGGTCTAGATGCAAAAGAAATGTTTACACAGGCATTAAATAACATTATGCCTATGGTTGAAGTTAAAGCTAGAAGAGTAGGTGGTGCTAACTATCAAGTACCTATTGAAATTAGAGCAGAAAGAAGACAAACACTAGCTATTAGATGGTTAGTTGCCGCTGCTAGAAAAAGAAGCGAAAGAGAAATGAGCACTCGCCTTGCTAACGAATTAGTAGATGCATTTAACAATTCTGGTGCTGCTGTTAAGAAGAAAGAAGATACACACAGAATGGCAGAAGCAAACAAAGCGTTTGCACACTACAGATTCTAATATTGGAGAGAATTTATGGCAAGAGATTTTGAATTAAGTGCTATCAGAAACATTGGTATTATGGCTCATATAGACGCCGGCAAAACCACAACTACTGAAAGAATCCTATTCTATACGGGTAGAACCCACAAAATAGGTGAAACTCACGAAGGTTCTGCTACCATGGACTGGATGGAACAAGAAAAAGAACGTGGTATTACAATTACTAGTGCTGCAACCACTTGTCATTGGAAAGGCCACCGTCTAAACATTATTGATACACCGGGCCACGTTGACTTCACAGTAGAAGTTGAAAGGTCGCTTCGTATTCTAGATGGTGCCGTTGCAACTTTCTGTGCAAAGGGTGGCGTAGAACCACAAAGTGAAACGGTATGGCGCCAAGCAGATAAATATCGTGTACCAAGAATTGCTTACGTTAATAAAATGGACATTAACGGTGCTAACTTTGAAAACGCTATTTCAATGATGCGTGAAAGGTTAAAAACCAATGCTATTCCAATTTTATTACCTATTGGTAAAGAAGATACTTTCAAAGGCGTTGT
Source organism: Christensenellaceae bacterium (assembly GCA_045655065.1). Taxonomy (GTDB): domain Bacteria; phylum Bacillota; class Clostridia; order Christensenellales; family Borkfalkiaceae; genus UBA1259. Next base: position 16,357 of record JAZOOP010000030.1, read on the forward strand.
AGATATTATCACAAGAGAAGCAGATATCTATTTAGACGACCTTGGTAAAGATATTCAAAAAACCGAAGTACCAGCAGATATGGTAGATATGGTTGAAGAATACAGGGCAGAAATAGTTGAACTTGCTGCTATGCAAGAAGACGAATTAACCGAAAAATTACTTGAAGAAGGCGACTTAACAGTTGAAGAAATTAAACGTGGTCTTCGTAAAGCAGTTTTAGATATGCAAGTTACACCTGTTTTATGTGGCTCAAGTTACAAAAACAAGGGTGTTCAAAACTTACTAGATGCTATCGTTGAGTATTTACCAAGCCCACTAGATATCGGCCAAGTTTCAGGTGTTAACGAAAAGGGCGACGCTGTTGTAAGAAAAGCAGACGACAACGAACCATTCTGTGGTCTTGCATTTAAAATTATGACGGACCCATTCGTTGGTAAACTTGCATTCTTCCGTGCGTACTCTGGTGTGTTACAAACGGGTTCTTACGTTTATAACAGTACAAAAGGCAAGAAAGAAAGAATTGGTAGAATTTTACGTATGCATGCTAACCACAGAGAAGAAGTTAGTGAAGTTCAAGCAGGTGAAATTTGTGCTATCGTAGGTTTAAAAGAAACCACAACAGGTGATACTCTTTGTATAGAAAACAACCCTGTTATTTTGGAACAATTAGAATTCCCAGAACCAGTTATTAGGGTTGCTATTGAACCAAAAACAAAACAAGGTCAAGAAAAAATGGGCTTTGCTTTAGCAAAACTTGCAGAAGAAGACCCAACTTTCAAAACTTATACGGACGTTGAAACCGGCCAAACAATTATTGCTGGTATGGGCGAACTTCACTTAGAAATTATCGTTGATAGATTACTTCGTGAATTCAGAGTAGAAGCAAACGTTGGTAAACCACAAGTTGCTTACAAAGAAACAATTCGTCAAGCAGTTGAAGCAGAAGGCTTATTCAAACGTCAATCTGGTGGTCACGGTCAATACGGCCATTGTAAAATCCGTCTTGAACCACAAGAAGCAGGTAAAGGTTACGAATTCGTTGACGAAACCGTTGGTGGCTCTATTCCAAAAGAATTTATTCAACCGGTTAACAAAGGTATTATGGAAGCCGCAAGAAATGGTATTTTAGCAGGCTACGAAGTAGTAGACTTTAAGGTAACCGTTTACGATGGTAGTTATCACGACGTTGACTCATCTGAAATGGCGTTCAAGATTGCAGGTAGTATGGCTCTTAAAGATGGTCTTGCAAAAGCAAAGAGCGTTTTATTAGAACCTATTATGAAAGTTGAAATTACTACCCCAGAAAACTACTTTGGTGACTTAATGGGTAACGTAACTGCTCGTCGTGGTATTATCCAAGGCACAGAAGATAGAAATGGCATTAAGGTTATTGATGCACACATTCCACTTTCTGAAATGTTCGGTTATGCAACAGACTTAAGAAGTAGAACACAAGGCCGTGGTAACTATACAATGCAATTCTCTCACTATGCAGAAGTTCCAAAGTCAGTAAGTGAAAAGATTATAGGCAAAAAGGCCTAATAAATGTTGACAATAATTAAAAATTATTGTAAAATAGTTAAAAATAATAAAAAAATAAAATTATCAAATAAAATTATCAAAAAAATTGGAGGAAACTCAAATGGCAGAAAAAGCTAAATTTGACAGAAGTAAACCACACATTAACATTGGTACTATCGGTCACGTAGACCACGGTAAAACAACTCTTACTGCAGCAATCACAATGACATTATCAGCATTAGGTTCTGCACAAAAAATGAGATATGATGAAATCGATAAGGCACCAGAAGAAAAGGCAAGAGGTATAACAATTAATACTTCTCACGTTGAATACCAAACAGAAGCACGTCACTATGCTCACGTTGACTGTCCAGGTCACGCAGACTACGTTAAAAACATGATTACCGGTGCTGCTCAAATGGACGGCGCAATCCTAGTAGTTGCTGCTACAGACGGTCCAATGCCACAAACAAGAGAACACATTCTTCTTGCTCGTCAAGTAGGTGTTCCATACATCGTAGTATTTATGAATAAATGCGACCAATTAAACGACCCAGAGCTACTTGAATTAGTAGAAATGGAAATCAGAGAATTATTATCTGAATATGGTTTCCCTGGCGACGATACACCTATCATCAAAGGTTCAGCTCTTAAAGCATTAGAATATGCTCAAGCAGACCACTCTGCAGATGAAATCAAAGCAGCTGCTGAATGTGCTCCTATCTTTGAATTAATGGATGCTGTAGATAGCTATATCCCAACTCCAGAAAGAGACGAAGCTAAACCTTTCTTACTTCCTGTAGAAGACGTATTCACCATCTCTGGTCGTGGTACTGTTGCTACGGGTAGAGTAGAACGTGGTGTTGCTCACGTTAACGACCCAGCTGAAATCGTTGGTCTTTCTGAAGAATCTAGAACAACAGTTATTACTGGTCTTGAAATGTTCAGAAAACTTCTTGACGAAGCTCAAGCAGGCGACAACGTAGGTGCATTACTTCGTGGTGTTGATAAGAAAGATATTGAACGTGGTCAAGTTATTGCTAAACCAGGTTCAGTTAAACCTCACACAGCATTTGAAGGTCAAGTTTATATCCTAACCAAAGAAGAAGGTGGCCGTCATACTCCATTCTTCAACAACTATCGTCCACAATTCTACTTCAGAACAACCGACGTTACTGGTTCTATTAAATTACCAGAAGGTGTAGAAATGATTATGCCAGGCGATAACGTTAAAATGAGCGTTGAATTAATTACACCTATCGCTATGGAAGAAGGCTTACGTTTCGCTATCCGTGAAGGTGGCAGAACTGTAGGTTCAGGCGTTGTTTCTAAAATTATTAAGTAATTAGAAATAAAACAAAAATTAAAATCCGTTTCTATTGAAACGGATTTTTTTATTGCTTTTAACAATAAAAGGCATTGTAATCTACAATGCCTTTATGCTTTTTATATATAAAAACTATTCTCTTCCAACAAGTTCATCTATAGAAATTTCAAAAAAATCCGCAAGTTGCCAAAGCGAAGTAATATCTGGCTCTATTTTTCCACTTTCCCAATAAGAAATTTTTCTTTGAGTAGTGCCTAATTTAGTTGCTAGTTCGCTTTGCTTTAACTTTTTTTCTGCTCTTAGCCTTTTTAAACTTTTAGAAAACTTATTTTTCATATTTATATTATAGACAAAATATGTCTAATTTAGTTGACATAGACAATTATTGTCTATATAATATACTTATTATCTTACAAAGGAGAAATTTTTATGTATAATGGTGGTTACGATTATGGCTACAATTACGGTAGTGGCTCTAGTGGCGATTCAGGAGTAGGCTTTATTATTTTCTTTTCTATAGTTATATTTGTAGCAATATTTTCAGTGTTTGGTATGATTGCAAGCAAAGAAGCTAGGAGACAAGGTAGAGATACTACTGCTTGGTTCTTTTTAGGGTTTTTCTTTACGTTTAATGCGTTTATAGCATTAAAAGTTTCTAAAACCGCATACGAAGAAGGGCATGATATGAAATTATGGTCTACCCTTGGTATATTCTTTGGTATATTTGCAGTTATTGCTTTTGAAGCAGGCTTAAATGCTGAAAATAAAGAACACGATTTTGATTGTTGGGTTTTAATGGGCTTTTTCTTTGGAATAAGTGCATTGTTGGTAAGTTGCTTTTTAAAACCTTTTGAAAATAAAGTTGCAAGCGAAACAAGTAGTGCTAAACAACAAGTGGTAAAACCAAAAGCACAAGTAGCAGAAAAATGGGTTTGTAAAAATTGTGGGCTTGCTAATCCTGGTTCTAAAATGTTCTGCCAAAACTGTGGCTCTATGAAAAATGAAATAAAATAAAAAAGTTAAATAAAAAAGGCGAAACTTTTTGTTTCGCCTTTTTACATTCGTTAGTAATTATTTATTGAAGGAATCTTTATAAGCTTTACCGAATTTGAAAATAGGTGTTTTAGATGGAGCAATTTTAATTGCTTCGTGTGTTTTTGGGTTAAAACCATCTCTAGCGCCTTTAGATTTTAATTCAAAAGAACCAAAACCAGAAATTTGAACTTTTTCTCCTGCGTTTAAAGATTCTGTAATAGCATCTACCAAACCTTCAAAAGCAGCAGTTGCCTCCTTAATAGTTAAATTTGCTTTGTTTGCAACAATTCTAATTAAATCACTCTTATTCATAACAATCCTCCAAAATTGTATATTATAATGTAATTATACCACATATATAAATTATTGCAATATCTTTTTGAAAAAAACTTTATAAAATTGCCATTTTTTGTTGTTTTTTATCAAAAAAAGGGTGTTTTTCGTTTACTCTTGACATTTTTTAACTTTTGCATTACAATATTTTAGGAATATATTTTATGAGTAAAAATTTAACTAATTATTTAAATAATTTAATATTTGAGTTTACTAGGTGTTCTACACAAAAGGCTAACGTAAGTTTCTACGATAACGGCGCAAGGCAACTTTTAAGCCAGTTAAAAATTGACTTGCCTTTTTCTAAAGTTTTAATAGTTGCAAAGGAGGGCACTTTTTTAAGCATTGGAAAAACCTTAAAAGAAAGCCTAGAAAAGCAGGGCCATAAAGTTATTACCGTTTTATATGAAGATATTATTCATAATTGTATAGACGACACTTTGCCATTATTCTCTACACCAGAAGACGTTAGGGCTACCATTTTATTAGATGCAGACCTTGCTAAATTAAACAATTATTTTGTTAGTAATAAAAATATTGCTACGTATTTTTTGTTATATAGTATAGGTGGGTTTAATTTATTTAATACGGAAATAAGCCTATATAATGGTGGCGATATAGATTTTATTTCGCTTTCTAACCTTAATATAAAAGTTTTTATAGAAGAACTAAACCTAAAAAGCCAACTTGCTAACTTATTTAGCGAACTATTTTGTGGCTTAATTAGTTTTTACGATTACCGCATTAACGGCTTTATTACAAACGAAAAGTTAAACGCTACCATATTTAATACAACCACAAAAAGTATAATGGAAGGGTATTCTTCGGTAAGAACTAAAGAAAACCTAACCAAACTAATACGTGCATATTTTAGCATATGTATTGCAAATGCGTTTACTTTAGGTAAAGTTTGCAATTTTAGTTCTGTTTCCGTTTTACAAGAAATGCTTGGCAACAGCCCTGAATTAAAAATATATTCAGCAATACTAGTGTTGCAATTTTATTCAATTTATTTTAATAGCGATACAACGCAAGTTTTAGGTGTTGCCGACTATAACGAAATTGCTAAAGTCTTAAGCGAAAAAACAAAAATAAAAGAAAAGCACTTTTTAAGCTCGTTAAAAGAGCAACTTAAAAAAATAAACCCTAACGCTATTGGCGAATTAAAAAACAAGTTAAAAACGGAAATTAGAAATTTAGTTTTAATTAAAGATAACGTTTTTTCTCATTATTTGTATTTAGGTGGCAAAAGTATAACGGAAAGCAAGGCAGAAGAAATTAAAAAATACCTTGTATATGCTGGCGATTTTTACAACGTTATAAACGGCTTATCTTTACTTAGAGAAGACGGGGTTTTTAGCCAATTTTAACAAATTTAAGGTATAAAATTTAATTTAGTTGTTAATACTCTCATCAAAAGATGGGGGTATTTTTTATGTTTAAAAAATTTATATACATAGTTTTAGTAGTTTGTTCTATTTGTTTTTTAAGGGTTTCTAACGCAACGCCTGTTTTTGCAAAATTTTCTAGTGAATACGAAATTTGTGTTGGAGAAAAATCTAACGGCAGGTTTTATAACGCCAATAATTTTACCTATTATTTGCATTACGAAATAGCGGGGGAAAGTTGTGTGCTAAATAAAAACTATTCACTTATAGATATTGTTAATTATTTTAATGCCAAAGAGGTTTTTGCTGAAGAAATTAACACCAACAAAATTATTTACTATTATTCGTCCAAAATTAAATATTTGCAAGTTATAAATGGAAAAAAAGTAAATTTGCAAGTTTGCATAACTGAAGAAAACATTAAAGTTGGCTCGCCATTAATTTTTGGAAGTTTTTAATTTTTAGGTATATAAAAATTTTAGTTGGCAATAATTACATAGAAAAATATTGGAGGAATATAAAAACATGTCTAAATCTAACGAAAAAATAAGTTCATTTTTTAGAAAAAACGCTTTATATTTAATTTTGGCTATATGCGTATTGGCAATAGGGCTTTCTATGGTGTTAATGCTAGTTTCAAACCAAACACCTAACAGCTTGCCAAGTTCGGGGGTGGTAGACAAACTACCAGAAGAAACACCACCAAAAGAAGATGAGCCGGAAGCACCTGTAGATGCCGTTATTTCTTTTATAATGCCTGTATCTAACTCAACCAGAATAGAAGAATATTCTGCAACTATGGTGTTTAATAGCACGCTAAACCGCTATACTTCTCATATGGCTATAGATTTTTTTGCCGAAGAAGGTAGCCCCGTTTATTGTGTGTATGACGGCACGGTAGAAAGTATTGAAAACGATTTTCTTAAAGGCGTTACTATAACCATAGACCACGGCGAAGGTCTAAAAACCGTTTATAATTCTTTAGCCGATGGCGACCTTGTTACCGTTGGTATGGTGGTTAAAAAAGGAGATATTATTGGCGAGGTTTCTGTTACCAACAGGCAAGAATATAAAGAAGGGGCACATCTTCATTTTGAAGTTGTAGAAAGTAACGAAAAAATAAACCCAGATAAATATTTGGCTTTTGAAGAAAAATAAACCATATACAAAAACTAAATAGTAATTTTTAATACAAGCCTTGAATAAAATTATATCGTAATAATTTTATTTGAGGTTTTTTTATGAAAAAGAAAGTTTTTTCCTT
>JAZOOP010000031.1:0-3607 GCA_045655065.1 Christensenellaceae bacterium
TATGTAACCTTGCAAGAGAGAAAAAAGGTAAATATATAAGAACACAGTCTTCAACCATTATTAACGATGAGTTGTTAATAGATTTTGGCGAAGATAATTATTTGCACTTTATAAATAACGGCTTAAACTTTAACAACCTTAAAGGTGTGCTAATTACCCATACTCACAAAGACCATTTTTACGCCGAAGATTTAAAAATGCTAGGCGGGCATTTTGCTAAAAACACTACCAAAGAAATACCATTTTTCGGCAGTTATGCAACCGAAGAAATATTTAATAGCGTAAATGGTAGGGCTAACTGTAATTTTACTAAACTTATTGCCTATACGCCTTTTGAATTTATGGGCTATACAATTATTCCGTTGCCAGCAAACCACTCTACCGAAAGTGCGTTTTGCTACGTAATTAAAAAGGGCGAAAATACGCTTTTCTATTCGCAAGATACGGCAATATTAAAAGATGAAGTTTACCAATTTTTAGCAAAACAACCACTAAAAATTAACTGTGTTATTTCAGACTGTACTTGTGCTTTATGGCAAAAAGAATATTGTGGCGAACATATGTCTTTACTAGATAACGTTATTCATAAAAACAAACTTGAAGAAATAGGCGTATTAAGCAAAGACTGCAAATGGGTTATAAACCATTTTTCGCATAATGCAATGTTTAACGATAAAGGCGAACCTGCAACGATAGAAGAACTAGAAAAAATTGCAAATGAATACGGTATGTTAGTTGCTTTTGACGGCTCTACGTTGGAATTATAAAACTAAATAAAAATATAAATTTTAACCACGAAAACAATAAGAGTTTTCGTGGTTTTTTTATAAAAATAATTTGGTAAACAAGTGGAAAATTTTGTATAAAAACTTGAAAAAAACCACAATATATTGTATAATATAGGGTATGTAAGTTTAAGTTCTTTTACGGGGAGAAAAGTATGGCAAAAAATACTTATAAAGCAGAAGATATTAAAATTTTAGAGGGGTTAGATGCCGTTAGAATGCGCCCTGGTATGTATATTGGCTCTACTAGTGTTACGGGGCTTCACCACATACTTTGGGAAATTGTAGATAACGCTATAGACGAAGCGGCAAACGGCTTTGCAAATAAAGTTATTATAACTTTGCACAAAGACGGCTCGGCTTCTGTTGAAGATAACGGGCGTGGTATTCCTACCGATATTCATAGTAAAGCAGGCGTTTCGGGTGTACAAGTAGTATTTACAAAACTACACGCAGGCGGTAAGTTTGATGCCGAAAATTATAATTTTTCAGGTGGTTTACACGGCGTAGGTGCTTCGGTTACTAACGCTCTTTCCGAATGGTTAAAGGTAGAAGTTTATAAAAACAACACTACTTTTGCGATGAATTTCCATAGTTATTTAGACGAAAAAACAGGCAAAGTAAAATCTGGCGTACCGGTTGGCCCACTTGTAGATACAAAGGTAAAAACAAAGAAAAAGGGCACGAAAGTTCAATTTTTACCCGATAAAACAGTGTTTGAAACGGTGGAATTTTCTGCAAATACTATTTTAAAAAGAATTAGAGAACTTGCATTCCTAAACAAAGGTTTAGAAATAGAATTTAACGATGAACATACCGATTTTACCCAAACTTTTAAATATGAAGGTGGTATTGTAGATTTTATTAAATACCTAAACGAAAGCAAAACAACACTTTATAACGAACCAGTATACGTTGCAGAAAGTAAAGATAATATTTTCGTTGAACTTGCAATTCAACATACCGATGCTTACGTAGATTCCGTTTATTCTTTCGTTAACAACATACCAACTCACGAAGGTGGTATGCACGAAACGGGCTTCCGTTCTGGCTTAACTAGAATATTAAACGACTTTGCTAGAGATAAAAATATATTAAAAGAAAAGGACGAAAACTTTCTTGGCGAAGATTTTAAAGAAGGTTTAACTGCAATTATTTCTATAAAAATGCAAAACGTTCAGTTTGAAGGGCAAACCAAAACGAAATTAGGTAATCCAGAGGCAAAACCTGCCGTAGAATACGTTACGGTAAACGGGCTTTCTACTTTAATGAAAGACAAGAAAAAGGTTAAAACTTTTGAAACTATAATTGCTAAAGCGCTAAACGCTGCAAAGGCAAGGCTTGCTGCAAAAAAGGCAAAAGAAATTGCAAGGGCTTCTAAGAGTATAGATTCGCAAAATTTAGTTGGTAAACTTGCTGCTTGCTCTGGTAGAAAAGCCGAATTAAACGAATTATTTATTGTTGAAGGTGATTCTGCAGGTGGCAACGCAAAGCAAGCAAGAGTTAGGCAATTCCAAGCAATTTTGCCAATTCGTGGTAAAATATTAAACGTTGAAAAAAAGAAACTAGAACAAGTGTTACAAAACGAAGAAATTCGTACTATAATTAGTGCTTTAGGCACGGGTATTGGTAGCGAATTTAACCTAGATAGCCTTAAATACCATAAGGTAATTATTCTTTCCGATGCCGACGTAGACGGCTACCACATAAGGTCATTACTATTAACCTTCTTCTTTAGGTATATGAAAGAATTAATTAACGAAGGGCACGTTTATATAGGTATGCCACCACTTTATTCAGTTAATAAAGGAAAAGTTGTAGAATACGCTTATAACGATAAAGAGTTAGAAAAGAAAATAGAAAAAGTTGGGCGTGGATACGAAATTAAAAGGTATAAAGGTCTTGGAGAAATGAATGCAGACCAACTTTGGGATACTACTATGGACCCAGAAAAGCGTACCTTAATGAGAGTTACTATAGAAGAAGCAGCCGAAGCCGATAGGCTAATTACCGTGCTAATGGGCGAAGAAGTTTCGGCAAGAAAACAATACATTTTTGAAAATGCAAACTTCAATAAAGAAGATAACTTCAAAAAAATTAAAAAGGCATAAGGGGAGGTAGAAAAATATGAGTGAACAAAAAGGCGTAATTTTAGCCTCTTTAGATGAAGTATTAAAAAACTCTATGGTCCCTTATGCTGAAGACGTTATTCTAGAAAGAGCGTTGCCTAGGGTAGAAGACGGGTTAAAGCCCGTTCAACGCCGTATTTTATACGCTATGTACGAAATGGGCTTAACACCAGATAAGCCTCATAAAAAATGTGCAAAAATTGTAGGTGAATGTTTAGGTAAATTCCACCCTCACGGCGATAGTTCGGTTTATGGTGCACTAGTTCATATGGCGCAAAATTTTAATATGCGTGCTCCATTAGTAAACGGGCAAGGTAACTTTGGTACGGTAGACGGCGATAGTGCCGCTGCATATAGGTACACAGAAGCCAAACTAGAAGCGCTAGCCTTAGAACTTTTAAAGGATATAGAAAAAAATACCGTTAATTTTAGCCTTAATTTTGACGATACTACTGAAGAGCCAGATATGTTACCTGGTAGGTTTCCAAACCTTTTAGTAAACGGCGCAACGGGTATTGCAGTAGGGCTTGCTACTAATATTCCACCACACAACTTAACGGAAGTAATTAACGGCACTATTGCTTATATAGATAACCCAAAAATTTCGCTAAAAGATATTATGAAATATATACCTGCGCCAGATTTTCCAACAGGTGGTTATATAATCGCGGGTGAAGAACTTGAAGAAGCATA
>JAZOOP010000032.1:0-17110 GCA_045655065.1 Christensenellaceae bacterium
TACAATTTTTTACAAATAGAGTATAATCAAAATGATTTAGTATAAATTTGTATAAGGGGAAAGTTATGCTAGCAAAGGTTTTAGGTTATACTTTAGTAGGGTTAGTAGGCGTACCTATAATAGTTGAAGTAGACGTAACTAACGGGCTACCTGCAATAGATATAGTTGGCCTTGCAGATACGGTTGTAAAAGAATCTAAAGAAAGGGTAAAGTCTGCCATAAAAAATAGTGGTAGGCAAGTTCCAACCAAAAAACTAGTAATAAACCTTGCCCCAGCCGACGTGAAGAAAGAAAGTTCTTCGTTAGATTTAGCCCTAGCAATAGGTATTTTAAAAGCAAGTGGCAGTTTAGAAGCAGATATTAAAGATATTATATTTTTAGGCGAACTTTCTTTAGATGGTTCTGTTAGAAGAGTAAACGGGGTGCTACCTGCACTAATTTCTGCGTTAAACGATGGGTATAAGAAATTTATAATTCCTAAAGAAAACGAAAAAGAAGCCTCTTTTGTAGATGGTATAGAAGTAATTGCAGTTTCTTCTTTAAGAGAAACAATAGACCATTTAAGTAATTTAACCCCAATTAAACCTGTAGAAAAACAAGGTTTCACAGCAGGCGAAAGCAAAAATTTATACGATAGCGATATGGCTTTTGTAAAAGGTCAAAAGGTAGCAAAAAGGGCGTTAGAAGTAGCAGTAAGTGGCGGGCACAACGTATTGTTCGTTGGTGCGCCGGGCACAGGTAAAACTATGCTTGCAAAATGTATTCCTACCATTATGCCGGATATGACTTTTGAAGAAGCCCTAGAAACAACCAAAATTCACTCAGTTTCAGGTGTGCTTAAAGATAGCGAAGGCATTGTTTACGCTAGGCCTTTTAGAAGCCCACACCACACTGCATCAACGGTTTCTTTAACGGGTGGTGGTAATAAAGTTAAACCGGGCGAAATAAGTTTGGCGCATAACGGTGTGTTGTTTTTAGATGAAATGCCAGAATATTCTCGTTCTACATTAGAAGCCTTACGCCAACCTTTAGAAGACGGGGTTATTTCGGTAACAAGAGCAAATGGTAGCGTAACCTATCCAGCAGATTTTATTTTGTGTGGCAGTATGAACCCTTGCCCTTGTGGTAACTATGGTTCAGAAGATAGAGAATGTACTTGTTCTCCAAGCCAAATAGCAAAATATAAAGCAAAAATTTCCGGCCCACTTTTAGATAGAATAGATATTCAAGTTCAAGTAGATAGCGTAAAATACGCAGAACTTTCTACCGAAGAAAATTGTGAAGATAGTAAAGCTATAAAAGCAAGGGTAAACGAAACTAGAAGAATTCAAAAAGAAAGGTTTGCTAACGACGGAATTTTAACCAACAGCAATATGGGCGAAAAGCACATAAGAAAATATTGCAAACTAGACCAAACTTGCGAAGCACTACTAAAAAATGCTTACGATAAATTACATTTATCGCCAAGGGCAAGAAGTAGAATAATTAAGGTAGCAAGAACTATTGCAGATATGGAAAAGAGTAAAGATATTCAACCACAACATATTTTAGAAGCAATAAGTTATAGGCATTAAAATGAAAAACGTTTACACTAACGGCGAACTTTGTTTAATTTGGTTAGATAGTTTTTTAGGTTTAGAATATAAAAACAAAAAAGAAATATATAAATTTATTACAGAAAAATCTAACCTAAAACAACTTATTTTAGATAATAAAGAAGTTTTTGTTAACCTATTAGGCAACGAAAAATATAATATAATGGTAAATTCAGCCAATAAAGAGTATTTAGATTTTATTCTTAACTGGCTAGAAAAAGAAGAAGTTAGGGCAATAACCATAGTTTCTAAAAACTACCCACAAAGTTTACTAAACACCGAAACACCACCACTAGTTTTGTATGCAAAGGGAAATATAAATTTATTATCTAAACCTTGTTTCACGGTGGTTGGTAGCAGAAAAACATTAGCCCAAAGCCTAGCGCAAACGGAAAAATTCGTTACTAAACTTGGCAAACATTTTACCATAGTAACGGGTAATGCCGACGGTGTAGATAGCAAAGTATTAAATACTTGTTTAGAAAATAATATTAACGTAATAACGGTTTTGGCAGGTGGAATAAATAATATTTACCCAAAAACTTCCGTTAGCCTTGTAGAAAAAGTGGCTAAAACAGGGTTAGTGTTAAGTGAATTTTTTCAAGTTCCAAGCATACAACCATTTAACTTTCCTATAAGGAATAGAATTTTAGCAGGCTTATCTAACGGCATTTTAGTAACTAGCGCAGGCAAGAAAAGTGGTGCTATTTACACGGCAGACTATGCTTTAGAATATGGCAAAGAAGTATTTGCTTTTCCATATTCAATAGGCGTACCTTCGGGCGAAGGTTGTAACGATATTATTAAGCGTGGTGGCATTTTAACAGATAGCGTTACAGATATTTTAAGTTTTTATAATTTTGAAAGTAAAACCATAAGTGTTGAACTAACCGAAAGTGAAAAAATGGTAGTTGATGCAATAAATAACGGGTTTACACATATAGAACAAATAAGCAAAGAATTAAACGTTGGTATTACACAACTAACCACAATTTTAGCAATGCTAGAAATAAACGGGGTAGTTTGTAAAACGGGTGTAAACCAATACGCAGTAATTTAATTGGAGGACTAAATGCAGTTAATTATAGTAGAATCGCCACACAAGGCAAAGACGATAGAGAAATTTTTAAAAGGCGACTACAAAGTAGATGCATCTAAAGGGCATATAAGAGATTTACCGGTAAATTATATGGGAATTAACCTTGCCAATAATTTTGAACCATACTACGTAATATCCCCAGAAAAGAAAAACGATATTAAAAGACTACAAGAACAAGCCAAAAAAGCCGAAAACGTTTTTCTTGCAACCGACCCGGATAGAGAAGGTGAAGCAATATCTTGGCACTTAGCCGAAGTTTTGGGGTTAGATGAAAATAAGGCAAACAGAATAGAATTTAACGAAATTTCTGAAAAAGCAGTTAAAAACGCACTAGCAAACCCTAGAAAAATAAATAAAAATCTAGTAGATGCGCAACAAGCAAGAAGGGTTTTAGATAGAATAGTTGGTTATACCATTTCTCCTGTAGCAAGCAGTAGGTTAAACGAAAGTTTATCGGCAGGTAGAGTTCAATCTGTTGCTCTAAAAATGGTTGTAGATAGAGAAAGGGAAATTACTGCCTTCGTTCCACAAGAATATTGGAATATTAAAGCAGACTTATCGCCAAACGGCAAAAGTGCATTTAAGGCATTGCTATTAGAAAAGGCAGGTAAGAAGTTTAAGCCTAAAAACAGCGAAGAAGCAACTGCAGTAGAAAACGAATTAAAGGTTGCACAATTTAACGTTAAATCGGTAAAAAGAAGCGTAGTAAAATCGCACGCACCTGCACCTTTTATAACTTCTACTTTGCAACAAGATGGCTCTATTAAACTCAATATAAGTGCCCCACAAGTAATGCAAATTGCCCAAAGGCTATACGAAGGTATAGAAACCCCTAACGGCAACGTTGCATTAATTACCTATATGAGAACGGACTCTGTTAGAATTTCTACCGAAGCACAACAATCTGCATTAAGTTATATTAAACAAAACTATGGTGAAGAGTTTGCACCTTCTAAACCAAACTTTTATAAAACTAAAGGCGATGCACAAGACGCTCACGAAGCAATTAGGCCTATAGATATTAATCGTACTCCAGAAAGTATGGAAAAGTATTTAGATAAAAACCAATTTAAACTTTATAAACTTATTTACGATAGGTTTATTGCATCACAAATGTCTGAAGCAAAATACGATAGCATGGTAGTAGAAGTTGGTGCAAACGATTATACATTTAGAACAAGTGGTAAAACTTTGTTGTTTAAAGGTTACACCATTGTTTACGACGATACTAAAAAAGAAGAAGATGAAGAAAGCGGAAACTCACTTCTACCTAATTTAGAAGACGGCGAGTTGTTAAACTTAAATAAACTATTAAAAGAACAAAAGTTTACTAAACCACCTGTAAGATATACCGAAGCAACGCTAATTAAACATATGGAAGAAAAGGGTATTGGTAGACCTAGTACTTATGCTACCATTATGGCAAAACTTTCCGATAAAAAGCGTGAATACGTTAGGAAGGAAAAGAAATATTTAGTTCCTAACGATATTAGTTACGGCTTAATAGATTTCTTGGTTAAATATTTTGGCAATATTATGGATATTACCTTTACTGCCAGAATGGAAACTGCGTTAGACGATATTGGCGAAGGTGGTAAAGATTGGCATAGGCTTATTGCAGAATTTTACGCTCCGTTTGAAAAGCAAATTACCAACTCTAAACTAACCGAAGTGCTTTGCGAAAAATGTGGTTCGCCAATGTATATAAATAGTGGTAAATACGGCAACTATTATTCTTGTTCTAACTATCCAAATTGCCAAAACATAAAAGCCGTTAACGGCAAAACTAATATTCCTACTGATAGAATTTGTGAAAAATGTGGTGGCATTATGGTAGAACGTGAGGGTAAGTTTGGTAAATTTTTGGCTTGTGTAAACTATCCAAAATGTAAAAACACCATTAGTTTAACCGAAAGTGTTGGCACTTGCCCAGAGTGTGGCAAACCAACGAAGAAAATGATGTCTAAATCTGGTAAACCTTTCTACGGTTGTTCTAGTTACCCAACCTGTAAGTTTATGAGTTGGGATGAGCCAACGGGTAAAAAATGTTCAGTTTGTGGAGCATATATGGTTAAACTAGAAAATAAAGAAGTATGTTCTAATAAAAAGTGTAAAACAAATGAATAAAATAGTTAACGTAATAGGTGCAGGGCTTGCTGGGGTAGAGGTTGCAAACTATTTAGCAAATAACGGAATAGAAGTTCACTTTTACGATATTAAACCTAACTCTTTTACCCCTGCACATAAAAGTAAAAACTTTGGCGAACTAGTTTGTTCTAACTCGTTAAAATCTAACGATATTTACGGCAACGCTTGTGGGCTATTAAAAGAAGAGTTAAGAAAGTTAAACTCTTTAGTAATAGATGCTGGCGATAGGTGTAGCGTTCCAGCAGGTAATGCGTTAGCAGTAGATAGAGAAAAGTTTTCAGAGTTTATTACCGAAAAAATTAAGGCAAATAAAAATATAAAAATCTATTCACAAGAAATAGAAGATATAAATTTTAACGAATATACCGTAATAGCAACGGGGCCGTTAACTACAAATTCTCTTTCTAAAAAAATAGAAGAAATTGTTGGAGGTAGGCTTGCTTTTTACGATGCATCTGCCCCAATAGTTTCGTTTGAAAGTATAGATATGGAAAACGCCTTTTTTGGCGATAGATACAATAAAGGCAACGGCGACCATATCAACTGCCCAATGAATAAAGAAGAATATCAACTATTTATTAAAGAGTTGTTAAATGCAGAAAGGGTAGAACTTCACGGCTTTGAAAACACTTGTGTTTTTGAAGGTTGTATGCCAATAGAAGTTATGGCAACTAGGGGCGAAAACACTCTTCGTTTCGGGCCACTAAAACCTGCTGGGTTAGACGACCCTAAAACAGGCAGATGGCCTTATGCTTGCGTGCAACTTCGCAAAGAAGACGAACACGGCAGTATGTACAACCTAATAGGTTTTCAAACCAATTTAAAGTGGGGTGAACAAAAAAGAATTTTCGGTATAATACCAGCATTAAAAAATGCAGAATTTTTAAGGTATGGTGTAATGCACAAAAACACTTTTATAAACTCTACAAAAGTGTTAAACGATAATTATTCGTTAAAAGAACACCCTAAAACCTTCTTTGCAGGGCAAATAACGGGGGTTGAAGGTTATGTGGAGAGTGCAGGTAGCGGGCTACTTTGCGCAATATATTTAGAAAGAATTATAAAGGGTAAAAAACCTATTAAAATTTCTGAAAAAACGGTTTTAGGTGCGTTAACCAAGTATATAACCACCGAAAATAAAGATTTTCAACCAATGAACGCCAACTTTGGTATTTTGCCACCTTTAAATTGTATTGTTAAAGATAAGGCAAAACGTAAAGAACAAATGGCAGAAAGAAGTTTAATTGAAATAGAAAATTTTGTAAAGGAGAATTCAAATGGGTGAATTTATGGGCACAACTATATGTGCCGTTAAAAAAGATGGTAAAACGGCAATAGCAGGCGACGGACAAGTAACCTTATCGCAATCTGTAATATTTAAAAATAACGCCGTAAAGGTAAGAAGAATTTATAATGGCAAGGTAATTTTTGGTTTTGCAGGCTCTGTTGCAGATGCGTTTACTTTAAGCGAAAGGTTTGAAGAAATGCTTAATAAATTTTCTGGCAATTTAATGAGAAGTGCCGTAGAATTAGCAGACTTGTGGCGTAGCGATAAAGTGGCTAGAAAACTAGAAGCAATGATGATTACTGCAGATAAAGATACGCTTTTAATAGTTTCAGGCTCTGGCGAAGTTATAGAACCAGAAGACGGGGTTTGCGCTATTGGTAGTGGTGGAAACTATGCTTTAGCCGCTGCAAGGGCGTTAAATAAAGAAACTAATTATTCAGCAGAAGTAATTGCAAAAAAGGCTTTAGAAATAGCAAGTGAAATATGTGTGTTTACTAACGGGCATATCACTACCGAAGTTATAGAATAGGGGGAATAAAAAAGCATATGAATTTAAGTCCAAGAGAAATTGTAGAAGAATTAAATAAATATATAATTGGGCAAGAAGATGCTAAAAAAGCCGTTGCCATTGCACTTCGTAATAGGTATAGAAGAAGCCAATTAACAAAAGAGCAAATGGAAGAAATTACCCCAAAAAATATTATTATGAAAGGTCCTACAGGGGTAGGTAAAACGGAAATTGCAAGAAGGCTTGCAAAATTAGTTGGCGCTCCATTCGTAAAGGTAGAAGCAACAAAATACACCGAAGTAGGCTACGTTGGTAGAGACGTAGAATCTATGATAAGAGATTTAGTTGAATGTTCCGTTCGTTTAGTTAAAGAAGAACGCTTTAAGAAAGTTATGGAAAAGGCAGGCGCAACGGTAGACGAAAAACTTATTAAACTAGTTATGGAAGCAAGAAAATTAGATAGGGGCGAAACTCCTATGGATATTTTTGCTAAAAATATTGAAGAAGGCTACAAAAAAGGTTATTACGATAACGAAGTTATAGAAGTAGAAATTATAGATAACCCAAAACCAATGGAACTAATGCCAGGTGCAGGCGAAATTAGTATTGGCAGTATTTTTGGTGATTTTATGCCTAAAAAACATAAAAAACGTAAATTAACCGTTAAAGAAGCCAAAAAAATTCTTATTCAAGAAGAAGCAGATAAGCTAATAGATAACGATTCTGTTAACGAAGAAGCAATTCGCCGTGCCGAAAACGAAGGTATAATTTTTATAGATGAAATAGATAAAATTGCTGCAAAAGCAAATAAAGGTGGCGGGCAAGACGTTTCTCGTGAAGGCGTGCAAAGAGATATTTTACCAATAGTAGAAGGCTCTACTGTAATGACTAAGTACGGCGCTATTAAAACAGATTATATTCTATTTATCGCTGCGGGTGCTTTCCATATTTCAAAGGTTAGCGACCTTATTCCAGAATTACAAGGTAGATTTCCTATTTTAGTAGAATTAAAAAGTTTAAGTAAAAAAGATTTTATTGAAATTTTAACAATTCCACAAAACGCCATAACGTTGCAATATGCAACTTTGCTTGGTATAGACGGGGTAGACTTAAAGTTTACCGAAGATGCTATTAGCGAAATTGCAGGCATTGCAGAATATATGAACGCTACTAGTGAAGATATTGGTGCAAGAAGATTACACACCGTTATGGAACAACTTTTAGATGAAGTTTCTTTTTCAGCAGATGGCAAACAAGCAAAAGAAGTTGTTATAAATAAAGAATACGTAATAGAAAAACTAGGCGTAGAACAAAAGGCAAAAGACCTTAAAAAATATATTTTATAATTAAAGGAACTAATATGATAAACGCACCTAAAGGTACAAAAGATATATTGCCACAAGAAAGTTATAAATGGCAATTCATAGAAAAAACAGCAAGGGAAGTAGCAACTGCATTTAATATTAAAGAAATTCGCACACCAACCTTTGAACATACAGAAGTATTTTTGCGTGGTGTAGGCGAAGGAACAGATATCGTTAATAAAGAAATGTACACTTTTAACGATAAGGGAGATAGAAGTATTACCTTAAAACCAGAAGGTACGGCAGGCGTTGCAAGGGCATTTGTAGAAAACGGGTTGTTTAATACGTCGTTGCCTGTAAAAATGTTTTATATTACCCCTTGTTTTAGGTATGAACGCCCACAAGCCGGCAGAATGAGAGAGTTTCACCAATTCGGTATAGAACTTTTAGGCTCAACTAACGCTAGTATAGATGCCGAAGCAATTATAATGGCAAAAACTTTCTTTAATAAGTTAAACGTAAAAGGGCTAGAACTTTTTATAAACAGTATAGGTTGTAAAAATTGCCGTAGTAAATACCACGAAGCGTTAAAAGATTATTTAAAAGAAAATAAAGAAAAACTTTGTCCGCTTTGTCAAGAACGTTTTGAAAAAAACCCTATGCGTATTTTAGACTGCAAAAATTCTGATTGCAAAGAAATAACTAAAAACGCACCAAAGATTTTAGATTATATTTGTGAAGATTGTTCTTCTCACTTTAATCAAGTTAAAAAATTCCTTGAAATTGCAGGGGTTGAATATACGGTAGATGCAAATATCGTTAGAGGTTTAGACTATTATACAAAAACAGTATTTGAATTTGTTTCTACAAACATTGGCGCTCAAGGCACCGTTTGTGGTGGCGGTAGGTACGACTCTTTAGTTTCTGAACTAGGTGGAAACGACGTTTCGGGTATAGGCTTTGCACTTGGCATTGAAAGGCTTTTACTATTAATGGAAAATACGGGTGTAGAAATACCAAATGAAAATATTACCGATATTTATATTGCATCTATGGGCGAACAAGGTAAACTAAAAGCCTTTGAACTTGCTAACGCATTAAGAATTAAAGGTGTAAAAGTAGATATAGACCATTTAGAAAGGGGCATAAAAGCGCAATTTAAGTATGCCGATAAAATTAAGGCAAAATTTGTTGCCGTTATAGGTGAAAACGAAATTGCTAACGGCGAAATAAAAGTAAAAAATATGCAAGATGGTAACGAAACTACTATTGAAATACAAAACTTTGTAAGTTTTATTGAAAACCAAAAATGATAGAGCAAGGAAAAGTAACAAAAATAAATGGTAATTACGCCACGGTTAACATTAGTAAAAAAGAAGAATGTTCTAAATGTGGGCTTTGTTTGTTTAGCGAAAACGCAAATTCAATAGAAGTGCAAGCAGAAAACAATCTTAATGCAAACGTAGGAGATTTGGTTGTTTTAGAAAGAGTAGCCGACGGAAAGTTTATTGGTGCACTACTATGTTTTTTAGTTCCACTATTACTAATAGGCTTGGCGTGTTTAATAAATTACCTATTAATAAATGTAGAAATTTGGATATTGGTTTTAAGTTTAGTGTTCATAGTTTTGTGGTATACTATTTTAGCAATGATAGATAAAAAAATTAAAAACAAGCAAAATTTTAAGTTTATCATTACGGAAATAGTAAAACACAAGGAGAAGAATGAAAAAACTTTTAACGATAACTGAAATAGAAGAATTTAATAATTTTATAACTAAAAACCAAAAGGTTTTAATAACTTTTGTTGCAAGTTGGTGTAATACATGCAAAATGCAAAAAGAAATACTATTTGAACTTTTAGAACAATTAGAAAACAAAATAGAACTAGCCGTAGCCGACCTAGACCTTTTAGAAAAACTTTGTAAAGAATATGAAATAAAAGTAATACCAACTACTTTGTTAATTATAAAAGGGGAAGTAAAAGAAAAAAGTACGGGGCTATTATCTAAAGGAAAAATTTTAGAAAAAATAATTAACTATATATAAACAAAAGGAGAACTACAAATGATTGATTTTACCACCCTAAAGACAAGTGACCCAGAATTATACGAAGGGCTACAAAAAGAACTAAAAAGACAAAGAGATAACATTGAACTTATTGCAAGTGAAAACTTCGTATCTCAAAACGTAATGCTATGTGCAGGAAGTCATTTAACTAATAAATATGCAGAAGGTTATTCTGGAAAAAGATACTACGGTGGTTGTCAATTCGTAGATATTGCAGAAACCCTAGCAATAGAAAGGGCTAAAAAGTTGTTCGGGGCAGAACACGCTAACGTTCAACCACATAGTGGTGCAAACGCAAACTTTGCCGTATACTTTGCAGTATTAAACCCAGGCGACACAATTTTAGGTATGAGCCTAGCACACGGCGGGCACTTAACTCATGGTAGCCCTGTAACAGTTTCTGGTAAATATTTTAATGCCGTTGGTTATGGCGTTGCTGAAGAAACGGGCACTATTGACTACGATGAATTAGAAAAAATCGCACTAGAAGTTAAACCAAAAATAATAGTTTCAGGTGCAAGTGCATACCCAAGAGTTTTAGATTTTAAGAGAATTAGGGAAATTTGCGACAAGGTTGGCGCTTATATGATGGTAGATATAGCCCACATTGCAGGTTTAGTTGCAACAGGTTTACACCCAAGCCCTGTTCCTTATGCAGATTTCGTTACAACAACCACCCACAAAACCTTACGTGGCCCACGTGGCGGTATGATTTTATGTAAAGAAGAACACGCTAAGTTAATAGATAAGGCAGTATTCCCAGGAACTCAAGGTGGCCCACTAATGCACATTATCGCTGCAAAGGCTGCTGCATTTGGCGAAGCGTTAAAACCAGAATTTAAGGCTTACCAAGAACAAATTCTTAAAAACTCTAAGGCTATGAGCGAAAAATTCTTATCTTTAGGCGTTAAACTTGTTTCTGGTGGTACAGATAACCATTTAATGTTGTTAGATTTATCAGACAAAGATATTACGGGTAAAGAACTAGAAAAAATGTTAGATGAAGTTAATATAACCGTAAACAAAAACGCAATTCCTTTTGATAAACAAAAACCATTCGTAACCAGTGGTATAAGAATTGGTACACCAAGTATTACTAGCCGTGGCTTTAAGGAAGAAGATTGTGAAAAGATTGCTGAATTAATTACTAAAATAATTTTAGAAAAAGAAACTGCATTTGATTTCGTTCGTGCAGAAGTTAAAAAATTAACTGAAAAATACCCTTTATATGACGGAGAAATTATATAATGAAAACATCTAGTTTAAGTTTAATTGAAACGGAAGTTGCAATTAAATTTATTAAAGATACTTTTGAAAAAGAACTAGCAAAAGCCCTAAAATTAACTAGGGTTTCTGCTCCTTTGTTCGTTTTTCCTGAAAGTGGTTTAAACGACAACTTAAATGGTTTTGAACGTGCCGTTAGGTTTGATATTTTAGATTTAAAAAAGGAAGTAGAAATAGTTCAATCTTTAGCAAAGTGGAAAAGAATGGCGCTTGCAAAGTATGGCTTTGAAGTAAATACGGGGCTTTATACCGATATGAATGCGATTAGGCGTGATGAAACGCTAGATGCAATTCACTCCGTTTACGTTGACCAATGGGATTGGGAAAAAATTATAACGAGAGAAGAAAGAAAATATTCTTACCTTAAGAAAACGGTAAAAAGCATTTATAATGCACTAAAAAAACTTGCTAAAAAGGTAAACGAAAAATACCCAAGTATAGTACATAACTTGCCAAAAGAAATTACTTTTATTACTTCTAAAGAACTAGAAAAGTTATACCCAACCTTAACAAGAAAAGAAAGGGAAACTGCAATCACTAAAGAAAAGGGTGCTGTATTTATTTCTCAAATAGGTTGGAATTTATCTGACGGCAAGCCACACGATGGCAGAGCCGCCGATTACGACGATTGGAAACTAAACGGCGATATTTTAGTTTGGGACGAACCTTTAGGAATAGCCCTAGAAATTTCTTCTATGGGCATTAGGGTAGACGAAAAATCTTTAGTTAAACAATTAAAGTTCAAAAAAGAATTATCTAAAATAGAAAACCCTTATTGTCAAGACGTTATTAACGGCAATTTACCATTAACAATAGGTGGTGGTATTGGTCAAAGTAGGCTATGTTTATACTTCTTAAACAAAATGCATATTGGCGAAGTTCAAGCGTCAGTTTGGGGCGAAGAGGCCGTTAAAGATTACGAAAAGAAAGGTATTAAACTTTTATAATATGTTTACAAGAACAATTGCTTTAATTGGCGAAGAAAAACTAAATATATTAAAACAAAAAAAGGTTTTAGTTTTTGGGTTAGGTGGCGTTGGTGGTTACACAGTAGAAGCCTTAGCAAGAAGTGGAATAGAAAACTTTTTGCTTATTGATAACGATAACGTTAATATTTCTAACTTCAATAGGCAAATTATTGCCACTAACGAAAACTTAAACAAAGAAAAAACTTTAGCCTTAAAGACAAGAATTCTATCTATAAACAAAAACGCAAAGGTAGAAGTAAAAAACTTGTTTTTCTTACCGGAAAATTCTAACGAAATAGACTTTTCGTTATACGACTACGTTATAGACGCAGTAGATACCGTTTCTGCAAAAATAGAAATAATATTAAAGGCAATAAAAAGTAACGTTCCCGTAATATCTTGTATGGGTACGGGTGGTAAGTTAGACCCAACTAAACTAGTTGTTACCGATATTTATAAAACCCAAAGTTGCCCACTTGCTAGGGTAATGAGAAGGGAATTAAAAAAACGTGGTGTAGAAAATTTAAAAGTTGTTTATTCTACTGAAGAAAGTTTTGGCAACCTAATAGAAACGGAAAATCTAGTAAAAAAAGCCCCACCTTCTATGATATTCGTACCGGCATCAGCAGGGCTACTACTAGCAAAAGAAGTTGTTTTAGATTTAATTAAATAGGGGATAAATATGAAAATAACTCTTAATCCAGATAAAGAGACTGTAAAACTTATTAAAGAAGGTTTAGAAAGAACGGGTGGCTATTGCCCTTGTTTAAGAATTAAAAACGAAGATACTAAATGTATGTGTAAACAATTTAGAGAACAGGTAAAAGACCCTAATTTTGAAGGCTTTTGCCATTGTATGTTATATTATAAGCATAAATAGGAGGTAAATTATGGCGGAAATTACTTTAACAACGTTAAATTTTGAAGAAGAAGTATTAAAATCAACAAAACCTGTATTGGTAGACTTTTGGGCAACTTGGTGTGGCCCTTGCAGAATGATTGCGCCAATAGTAGAAGAAATTGCTAACGAATATCAAAATATTAAAGTTGGTAAAATTAACGTTGACGAACAAGAAAAACTTGCAATTCAATACGGCATTATGAGTATTCCAACCCTAATATTATTTAAAGACGGCAAAGAAGTTAAAAGAATTTTAGGTTATAGAGAAAAATCTCAATTAATTAAAGAATTTTCATTATAAAATAAAAAATATTATTAAAAAGGAGAACATTATGAAATACGTATGTAACGTTTGTGGCTACGTTTACGATGAAGAAGTTGGCGAAGTAGAAAACGGAACACCTGCAGGAACCTTATTTAACGACCTACCAGAAGATTATGCTTGCCCGCTTTGTGGCGTTGGCAAAGAAGAATTTTCTGTTGAAGAATAATTTTTTGGGGGTAAAAATGAAAGTTACCGATACAATTTTATACGTTGGCGTAAACGATAGAGAAGTAGATTTGTTTGAAGGTCAATACGTTGTACCAAACGGTATGGCATATAATTCTTACGTTGTTTTTGACAAAGAAATTGCCGTTTTAGACACGGTTGACGGTAGATTTACTCACGAGTGGTTAGACAACGTTGAAAAGGCACTAGACGGCAAAGAACCAACTTACTTAATAGTTCAACATATGGAACCAGACCACTCTGCCAACATATTAAACTTTACTAAAACTTACCCTAACGCAAAAATAGTTGCGTCTTCTAAAGCATTTACTATGATGCAACAATTTTTTGGAGTAGACTTTGCAGATAAAAAGGTAGTTGTTAACGATGGCGATAAACTTTCTTTAGGCGAAAGGGAACTTTGTTTCTTTACTGCCCCTATGGTGCATTGGCCTGAAGTTATTGTTACTTACGACACAAAAGATAAGGTGTTGTTCTCTGCCGACGGGTTTGGTAAATTTGGCGCTTTAGATGCAGATGAAGATTGGGCTTGCGAAGCAAGAAGATATTATATTGGCATAGTAGGTAAATACGGCACACAAGTTCAAGCCTTGTTAAAGAAAGCAAGCACCTTGCAAATAGAAAAGATTTGCCCACTACACGGCCCAGTGTTAACCGAAAATTTAGGTTATTACTTAAATTTATATAATATTTGGTCATCTTACCAAGTAGAAAGCGAAGGCGTATTAATTGCTTACACTTCAGTTTACGGCAATACTAAAAAAGCCGTAAATATTTTAAAAGATGAATTAAAGGCAAACGGCTGTAAAAAAGTAGTAGTTACTGACCTTGCTAGAGATGATATGGCAGAAGCCGTAGAAGATGCGTTTAGATATGGTAAAATCGTTTTAGCAACAACTACATATAATGGCGAAATTTTCCCATTTATGAAACATTTTATAGATGCTTTAACAGAAAGAAATTACCAAAATAGAACTATTGCATTTATAGAAAACGGCAGTTGGGCGCCTGTAGCAACTAAAATTATGAAAGGCGCTTTTGAAAAGAGCAAAAATATAACTTTTGCTGAAAATAACGTTACAATTAGGTCTGCCGTTTCAAAAGAAAACGTAGAACAAATTAAAGCCTTAGCAGAAGAATTGTGCGAAAATGATGCTAAAAATAGCGAAAAAGCAAGCAAAAACGATTTAACTGCGCTATTTAAAATAGGCTATGGCTTATACGTTGTAACTTCTTTTGACGGTAAGAAAGATAACGGCTTAATAGTAAATACAGTTACTCAAGTTACTTCAACTCCAAATAGAATAGCCGTAACCATAAACAAAGAAAACTATTCTCACCACGTAATTAAGCAAACGGGCAAACTTAACGTTAACTGCTTAACGGTTAAAACACCTTTCTCTATATTTGAAAAATTTGGGTTTAGAAGTGGCAGAAACGTAAATAAATTTGAAGGAGATAGCGTTGTTCGTTCTACTAACAACCTAGTTTATTTACAAGAATATATAAACGCATATATGTCTTTAAGTGTAGAAAACTACGTAGATTTAGGTACGCACGGAATGTTTATTTGTTCGGTTGAAGAAAGCGTTGTATTAAATAACGAAGAAACTATTACTTATAACTATTACCAAGAAAACGTTAAACCAAAACCACAAAAGCAAAGTAAAAAAGCATTTGCTTGCAGAATTTGTGGCTACGTTTACGAAGGTGAAAGTGTACCGGAAGATTTTATTTGTCCACTATGTAAACACGGCGCTAGCGATTTTGAAGAAATTTAATTTTAATATAAACAAAAAGAACTTTACCAAAAGGTAAAGTTCTTTTTTTATAAAACTTGAAAATTATTTAATTTCTACACCAGATGGGCTAAACATATAAATATCTTTACCCATTTCGTAAACGCCACCGGCAAGTGTATAAATAGCCCCACTTAAAAGGTCTATAATACGAAGTTGTGTTTCTGCTCTTAAACCTTCCAAATGAACAACTGCGTTTTTGCCATTTTTTAGTGCGTCTATAATTTTAGAAACTTCTTCTAAACTTTCAGGCTTAAAAACGCTTACGGGTTGGCTATCGTTTCCAGCATTGGCAGAAACGCTTTGGCTAGGGTAGAAAACGTCCCTTGTTTTGTTTTCGCTTTTCGCTCTAGAATCTCTTCCCATAAAATCAAAAAAACCCATATTAATTTTTCACCTCGTAGTTTCTTTTTCCAAAAATTGTAGTTCCAAGCCTAATAGTGTTACTTCCGTTTTGAATTGCAACCTTATAGTCGGAACTCATACCAACACTTAAAAATTCAAATGGTAAACCATCACTTTTAAGTTTATCATATAATTCACGCATTTGCAAGCATAATTTTTTAAGTAAACTTTCATCTTCAGTTTTAGGTAGCATAGCCATAAGCCCAACCACCTTAATATTAGGTAAGTTTTTAAGTTGGTTAACAGAACTTATTGCGTTATCTAAACTAAAGCCACTTTTAGAAAGTTCGCCACCAATATTAATTTCTACTAAAATATTTTGAACAATGCATTTTTTAACACATTGTTGGCTAATTTCTTCGCCTAAACGAATACTATCTACCGAATGAATTAAATCTACCTTACCAACTAAATATTTTACTTTGTTGGTTTGTAAATGCCCAATAAAATGTTGGCTTGCCCCAATAATAGAGTTAGTTTTTTCTCTAAATTCTTGAACCCTGTTTTCAGCAACTACCTTTAGCCCGTTAGAAATCGCATAGTTAATTTCATCTACGTTAACCATTTTAGTAGCGCCAATTAGGGTAATAGGCTCGCCTAAATTATTGCCGTTTTTAATTTCTTCTAAAACCTTAAGTAAATTTTCTTTAATCATTTTCACTTAAAAGATTATTCATATCGTAAAGCCCACAATTTTTACCTTTTAGGTAAATAGAGGCTTTAATAGCCCCGTCTGCAAACAAAGCCCTGTCGCTTGCGTGGTGAGAAAGGGTAATAGTTTCGTTATCGCCAATAAACATAACTTGGTGGTCGCCAACAACGTTACCACCACGAATAGCGTGTATGCCAATTTCTTCTTTAGTTCTTTTACCAACAACGCCTTCTCTTCCATAAAGGTAAGTCTTTTCAGTTAATACGCTTTTAACTGCATCGGCAAGCATTAAAGCCGTACCGCTAGGAGCATCTACTTTTTTATTGTGGTGTGCTTCTACAATTTCAATATCAAAATTATAAAGTTTTTTAGCAACTTCCTTTACGGCGTTAATTAAAACGTTAACACCTAAAGACATGTTTGCCGACCTAAATATAGCAATTTTTTTGCTAACGTTATTAATTTTTTCTAAATCTTCTTCGGTGTAACCTGTAGTGCAAAATACTACGCCACAATTATTTTTTGTAGCAAAGTTAATAATATTGTCTAGAGAAGATGGTCTAGAAAAGTCTATAATAA
>JAZOOP010000033.1:0-6223 GCA_045655065.1 Christensenellaceae bacterium
TCTACAAGGCAAAAGACGGCAACGAATATATTTTTAATTTAATAGATACCCCTGGCCACGTAGACTTTACCTATGAAGTTTCTCGTTCTTTAAAAGCGTGCGAAGGTGCAATATTAATAGTAGATGCAACGCAAGGCGTTCAAGCGCAAACCCTAGCCAACGCATACCTTGCTATAGATAACGATTTAGAAGTTATGCCGGTTATAAATAAAATGGATTTAGCGTCTGCTAGGCCAGACGAAGCCGTTAGGGAAGTAGAAGATATTTTAGGCATAGAAGCCCAAGAAGCACCAAGAATTTCTGCTAAAAACGGGCTTAACGTAGAAGAAGTTTTAGAACAAGTTATAACTAAAATCCCTGCCCCAAAAGGCGATGAAAACGCACCCCTTAAAGCGTTAATTTTTGATAGTTATTACGACAATTTTAAAGGGGTAATTTGTTTTGTTAGAATAGTAGACGGCACTGTTAAAGTTGGCACGGAAATTAAAACCTTTATGTCTGAAAAGCAGTTTACCGTAACAGAAGTTGGTGTGTTTGCACCAAAAATGTTGGCAAAAGAAAGCCTTTCAGCCGGCGAAGTTGGCTATATTGCGGCAAGTATTAAAAGTATTGAAGATACAGCCGTTGGCGACACTATTACCAACGTTGCTAACCCTGCAAAACAACCTTTACCAGGCTATAAAAAGGCGTTGCCTATGGTGTTTAGTGGCGTGTTCCCACTAGACGGCAGTAGGTTTAACGACTTAAAAGATGCGCTATTAAAACTAAAACTTAACGATGCAGCACTTTCTATTGAGCCAGATAACTCTGTTGCCTTAGGCTTTGGGTTTAGATGTGGCTTTTTAGGGCTACTTCATATGGACGTTATTCAAGAAAGAATAGAAAGGGAGTTTGACCTAGACATAATTACCACAGCCCCTTCCGTTTCATATAAGGTTTATAAAACAGACGGCACTTTATTAACGGTAGAAAACCCAACCCACTTGCCACCTACAACGGAAATAGATTATATGGAAGAGCCGGTGATTAACGCAAGTATATTTACTCCACCAGAATACGTTGGGCCTATTATGGAACTTTGCCAATATAAACGTGGCGAATATAAAGATATGGTTTACTTAGATAAAACTAGGGTAGAGTTAAAATATATTTTGCCGTTAAACGAAATTATTTACGACTTTTTTGATAGTTTGAAATCTAGAACTCGTGGCTACGCTTCGTTTGACTATGAAATTTCGGGCTATAAAAGAAGCGACCTTGTTAAGTTAGATATGCTACTTAACGGCGATATTTGCGATGCTTTATCTATAATAGTTCATAAAGACAAGGCGTATGAACGTGGCAGACAAATTGCAGAAAAATTAAAAGAAGTTATTCCAAGGCAAATGTTTGAAATACCAATTCAAGCAGCCGTTGGTGGCAAAATTATTGCCAGAGAAACGGTTAAAGCGTATAGAAAAGACGTTTTGGCTAAATGCTACGGCGGTGACGTTACCAGAAAGAAAAAACTATTAGAAAAACAAAAAGAAGGTAAAAAGAAAATGCGCTCTATTGGTACGGTTGAAATACCTAGCGAAGCATTTATTTCAATTCTTAAAACAGATAATAACGATTAAGGTAAAATTATATGGCGGGAATATATATTCATATACCATTTTGCAAAAGCAAATGCACTTATTGCGACTTTGCTTCCTTTCCAAAAGAAATAGGCAAAACGGAAAGTTATTTTGCTTGTTTATATAGGGAAATAGAAGGCAGAGCAAAAGCACTAAAAAATAAAACTTTTTCTACCATATATATTGGTGGTGGAACGCCTTCTATTGTTCCAGCAAAATATATTGCGGGGGCTATTAGGCAAGTAAAAAAGCATTTCAATTTAGAAAAAGATTTAGAAATCACTATAGAACTAAACCCAGGCACTGTAGACGAAGAAAAAATTAAAGAGTATAAATCGGTTGGTATAAATAGGTTTAGCATAGGTTTACAAACGGGTTACGACGACCAGTTAAAAAGGCTAAACAGAGTTCATACTGCTAAAGACTTTTTAATTTGTTGCAATATGCTTAAAGGCGAAAATATTAGCGCAGATATTATGCTTGGCATACACGACCAAACGGAAGAACAAGTTAAAAAAACAATAGACCTTTGTATTGCAGGGGGCGTTAAACATATTTCTATGTATGCCTTAACGGTAGAAGTTGGCACGCCTATTTATACCGATTATTTAAATGGTTTATTACCTTCTGGCGACGAAGTTGCCGACCTTTACGATAGCGCAAGGGCTTACCTAAAAGAAAAAGGTTTTAATAGGTACGAAGTTTCTAATTTCTGTTTAGAAGGTTACCAATCTAAACACAACCTTAACTATTGGCGTCGTGGCGAATATATTGGGGTTGGTGTTTCCGCCTCTTCTTTTATAGACAATAGAAGATTTACTAACACCTTTAAAATAGACGAATATATTAACGCCGTAATTTATAACAAAACCCCAGAAATTTCTTCAGATATTATTGAAGGTGAAGATGCTTGTTTTGAATATATTATGTTAGGTTTACGCACCGAAGACGGCATAAATATAAAAGAATTTAACAAAACTTTTAACCAAGATTTTGAAAAGAAATATGCTTTAGCCTTAAAGAAAAAGCAACAATTTTTAAGTTTTGACGGCGAAAGGCTAAAAATTAAAGAAGAATATATTTACGTTCAAAACGACATAATTTTAGAATTTATGAATTAATAATTAAAATACAAAAATATATAAAATACCACAAAAAACCTGCTTTTCGGTTAATAAATAAGTGCTATTATAATCAGCACAGGGGAAAGTAATGGTAGTTTATATTGAATACGTTTTAATAGATAATTTCGTTATAGACTATTTGCTATTAAAGGCAACCTTTGTAATTACAAATTTAAGTGTAAAAAAAGGTCGCCTTTTTCTTTGCGCTTTTTTGGGCGGAGTTTTTGCTTTAACCTACCCCTTTATGCAAGAAATAGGCTTTTTATTAACGATAATAAAAATACTTTTCGGCTTACTTTTAATGCTTTTAGCAACTAACTATAAAAGTATAAAAAGCTATTACGTTAACACCTTAATATTTTTTGCTTTAACCTTTTTAACGGGTGGCACAATTTTAGGGCTAAGTAATATTTTGGGCATAGAACTTGGCACGGAATTTTCAATAGTAATAATAATTTTGCCCACTTACTTAATTATTAAAGGAATTACCGAACTAATAAAATACATATACAAAAGAAAAGAAGTTGTTTCTTTTATATACGATATAGAGTTAATGCTAAACAACAACGTGGTAAAGGCTAAGGGTTTTTTAGATACGGGCAACGGCCTATATTTTAATAACGAGCCCGTAATAATTTGCAATAAAAAGTTGTTTTTAGGCTTAATAAATTCCAACAGCCAACTGCCAAAACTAGAAAAAATAGAGTGCAAAACGGTTGGTGGGAAAACTTCTCTTTTAGCGGTTAAAATAAATTCGTTAAAGATATATTTTAATAATGAAGAGCGTATATTTAATAACGTAGTAATGGCAATAACAAAAGAGGTTAGCGTAGAATACCAAGTAATATTACACCCTAGTTTTATAGGAGGAAATTATGTTAGCAGTAATACAAAAATTAAAAACGTTTCTTAAAATTTTTTCGCTAAGCGAAAATTTAATTAGGTACGTTGGCTCTACTGAAGCGTTACCAAGCCCATATTCAGTAGAAGAAGAAATGGAAATACTAAACCAATTAGCAGATGGCAACGAAAGTGTTAAAGAAGGGCTAATAGAACATAACCTTAGGCTTGTTGTTTACATAGCCCGCCGTTTTGAAAATACGGGAGTAGATTTAGATGACCTAATTTCCGTAGGTACAATAGGGCTTATTAAGGCGGTAAATTCTTTTAATTTAGAAAAAAATATAAAACTTGCCACTTATGCATCTAGGTGTATAGAAAACGAAATATTAATGCATTTAAGAAAAACCACTAAAATTAAATGCGAAGTTTCTTTTGACGAGCCACTAAATATAGATTGGGAAGGCAACGAACTTTTATTAAGCGACGTTGTTGGTACAGACGGCGACGTGGTTTTTAAAAAAATAGAAAGTGGGGTAGAAACTGAACTATTGCTATATAGCATAGCAAAACTTAACAAAAGAGAAAAAGAAATTCTTTCTTTACGCTACGGGCTTGGTGGTGAAGAAGAAAAAACCCAAAAAGAAGTGGCAGATATGCTAGGAATTTCGCAAAGTTATATTTCTAGGCTAGAAAAGAAAATAATTTCTAGGCTTAAAAAAGACCTTGCTAAAATGGTTTAAAAAAAATAAATATATTGACATTTTCTTTTTGTAAGAGTAATATATACAATAGATAAAAAAGGGAAGAGAAAATGTTATGAAAAAGTACGAACAATACGTAGAAAAGTATAAAGAACTTATTTTAAGTGCAGAAAAGTATTTGTGGGAAAACCCAGAGCCAGGCTATAAAGAATTTAAATCTAACAAATTTATGCTAGAAAACTTTAGAAAGTTAGGCTATACCGATATTGTTGAAGCCGAAAATTGTACGGGTTTTTATACTGTTGTAGATACGGGAAGAAAAGGCCCTACCGTTTTGGTTTTGGCTGAACTAGATTCGCTTATTAACCGCTCTCACCCTAATTGCGATAAAGTTACAGGTGCAGTACATAGTTGTGGCCACCACGTTCAAGGTGCAACTATGCTAGGTCTTGCCGCCGCACTAAAAGAAGATGGTGCGTTAGAAGGGCTTTCGGGCAAAATTAAACTTTGCGTTGTTCCTGCAGAAGAAGGTATTGAACTTGGTTTTAGGCAACAATTAGTTGCAAATGGAGATATAGAGTTTACTTCTGGCAAGCCAGAATTTATTAGAAGAAGATTTTTTGACGACGTAGACATAGCCTTTATGCTACACGCCGTTGCAGATACAAGTTTTAAGTTAGATGAAAAAATTGTTTATAGTTTAACTAGGGGGCATAACGGCGTTATAAGAAAGAAAACCGTTGTTAAAGGTAAATCTGCCCACGCAGGTGGCCACCCAGATGAAGGCATAAACGCACTTAACGCAGCATCTTTAATTATTGTTGCCGTTAACAGTTTAAGAGAAACTTTTAAGGAATGCGACTACGTTAGGGTGCACTCTATTATAACCAAGGGTGGCGACGCAGTTAACGCTGTTCCAGATGAAGTTGTTATAGAAAGTTACGTTCGTGCAGGTAACCCAATTGCCCACAAAAAAGTTAACGAAGCAGTTAACCGTGCAATTTCTGCAACCGCTGCATCTATAGGTTGTTCGGTTACTATCACCGATATGGCTGGCTCTGAAGCACTAATTGAAGACGAAGGCTTACGCAACGTTGCGTTAGAAGTTTTTGAAGAACTTGTTGGTAAAGAAGGCTACGTATATACGGGCGAATGGTGTGCATCTTCTACCGATATGGGCGATATTAGTTCGTTATTCCCAAGTATTCATATGTATACTTCTGGTGCAGATGGTACGGCTCATGGCAAAGATTACGTTATTACCAACCCTTATAAAGCGTGCGTAATGGGTGCTAAAGCAGAGCTTGGTTTAATTATTAAACTTTTAGAAAACAATGCTTGTAAAGCAAAAGAAGTTATTGCAAACTTTAAGCCTATATTTAGTAGCGTAGATGAATACTTAGTACATAAACGTTCTTTAAATATGAACAAAACCACCGTTATTTATAACGAAGACGGAACTATTACCTTAGATTATAAAAACAGGTAAAATAAAAACAAAATTTATTCCCACAATTTTTTGTGGGAATTTTTATTTTTTAGTATAAAAAATTATTACTTGCCAATACTTACCAATAAACCCTTAAAAATAAAGTACATAGGGGGTTTAAATGAATAGTAAAGTAGTAATTTGTGGTGTAAACACTTCGGAACTGCCTAAAATTAGCAACGAAGAATCTATTAGCCTGCTAAAAGAAATTGCAAACGGCAACGAAGAAGCCCGTGAACAATTTATAGTTTGCAATATGCGTTTGGTGCTTTCTATTATAAAAAGATTTTGGAAAAGCAAAGCAAATAACGACGACATTTTTCAAGCCGGCTGTATAGGCTTAATTAAGGCTATAGATAATTTTAACCTTAAATACGAAGTGCAATTTTCTACCTACGCCGTACCAATGATAATAGGGGAAATAAAAAGGTTTTTGAGGGATGGAAATTC
>JAZOOP010000034.1:0-3708 GCA_045655065.1 Christensenellaceae bacterium
AAATATTATAAATAAAAAACATAATGCATACATTAGTAAAAAAAGAAAAAAGGGAGCATAATATTATGTTAGATTTCATTTTGTTTTTACTAGGGAAAATAACTTTTTTTACAGGTGCAATTTTAGGTGCTAGTTCATACCCAAAACCATTAACCAAAGAAGAAGAAAAAGAGTGTTTAATAAAAATGAAAGAAGGCGATGAAAGTGCAAGAGAAAAACTAATAACGCACAACCTTCGTTTGGTTGCGCACATAGCAAAAAAATATGCAGGCACCTACGAGCACGACGACTTAATTTCCGTTGGTAGTATTGGTTTAATAAAGGCTATAAACACCTTTGATGAAGTAAAGGGCACGCAACTAGCAACCTATACGGCAAGGTGTATAGAAAACGAAATTTTAATGTTATTGCGTTCAAATAAAAAGTATAAAAACGATATTTCCTTGCAAGACCCCGTTGGTACAGATAAAGACGGCAACGAACTAACTCTTATGGATTTACTATTTGAAAAAGACGACGTAGTTTTTGCAAAAGTAGATAAGAGTATAGAAAGAGAAAAATTTCTAAATTTTTTAGAAAACATATTAACAAAAAGAGAATTTATGGTAATTTGTTTAAGGTATGGATTAAAGGGAGGCAGAGCGTATGCACAAAGAGAAGTGGCAAAGTTTTTAAAAATTTCTAGGTCGTATATATCTAGAATTGAAAAGAAATCAATAGAAAAAATAAAAGATAGCGTAAGAAAAGAAAATTTTTATTGCTAAATTGTAAGTTTTGTGTTACAATACTTTGGAGGTAAAGTTTATGGAAACTAAAATAGCAGTTGTAGCAATAATAGTTAACGATGAAAACGCAGTAGAAAGCATAAATTCTTTGTTGCACGAATTTAGGAAACACATAATAGGTAGGCAAGGTATACCTTATGCAAAAAAAGGCGTATGTATTATTAGCGTTGCAATGGATGCGCCTCAAGAAATTATAAATAGTCTTTCAGGGAAATTAGGTATGCTTAAAGGCGTATCTAGTAAGGTTTTAACTACAAAATGAGTAATTTTACCATAATAACCGGTGCAACGGGTGGAATAGGCAAAGCCTTTTCTATTGCCTGTGCAAAAAAAGGTTACAATCTTTTTTTAACGGGTAGAAGTGAAGAAAAACTTTTAGCCCTTAAGGAAGAACTTAAAGAATTCAACGTAGAAATTAAGTTTTTCGCTTGCGATATTGCTAACGAAACTAGCCGTAATTTAATGCTAGAAAATATAAATAGCAGTAACATTACTATAGAAAGGCTAATAAACGTTGCGGGGGTAGATACTCAAATGGGGTTTACCCAATACTCTAAAGAAAAGGTTTTATTTCAATTAAGAGTTAACGTAGAAGGAACAATAAGTTTAACCCACGAAATATTAAAAAGAAAGTCAACTAACCTAGAAATTTTAACAATAAGCAGTATGTCTGGTGCATCGCCAATGCCGTATTTTGCATTGTATAGCGCAACTAAATGTATGTTAACAAATTTCTTTACAGCCCTTCATTACGAACTAAAAAAAGAAGGCGTTAAAGTAACGGTAGTAACACCAGGGGGCGTACCAACTAGGCAAGATATTATAGAAGATATTAAAGGGCAGGGCTTATGGGGTAAACTATCTTCTAAGTCGCCAACTTTCGTTGCTGAAAAATCGTTAAAAGCACTAGCGAAAAACAAGGTAAAATTTACACCAGGTTTTTTTAATAAATTATTAAATTTAATTATAAAAATTTCACCAAAATCAATAAGGCTAAGGTTTATTGCTAGCAGGTGGAAAAAACAAAAAAAAGATGCATTTTAAGGGGAAACACAAATGAGTTATGCAGATGAAGTTTTTATTAAAAATTGCCGTGATATTATAGACAATGGTTTTTCAGATAAAGATTTACCCGTTCGTCCACGTTGGCTAGATGGAACGCCTGCGCACACGGTTAAAAAGTTTTGTATAGTTAATAGGTACGACTTAACTAAAGAGTTTCCTATTTTAACCTTAAGAAGAACGGCTTTTAAGTCTGCCATAGATGAAATTTTATGGATTTGGCAAAAGAAATCTAATAACGTTAACGACCTAAATAGCCATATTTGGGATAGTTGGGCAGACGAAACGGGTTCTATTGGTAAAGCATACGGCTACCAACTAGCACAAAAGCATAAATATAAAGAAGGTGAGTTTGACCAAGTTGATAGGGTTTTATACGATTTAAAACACAACCCATCTTCTACAAGAATAATGACCAATATTTATACTTTTGCCGACCTAAACGAAATGAATTTATACCCTTGTGCATATTCAATGACGTTTAACGTAAGTGGCAAAACGCTTAACGGCATATTAAACCAACGTTCTAACGACGTTGCGGTTGCAAATAATTGGAACGTAGTGCAATATTCCGTTCTTTTAATGATGCTTGCACAAGTTAGTGGCCTACAAGCGGGCGAATTAGTGCACGTTATTGCAGATGCTCATTTATACGATAGGCATATTCCTGTAGTAGAAAAAATGCTTAAAAACCCTACCTTTGAAGCACCAAAAATTAAAATTAATCCAGAAGTTAAAGACTTTTATAAGTTTACAGTAGACGATTTTGAGTTAGTAGACTATAAATACAATAAATTAGAAGAAAAATTTGAGGTAGCAGTTTAATGAAAGCAATAGTAGCAGTAGATAAAAATTGGGGCATAGGCAAGAAAAACGACTTACTATTCTCTTTACCAGAAGATATGAAATATTTTAGAGAAAAAACTGCTGGTAAGGTTGTTTGTATGGGATATAACACTTTACTATCTTTCCCAGGCTCTAAACCTCTTAAAAACAGAGTTAATATCGTTTTAGCACCAGCAGAAGTTGAAAGGGAAGATTGCATTATAGTTCATACTCTTGAAGAACTTTCTAAGGAACTTTCTAAGTACGAAACTAGCGAAGTTTTCGTTATAGGTGGTGCTATGTTTTATAGAACTATGTTACCATATTGCACAGAAGTTCTTGTAACAAAAGTAGATGCTGACGGCGGAGCAGAAGTTTTTTACGAAAATTTAGATAAGTTAGAAAATTGGTCTTGCATAGACGAAGGCGAAGTAATAGAAACTGTAAATGGCTATAAAATTAGGTTTACCGTATATAAAAATAGCCAAGTAGCAGAGTTTTAATTATTGGCATAAAATAAGTAGAACACTAAAAAACCAACCAAAAATATATAAGCAAATTTAATGAATTAAAAAAAAATTAAAAAAAATAAAAAAAATTTAAAAATGTGCTTAAAAATGCTTGCAATTATTTTTTAAATTTGTTATAGTATGTTGGCAATGTTGAGAGACGGGAGCATAGCTCAGCTGGGAGAGCATCTGCCTTACAAGCAGGGGGTCATAGGTTCGAGCCCTATTGTTCCCACCAATATCTCAATATTGCTATGGTGCGGGAATGGCTCAGTGGTAGAGCGTCGCCTTGCCAAGGCGAATGTCGCGAGTTCGAATCTCGTTTCCCGCTCCATTTTTTTTGTAAATATGGCGCCATAGCCAAGTGGTAAGGCTCAGGTCTGCAAAACCTTCATCCCCAGTTCGAATCTGGGTGGCGCCTCCATTAAACTAAACGCTAAAGATAAATATGCCGAGGTGGCGAAATTGGCAGACGCAAGGGACTTAAAATCCCTCGGTAGCAATACCGTACCGGTTCAAGTCCGGTC
>JAZOOP010000035.1:0-4471 GCA_045655065.1 Christensenellaceae bacterium
TTAGTTGCAACTAGTGGCGATACGGGTAAGGCTGCATTAGAAGGTTTTAAAGACCAAGATGGCATTAAAATTATAGTTTTTTACCCAAGCGAAGGCGATTCAGATATGCAAAAACTTCAAATGCGTACGCAAGAAGGTAAAAACGTTAACGTTGTTGCGGTTAAAGGCAA
Source organism: Christensenellaceae bacterium (assembly GCA_045655065.1). GTDB lineage: Bacteria > Bacillota > Clostridia > Christensenellales > Borkfalkiaceae > UBA1259. Next base: position 171 of record JAZOOP010000035.1, read on the forward strand.
TTTTGACGACTGCCAAAATGCCGTTAAAAGAATTTTCTCTAACGAAGAATTTAATAAGCAATTAAAAGATAAAAACGTTATATTATCTAGTGCAAACTCTATTAACTTTGGTAGGCTTTGCCCACAAATAGCATATTATTTTTCTGCTTATTTAGATTTAGTTTCTTCAAATGAAATTGCTATGGGCGATAAAATAAATTTTGTTGTGCCAACGGGTAACTTTGGTAATATTTTAGCAGGTTATTATGCAAAACTTATGGGTTTACCAGTTAATAAACTAATTTGCGCTTCTAACTCTAATAACGTTTTAACTGAGTTTTTTAATAGTGGCGAATATAATATTGACCGTGAGTTTTATAAAACAATTTCTCCATCTATGGATATACTTATTTCTAGCAACCTAGAAAGGTTAATTTTTGAATTAAGCAATAGAGATGCCACTTTAACCAAAAAAAGAATGGATGAATTGAAGGCTAGGGGTAAATACTCAATTAGTGCCGAAGAATTAAAATTCTTAAGTCAAAACTTTATTGCAAATTATTGTGATGAAGAAGAGTGTTTAGATACTATTGATGAATATTTTGAAGAATACGGCTACGTTTTAGATACTCATACTGCAGTTGCAGTAAACGTTTTAGATAGTGTTTTAGAAGAAGGCGTTAAAACGGTTGTTTTATCCACTGCAAGCCCATATAAATTTTCTCAAAGCGTATTAAATGCGTTAACGGGTAAAAACGAAAAAGATGCATTTAAGAGCGCTGAAAAATTATATAAACTTACAGCCGAACCTATTCCAGCGCAAATTGCTTCTTTAAGAGAAAAAGAACAACGCTTTAACGAAACGGTAGATAGGTTAGAAACGGAAAACGCTGTATTAAATTTTATAAATAAGAAATAATTAAAGGTTTTATTATGGAAGATAAAAAGGTTTTATTTAGTGCAATTCAACCAAGTGGTATATTAACTATAGGTAATTATCTTGGTGCGTTAAAAAATTTCAAAAAACTACAAAACGATTATAATAGTATTTTTTCTTTGGCAGATTTGCATACTTTAACAGTTGCTCAAGACCCAGCAGTTTTAAGAAAAAACATATATGAATTAACTGCTCTTTATATTGCTTGTGGTTTAGACCCTGAAAAATCTATTATATTTGCACAATCACACGTTTCCGCTCATACTGAACTTGCCTGGGTATTAAATACTATTTGCTACCCTGGTGAACTTTCTAGGATGACGCAGTTTAAAGATAAAAGTAGAAAACACGAAGATAATATTAATATGGGCTTAATGGATTACCCTGTATTAATGGCTTCAGATATTTTACTTTATCAAACGGAACTTGTTCCTATTGGTGCTGACCAAAAGCAACATTTAGAATTAACTAGAGATTTAGCAACTAGGTTTAACAATAAATATAGTGAAACTTTTAAAGTTCCAGAACCATATATTGCGAAAACGGGCGCTAGGGTTATGAGTTTACAAGACCCTACTAGAAAGATGAGCAAGTCTGATGAAAACGTTAACGCATTTATTTCTATGGATGATGATACCGATACTATTATTAGAAAATTCAAAAGGGCCGTTACCGATAGCGATAATAAAATTATTTATTCACCAGAAAAACCGGGTATAAGTAATTTACTTACTATTTATAGTTTATTTGCAAATACTACTATTGAAGATGCCGAAAAAGAATTTGTTGGCTTAGGTTATGGCGACTTTAAGGTTAGAGTTGGCGAAGCCGTTGCTAGCGTTATAGAGCCTATTAGGTTAGAAAAGAATAAACTCTTACAAAACAAAGATTATTTAGATGCAGTTTTAGCAGATGGTGCAAATAAAGCAGAAAGGCTTGCTTATAAAACACTTGCTAAAGTATATAGAAAAGTAGGGCTAGTTCCTAGAAAAAGAATTTAGTATGTTTGGTTACGTTAAAACAGATTATTTAAATTTATACGTTAAAGATACCATTTTGTACCAATCTATGTATTGTGGATTGTGTAAGGGTATTAGGAAAACTTGTAACGTTAGGGGTTGTTTTGCTTTAAGTTACGACCTTGCCTTTTATTCTGTTTTAATGCACAATTTACTAAACGTAGACGTTAAGGTTGAAAAACAAAAATGTATTCTACATTGGTTTAGAAAAAGACCTATAGCCGTTGTAGATAGCCTAACTGAAAGAATTGCAAGGCTAAACGTAATACTTGCTTTTCACAAGGCTAACGACGACGTTATAGATAGCAACAAGGGAAGAATAAAAAAAGGCTTTTTAAAATCTGCTTATAAAAAAGCAAAAAAACTAGAACCTACCTTAAACAAAATTGTAGAAGAAAATTATAAATACCTACTTTCATTAGAAAAGAAGGGTTGCGATAGTTTAGATATGATTTGCGACCCGTTTGGTAATATTATGGCTGAAATTTCCAAAGAAATTATGGGCGAAAAATATACCGAAGAAGTTAGGCTTTTAACCTATAACCTTGGCAAATGGATTTATTTAATAGATGCCTTAGACGACTACGATAAAGATATTAAAAATAAAAATTTTAACGTTTTTATAAATATATATAAAAGCAAAACTAAAGAAGAATTACTTTCTAAGCACGGGCAAGATATCGTTACTTATTTTTCGTTAATTCTAAACGATATAGAAAGTTTTTCAAAAAACATTGAATATAAGTTTAACCACGATTTAATAGATAACGTTCTACAAAGAGGGTTAAAAGTTAATACTAAAAATATTATGGAGTGTAAAAAATGCAAGAGTATTTCAAAATACTAGGTTTAAATGAAGATGCTACTAATGAAGAAATAGAGTTAGCATACAAAAACTTAAAAGCAAAATATAATGAAGAAAGGTTTTTAGAAGGCGAAAAAGGTAACGAAGCGGCTAAAAATTTAACTAAACTAGAAAATGCTTATGCGGAAATTGTTTCTTTTAGAAACAGGGTAGACCCTAACTCTTATTCTAAAAACAACTACGAAGTAGTTGAACAATTAATAAGAGAAAATAAAATTACAACTGCTCAAATTGAATTAGATAATTTTGAAAATAGAGATGCAGAGTGGCATTATTTGCAATCTGTAATTTTCTATAAGAAAAATTGGATTAGCGAATGTAAGAAACAATTAGAAATTGCTATGAGCAAAGATAGAGCTAATAAAAAATATGCTGAGGCTTACGATAAGTTGTTGCAAAAAACGGCTAGGGCTCAACAAGCATATTATTCTAATAATGCAGGGCAAAATCCAAATGAAAGACAAATGGGTGGTACAGATTGTGGCAGTTTTATAGATTGTTGTGCTACTTGGTGTTGCATAAATTTACTTTGTAATGGTTGTAGATAATGAAAAGTAAAGTTTTGGCTATTTCTGCCATTTCTGCATCTTTTATAACTTTGTTTTTAACTGTTGGCTCGTATTTTTCGGCAGTAGATATATTTTGCGTTTTTTTAGCCTCGGCTTTTGTATTAGCGCCACTTTACTGCAAATCATATACGGGCTCTTTTTTATGTTATTTAGTCGGTGGGATTTTATATTTAATTTTATGTGGCTTTAATTTTTTAACGTTGGTTTTTCCAAGTTACTTTCTATTTTTTGGAATTTTTCCTATAATTAAAATTTTATTGCAAGAAAAAAACGTAAATTTGTATCTTGCTTGGGCAATTAAATTAGTGTGGGCAATGCTCGCTTTTTACGCGATTTATTTGTATTATATAGCCTTTATAGGCCCTATAACAGACGTGCCAGAATGGTTGCAGTCATCTTTTATTTATTTTATTGGTGTTGTTGCAATTATTATTTGTGTTTTATTTGACAGGTGTGTTTCTATTATGCAATTTTTGTGGAAAAAATATTTAAGTAAGGTTATAAAATAATGCTTAAGAAAAACGACGAAATTATAAATATTGTTTGTTCGCTTGGTTCTAATGGAGAAGGCATTATTAAGCACGAAGATTATACAATTTTCGTGCCGTTTGCACTTGCCGGCGAAAAAGTTAAGTGTAAAATATTAAAAGTAGATAAAAATATTTGTTACGGAAAACTTTTAGAAATTATAGAACATTCTAACGAAAGGGTAACGCCCCCTTGTAGTGTTTTTACAAAATGTGGTGGTTGCCAACTACAACACCTTAAATATTTAGGTCAACTAGAATATAAAAAAGAAAACGTTAAGCGTACGTTTAATAAAATAGCAAACTTAAATCCAGAAATTAATCAAGTTGTTTATGGCGAAAAACAATTTAGGTATAGGAATAAGTTGCAATTGCCTGTAATAGAAACGGAAAACGGGGTAGAAA
>JAZOOP010000036.1:0-5150 GCA_045655065.1 Christensenellaceae bacterium
AATAAGGTTAAGGTCATCTAAATAAAAGTTTGTGTCTAACCCGTTAATACGAATAACAATTTCCATAGGAAAAGGCTTATTATAACTTAATAAAAATTGAGAAACTAATGTTCTAGCCGAATCTTTTTCGGTGATGCTAACGGCATCTTCTAGGTCGTAAATAACGGCATCTGTATCAAAAATATCTGAATTTTGTAGCATAGCAGGGTTGTTGCCCGGCATAAAAAGTAAACTTCTTCTCATTATATTTTCTCCATTCTAGAAATCGCTGTAATTAGCCTAGCCCTTATAGTATAGTCTAACGCACCCTTGTCTTCGCAAAGCACGCTAACGTTGGTTAACCCTAATTCCTTTAGAGTAGAAGTAATAACTTCTTCTATTTGAATGTGAAAAAAGTCGTAAACAATGCTTTTTATAATTATTTCAGTTTTTTCGCTTTCGGTAACGGTTATAAGTGCATCGTTAGATTCTAGCGAGCCAGCAACACCTATTTTCATAATTTTCTCCATATGTGTTTTTTGCCTTTATAAAGTAATAAAGGCAAAAGTGAAATATATTAATATAAACTATTTTTTACTACGAGAATTTGCACTAGCAATAACTCTGTTCATTTCGTTTTTAACAATCATATATCCTTCATCAACGCCCATACCAGGTTTTGCAAGGCATTGAAGCGCACGGCAAGCAATAGCAATATTGGTTGTAACTTTTGCAGATTGGTCTGTTTCGTTGCAAGTGCCACCACAATAACTGCCAACGCCCATTTCGTTGCAATAAATAATTGCTTCGGCAACGTTGTTAACGCCACCAAGGTCTGGAGTTTTAATTTGTAAAACGTGGCCAGCCTTTTCGTTGGCAAATAGTTTAATGTCTTCTAGGGTATTACACCATTCGTCTGCTACGATTTGAAGCTTGCTACCACAATCGTTTAACATTTTAGTAAGGACTTTTTCGTAATGTAAAGTTCCTTCTTGGTCGCCGGTATCTATTGGACCTTCTATACGAATAGCAAAAGGTTTTGCCGTTTGTTCGCATTTAAGTAAATAGTTAAACATTTCGTCAACGTCGTAATTAAAGGCTAAGCCAATAGTGCCGTAAACGTCTATGTGGAAAACAGGTGAGTAGTTTTCATCTGTTCTATAAGCAAGTATTCTATCTCTCAACCAAGCAATGTAATCTAATAAAATTTCGCCTTTTTTGCCAAGTTTAGTATCTACGTGGTTAATTAGTGCGTGTGGAAGAACGTCTGCTTGTTTAATAATCATTTTATCTGCATTGGTTTGTCTATCGTCACCAGATTGGGTAAATACAGGAATAGGTGAGTATACGTCGCCACAAACGTTATATTCTTGTCTAATAACTTCTGCCATGGTAATACGTTTTGCATTAGCCGTTGCAGATAGTAGGGCTTGGGTTATACCATAGCGAATAGCCGTATGTAAACGTTTGCCATCTACAATTAGTTTGTCGTATTTTTCTGCTAAAGTACGGAAAGAACTAACGTCTTCACCAATAAGCATAGGTTTAATTTTTTCTTCAATAAAAGGAATAAAATCGCTTGCTAAAAACAAAGGGTCTCTGCCACCAGCACCAGAGTATTGTACGGCAGCACAGTCACCATAGCCAACCGAACCATCTTCTAAAATAAGTTGAACGGAAATTGCTTCACCCGCTTGCCTTATACCTGTAAAACCAGAAGTAACGGGGTCGCCAACGTACATAAACCCGTCGTGCCCAGCACCTTGTTTAATTGCTTTTTGGTCGTCAAAATAAAAGCCTGTGTAAGATTTTGTTAAAATAACGTTTGTAATTTTCATTTTATATACCTTCTATACTTAAATTTCTTTATATGCTGGTCTACCAACAATGTGACCTAAACTTACGGCATAAATATCGTCTATAGTAAACTTAAACGAAACAGGTCTGCCTTCTGCCGTTGCCCTTTCTTCAATTTTTTTACGGTGATAATCTTTAATTTCATCGGTAAAAGCAAGGTTGCCAAATTCAAAAATTCTAATAAAACCATCGTTATCACGAACAGGTAAAATTAGCCCAGCGTTATACTTGCTTGGAGCAAACGGAACGTCTATTAACCCTTGTGCAAATGCGTTAACGACACCTTGAGCAATATCGCCATCGCCAACTTTTAACACTGCATCCATCATGCAGTTAACTTCTTTTTTAATTTGTTCAATTTCTTCTTGTAATTCTTTGCAATCTGGGAATTTTTGGTCACAAAGAAGGTTGCATACTATTTTAGAAGCCTTTATACCTTGTGCATTTGCTTCTTTTGTAGGAATACCAACAGATTCGTGTGGGGTTTTGGTAATCATTTTATGTGCGCCAGAAAGTGCGCCAACGGTAGAACTTAATGCAATTAAGCCAAGAGCCTCTGTTTCGTCGTGAGGGAAACCGCCCATCCATTGGTGGAAAACGGTTGTAACAACAACGTCGTCGTAACCAAATTTATGTAAATATTCTTCGGTTTGAGTTTGTAATGCACGAACGGCAGCAACGTCTTGAATAATGTTGCCACCCATACCATATCCAACGGTAATGTTTTTAACGCCTTGTTCTGCTGCAAGAAGTGCTTCTAAAATACCAACTACGTTAGAAATTGAAGGTGGAACTAACGTGCCTGTTAATGGGCCGAAAGGTTCACGATTAAGGTGAATGCCTTTTTCTTCGTAATAACCAACAAGTCTATCGCAATATTGCCAGTATTTAATAGAATCTTCTAAAGAAATACTTTTTGCATAAGGTAGGTTGTAAGATATTGCACCACCTTCGTTAGAAGTCCAACCAGCAGCGTGGATAATTTCTGCAAGTAATCTAGCATCTGGTGTGCCGTGCCTTGCTTGAAGCGGAACTTTAACAGCATCAAAAACTTGCCTACAACCAACTACGCCATAGTTTACGCAAGGGAAACCGTTTAATAAGGCACGGTCGTTCATAATGCTTTCTTTAATACCCGTTTCTGCTTCTAAATACCTATTTTGACGGGTATAACTATCTATTGTGCTAGGTAAAAAGTCTGCACCAGCATCTTCTAAATATTGTAAAAGTTCTATGTGCTTGTTTACAACCGGAACGCCAGCCCTTGGTTGAACCAATGTTCTAACTTTTCCATTTTTTGCTTTTTCTAATTTAATAGCAAAGTTTTTTTCATCAGGGATGCTTTTTAAAAATGGTATAGTTTCTTCAAAATCTAAATGATAATCTTTACCAGTTTTCCACGTAGCAAGCACTTCTTCTCTTTCGCGCAAAAATTCTTCTTTTGTTAATTTTTTGTTTTTAACCATTTTTTTCCACCTATTGTATTTTATATTTTTATAATATGTTTTTTCATTATTTTTAAGGCAAGTAGCGGGTCTATTTCTGCAAGTAAACCCATAGCAGAAAGAATATAATCTTTATCTAGCATGTATCTTGGGCTTCTTGGTCTTAACTCTAACCCTTTTTTAAGGGTGTATTCTACTGCGCTTAGTATTTTTTGTGGGTTAGGGTTGTGCACTAGCACGCCACCCGTACCTATTACGAAATTTATTTTGCTTAAATCTTTACCAAATTGGTTATAGAGCATTCCCATAGGGGTATACATTTCTTCCATTTTCCCCGCATGCCTACCAATTGCTTTATCTACGCAAATTCTACCCATAATAACGTCTATACGTTCTTCTTTTTCCGTTTCGGGTATATTTTCTACGTTTAAGTGCCTATAAGTTAATTCTTCTTCTAGGTTTACGTTTTCATCTAAATTTATAAGTTTAATTTCTTCTTCGGTTAAAGAATTTAATACACCTAAAGCAGAATATCTCATTCCAAGGTCGCCTTCAACGGTGCGCTTTGCATAAGGTTCTTCTAAACCTTTAACGACAACGTCGCTCCGTTTTGCAGATGCAGAACATATAGAATAAACGTCGGTGGTAGCACCACCAATATCAACTAACACTATTTCGCCCAAACCTGGTTCTCTTAAATACCCGTCTGCAAGTAGTGTAGCCGCACGAAGAACGGATTCTGGGGTAGGGAGTATAAGCCTATCTATTTCCGTTTCTATCTTTTTAATGCCTTTTGCAACTATAATATTGTTTAAGAATATGTTGCGAATAGTGTTTCTTGCATTATCTATATTTAAAACGTTTAGTTTTGGCATAACGTTTTCGCAATAGTATTCGTTCATATTATATTGTTCGGCAAGTTTTTTAATTTCATCTGTGCAACTTTTGTTGCCAGCAAATACTATTGGAATTTTAACTCCACGTTCGCATAATTTTTTTTGGTTATATAAAACGCATTCTTCGTTGCCACCATCTGTTCCGCCAGAAAGAAGAATAATATCTATTTTCTTTTCTATAATTTTATCCACGTCAGCATTAGTTAGGTGATGAGAAAAGGCTAATTCTACTTTTGCACCTGCACCCAAACAAACACGCCTAGCAGCCTCAACGGTAAGTTCTTCTACTAGCCCAATAGCAGCCATTTTTAAGCCACCTGCAGCAGATGAGCAACCAATAATTTTTTCAAATTTAGGGTCTGTTTGATTAAGTTTTTTCTTTAATTGCGTTAAAGCGTTGTTGTAGCCAATAGTGATATCGGTATCTACGGTAGTGAAGTGGCTTGCAGTTGCAATAATATCTTCTTTTTCGGTATCAACTGCAGTTAATTTAGTAAAAGTAGAACCGAAATCTATCATAAGATAACGGCTCATAAATTATTCTCCCAAAAGTTCTTTAATATCTGGAAGTGTATCTTCAATTGGAACGCCAGGAGCGTAAACTTTGTTAAAGCCCATTGCTTCAAATCTTTCTCTAACTTGGTCAAAATTTTGTTTACCAACAACAATATTGCCACCAACGAAAAGTGGAATATCGCCAATACCTGCTTCTATGCAGTTTTCCCTCATACCACGGCAGTCTATTTCGCCTTGACCGTAAAGAGAAGAAACTAAAATAAGGTCTGCTTTAGTTTCTACTGCAGCGTTAATAAAATCTTCTTGAGAAGAAAGTACGCCAATGTTAACAACGTTGTAGCCTTCGTTTTTTAAAACGTATTCAATAATTTTGTTTCCTACAGCGTGTACGTCTGCACCAATTACACCAATTACAATAGTCTTCATATCAATCACCTTATAGTGTGTTATAATGATT
>JAZOOP010000037.1:0-4631 GCA_045655065.1 Christensenellaceae bacterium
ATTTGTTTGTCATAGATTTTGTGCTTTACAATGACGGCAATATAATTTGTAGAAGAAACGATTGTCGCAACCAGAAAAGCATCATATAAATTAAAAAAACTAAATAAATAAATGGAGAAAAATATGATTTACAAGAATAAAATTAAGGTAGAATCTAACCACAAAGAAGTAACCTTTCACAACGTTACGGCACAAGTTAAAGAAACAGTTAAAAATTCTGGCATTAAAAACGGCATAGTTGTTGTGTATTCTCACCACACAACTTGCTCTGTTATTACACAAGAGTGCGCGTTTGATATGTCTATGACGGGTAGAGAAACACTTCAACAAGATTTAGTAGACGTTTTTGAAAAAATTTGCCCTTCTTACACAAGAGAAGGTTTATACTTGCACCCTGGCCCAAAGGCTTTAAAGTTTGCAGAAGAACACGGCGAAGATGCTAGGGGTTGCCACAACACCGAAGCCCACCTAATTTCTTCTATTATAGGAAGAAACGTAACTGCCGTTATTGACGATGGCGAAATAGATTTAGGCGAGTTTGGTTTTATTTACTTTATAGATTGGGATAAAACCCGTGGCAGAACAAGAACCGTTCAAATTATGGTTATTGGCGAATAAAATTTTAATTTTACCCACCTTATTGGTGGGTTTTTTATTATATGAGAAATAATAACAAAAAATGCTTTTGTTTTTTTCGGTTATGTAGTAAAATATATTTGTACTTTTTATAAAAGGAGTTCTTATGAACAAAGTAAAAAAACAATACGGCGTTTGGACGGGTATTGCTATGGTTGTTGGCATAGTTATAGGCTCGGGCGTATTTATTAAAGCAGGTGGCGTTTTAGAAAGTTCTGGCGGAGACCTTAAACTAACTTTACTTGCTTGGTTTGTTGGCGGACTTATTATGATTGCTTCAAGTTTTTGCTTTGCCGTTTTTGCAACCAAGGTTACAAAATTTAACGGCGTTGTAGACTACGTAGAAGCAGCAACCAATAAAAAGGTTGGGTACTTTATTGCGTGGACTATGACCACGCTTTACTACCCTATTATAACCTCTATAGTATCTATATTTGCAGGGCGCTATTTCTTTAGTATGTTTGGGATAAGTTTTGCCTATGGGGATTGGCAGGTTTTATTATTCGCTTTTGGCTTTATTACACTTTCGGTAATACTCAACTACTACTCGCCTAAAATTTCGGCAAAGTTCCAAGTTTCCGCAACTGCTATTAAACTTATACCTATTGCCATTGTTGTTATTGTTGGTTTATTTGCAAGTATTATTGTTGGCCCAGAATTCGGCATAATAAACGCATTTAAAAACAATTCTGAACAAGGCGTTTTTAACTTTGGTGCTGCAATTACTACAACTGCCTTTGCATATGAAGGTTGGGTTTGCGCAACTTCTATTAATGCTGAAATTAAAGATTCTAAGAAAAATCTTCCAAGAGCACTAGTTTTCGGCACTATCGCCATACTAACCTTTTATATATTATACTACGTTTCACTTTCTGCAATATTAGGTAACGATGGGGTTATAAACGCAGGCGCTAACGCCCCTATAATGGTTTTTGAAAAGATTTTTGGTAATTTTGGTGGTGTTTTATTTACACTATTTATTACTATTTCTTGTATGGGCACGGTAAACGGCTTAATTATAAGTTCTTGCCGTGGAATGTATACTCTTTCTTGCCGTGGTCAAGGTATTTGCCCTGAAAAGTTTTCTAAACTAAGCAAAAACGGCACAACGTCTTTTTGGTCTTGCGTGTACGGGTACGTTTGCACCTTGCTTATTTTAGGGCTTTGGACTTTAATATTTAATAACGCTTGGTTTGGCGAAAAATTTGGCGCACTAGATGAACTCGTTTGCGCTGTTATTTACGCAGTATATATAACAATGTACGTTTGCATAATGCGTAAGTTTAAAGATGAAGGCATATTTAAACGTTTTGTAATGCCTATTTTGGCAACTATAGGTTCTATATTTTTTACCCTTTGTGGTACGGGTTTATTTACCCTTATTACAACCGGCTCTACAGCGGGGTTAGAAAACTTTGCATTTTTCTTAATTCTATTTACTTTGTTCGTTGGCCCTTCGGTGTTCTTTTATAGAAAAGACGCTAAACCCTTAGTTCCCGAAAATGCTACAACCGAAGAAGATGTAGCAGACTAGAACTTTAATTAAATGCAAATAACTCAATAAAAATAAAAAAGGCTTTCGGTCAAGAAAGCCTTTAATTTTTTTGTTTTATTATAGATAGTTTTTAATAAATTCTAAGCCCTTTTCAATATCTGCAATAGGGTCAGCACCCGTTTCTCTTTCTATGGTTAAGAAACCGTTAAAGCCTATTTCGTTAAGTGCGTTAATATAACCTGCCCAGTTAACGTCGCCTTCGCCAAGTGGAGTTTCAATAAAGAAATCTGCAACGTTTAACGCTTCTATGCCACCTTCTGCAAAGTGGTCGTAAATAATTTTTGGGTCTGTTTTATTAAGCATTTTGCCGTCTTTTAAGTGGGTGTGAACAATAAACTTGCCAAGTAATTTAACTGCTTCAACAGGGTCTTGCCCGGTTACCATAACAAAGTTTGCAGGGTCTAGGTTAACGCCTACGCCACCACCTAACTTTTCTACGTCGGTAACGAATTGTAATAAAGTAGGTGCTGTTTCTGGGCCCGTTTCTATTGCTAGCATAACGCCTTTTTCTTTTGCGTATGCACCGCATTTAGATAATGCAGATAGCATTACTTTATAAGTTTCGTTATTAGGGTCGCTTGGAATAACGCCAATATGCGTTGTTACAACGTTAGTGCCAAATTCTACGGCTAAATCTATAATTTTTTTAGTTTTTTCAATTCTTTCAGCATTGTCTTTTTCAATTTCAAAGCCATGGCCACCCATATCGCCACAAAGAGCGCTAACTACAAGGTTATTTTCTTTTAATAATTTTTTGTAATTTGCTTTTTGTTCTTCAGTTAGAACTTCTGGGCTAAACGTACCACTAGTAGCGTAAATTTGTATGCCCTCTAAACCAAGTTGACCGGCTAGTTTTATGCTTTCTTCTAAATCTTTTTTAAAACAATCTGTAATAACACCAAGTTTCATATTAAATATTTCCTTTTATTTTTTAGGTTTCCCTATATTTTTTAAAAATTATAACATGTTTTTATTTTGTTTTCAACGCATTTTATAAATATTTACTAAAAGTGCAAATTTTATGTCTTATAATACAAAAAGTCCTAATACTTTATGACTAGGACTTTTACTATTAAAGATTTTTTAATTATTTATTAAAATATCTTTTTAACAAACCTTCAAATGCTTTGCCGTGGCGGGCTTCGTCACGTGCCATTTCGTGAACGGTGTCGTGAATAGCGTCTAAGTTAAGTTCTTTTGCACGTTTTGCAAGTTCAAACTTACCTAACGTTGCACCGTTTTCTGCTTCTACACGAAGTTCTAAGTTTTTCTTTGTAGAATCTGTAACAACTTCGCCTAAAAGTTCGGCAAACTTAGCAGCGTGTTCTGCTTCTTCTAAAGCGGCTTTTTCCCAATATAAACCAATTTCTGGGTAGCCTTCTCTATGAGCAACTCTTGCCATTGCCAAATACATGCCAACTTCTGTACATTCGCCAACGAAGTTCATTCTTAAACCTTCTATAATTTCTGGGTCTACGCCTTTAGCAATACCAACAACGTGTTCTGCAGCCCAGTTTAAGCCTTCTTGTTGTTCTTTAAATTTACTTGCAGGCGCTTTGCATTGTGCGCACGCTGCTGGTGCAGATTCGCCTTCGTGAACGTAACCACATATTGTACATACAAACTTTTTCATAATATTTTTTTCTCCTTTTTTTAACAAACCTTTTATTTTAATTTTTTTATTTTTTTATTTTAATGGTTATGCGACAAGTAATAACTGAATAGCATATTTGCGTTTTGGTTAGGAAAACACAAGAAGAACGAGTGTTCTTGTAAGGGCGCATACCCCTTGGGGTCTGCAACCGAGCAAAACACAAAGTAATTTGCAGTGTTTTTCAGCCAAAATTCAGTTAGGGTTTGGAGCAAAACCAAATTATTTACAGTCTTTGCAAAGACCGTAGAATACACATTTTTGTTCTAAAACGTTAAAACCCATTTCGGTAAATTCTTTTGGGGTTTCTACCTTACTCTCTAAGTCGTAAATATTGCCACAGTTTTTACATATAAAGTGTGTGTGGCCGTTTACAGTGCCGTCGTAATGAATTTTTTTATCTTCCGTTTCTAAGGTAATAATTTTACCTTCTTCGGCTAAAAGTTTAAGGTTTCTATAAACCGTGCCTAAACTAATGTTAGGCTCTATTTCCCTAGCGGTTAAATAAATTGCATCTGCAGTAGGGTGGTCGTACCTATTTTTAACAATGTTTTCTATTAACTCTCTTTGATGAGAATACCTTGTAGCAACAGCCATTTTTACCCTACCCCCCTTTACAATTTATTAAAGTTTTAATTAACTTATTACCATTAACTTTTGCAGTTGCAATTTGTTATTAGTAATGATTACTATTATCATTATAACATATTTTTATTATTTGTCAACGGATTTTTATAAATTTTTTTAAAATATTAAAAAATTTTTTTCTAGTAACAAAAAAATGCGGTG
>JAZOOP010000038.1:0-8795 GCA_045655065.1 Christensenellaceae bacterium
AAACTTGTAATAAATAAATTTTGCGAGGGGGACGTTGTAATTTGCGGAAAAATATTAACAATAAAAAAAGATTAAATAAATTTTATTTTATTTCCTACGAAATTAACGGGCTTAATTTAGATAGGCTTATAAACCACTTGCAAAAAAACAAAATTAAATTATATAAAATTAAAAAAACACACCTAAAACAACTAATTTTAACCATAAAAGCCGAAGATAACGAAAAATTTTTTGCAATTATTGCTCCATTGTGTTATACTATTAAAAAGATAGGCGAAAATGGTAGGTTTTTACCATTTATCAATCTACTTAAAAACGTTGGCGTTTTTATAGGTTGCATAGTGTTTTTGGCTTTTTCGCTTATTGCTAACGATTTTATTTTTGCAGTAGACTATAAGGGCAACGGCAAAATTTATAGCCAACAGGTTAACGAGTTTTTATTAGATAACGGCGTTTTATTAAAAACAAGATTTTCTAGCGTTAACTTAAAAAATCTTTCTAAAAAAATTCTTGCTAAATTTTCTACACTTTCTTTTGTAGAGTGCCAAAAGGTTGGAAATAGGTTAAGCATAAACCTAATTCTTGCAAACGAAGGGGTTAGCACCATTAACGGCAACGTTAAAGAACTTAAAAGTTCCGTTTGTGGCATAATAGAAGAAATTGTGGTTTACCGTGGCAACAAGTTAGTAAACGTTGGCGACCAAGTTGAAAAAAACCAAGTTCTAGTAAACGGGTGCGTTGCTGTTACCGATGGAATTGTAAACGTAAACGTGCTTGCCAAGGTTAGCATAATTACTGAAAACACTTATACTTATTTTTCTAATAGCGATAACGAAGAAAGGTTTGCATTAATTTTTGCCGAAGAATTTTACGGCGAAAAAGAAACTATTTCTTCTAGCATAAAAAAAGAAAAAACCAATAATGAATTTATTTACACGGTAACGTTAAAACACAAAGTTGTTTTAATTGCTGGGTAATTGGAGGTTATATGATTAAAAACCTTAATCAAAAACTAGAGAAATGGTCTGTTAAAGACATTGTGCTAAACGTTTTAGTATACGTTCTTAACGTTGCGCTAATAATGCTATTATTTTCTCTTGCAGTTTATTTAGAAGGTGTTTCGGGTTCGGGTGCAGAAAACACGGAAAGGCCACTACATTTTTTATTCTTATTAATACTTTCGGTTTTTGTAATGTTCATTTTCTTCCTTTTTGAAGATAGAGATTTTATTAGAAACCCCGTTAATAGTGAAATGATATTTTTGGTTATAGAAATAACCTATATAATTTGTTTTGCATCAACGAAGTATTTAAATATTTATTTAAGGCCACTTTCTTTATCTGCCCTACTAATATTATTTTTAGTTGGTGGCCGTGCCGCAACGTTCGTTAACCTAATTAGTTGTGTCGTAGTATTATTAATGGATTTGTTTACCGGCGCTAAAATTCAGTTTGGCGAATATACAAGTTTAGTTATGGGCGTTTCAGCCGGTGTTTTAGGGGTTTGGATTATGCAAACTGAATACTCTAGAGGCAAAATGCTTGCTTTAAGTTTTGTAATATCTATACCGGCAGTTATTTGCGCAATTATGTCTATAGTAGGTTTTGATGAAGTAACTTCTACTAACCAAGCAATTGTTTCTATAGTTTCGGCAATAATAAGCGGGCCTTTTACCGTTTGCGTGTTTATTGTGCTATTGCCTATTTTTGAAGGTATGTTCCAAAAGGTTACTAGGTTTAAGTTAGCAGAACTAACCGTTCATAAAGCAAGGCTAGTTAGAAAACTTATTAACGTTGCACCAGGAACGTTTAACCACTCTATAGTTGTTTCTAACATTGCAGAAGCCTGTGCTACTGCTATTGGCGACGATGCACTTTTAGCAAGAACGTGTGCTTATTACCACGATATTGGTAAAATTAGAAGACCAGAATATTTTGGCGAAAACCAAGCAGATGGCAAAAACCCACACAACGACCTTGCTCCAGAACTTTCTACCAACATAATTAAATCGCACACTCAAGACGGATATTCTTACGTGCTTAAAAACGGCTTGCCAAAAGAAATTGCAGACGTTTGCTTGCAACACCACGGCACGTTGCCTATTATATATTTCTACGATAAAGCCAAAAAGTTTACCGATGGTACGGTAGATATTTCTCAATATTGTTACCCAGGCCCAAAACCACAAACCAAAATTGCTGCAATTATTATGATTGCCGATGGTTGCGAAGCGGCTGCAAGAACTATTAAAAATCGTTCTAGAGAAAACGTTTTACAAGTGGTTAGAAAAATTGTTAACGACAGAATGGCTTTAGGTCAATTTGACGAGTGCGACATAACTATTCAAGAACTTAACATTATTATTCACACGGTAGTTAATAACTTAACGGGTATTTATCATAGACGTGTAGAATACCCAAAAGTTAGCCTTGAAGGCATAGATAAAGATAAATTATAAAAGGAAGAATTATGGGTAAACTTTTTATTGAGTGCTTAGAACGAAAACTAAAACTTAAAAAAATTGCCGAAGCAGTTTTTACCACCTTAAACCAAACGGATAATCTTAAGGTGGAGTTAATTTTTCAAAACGAAAACGATATTCAAACACTTAACCGCACTACTAGGGGAATAGACAAGCCTACCGACGTTTTGTCTTACCCTAACTTAAACAATATTAAAGGGGAAATTCTAAAGAAAGAATACTTCCCACTAGAACGTGATGGCAAGTATATATTTTTAGGTTCTATTGTTCTATGCGATAGTGTTGTTAAGGCTCAAGCCGAAGAATTAGGGCACAGCGAAGAAATTGAACGCCAATATTTAATAGTGCACGGGCTAATGCACTTGTTTGGTTACGACCATATTAAACTTAAAGACAAAAAGGAAATGAGAGAAAAGGAAAAACAAGCCCTTGCTCTTTTGGGTATAGTTGAACAATGAAAAGTGGGTTCGTTGCAGTAATTGGTAGAGCAAACGCAGGTAAATCTACCCTAATAAACGCATTGGTAAAGGAAAAAGTTTCTATAGTTTCGCCAAAGCCACAAACTACTAGAGATAGAATTTTAGGCGTTTTAACTGAAAAAGATTATCAAATAGCCTTTATAGATACCCCTGGTATTTATAAAGCGGGCAATTTGCTTAATTCCGTTATGCAAAAAACGGCAAACGACAGCGTTAAAGACGTAGATTTAGTTTTGTTCGTTTTAGACGCTCACGAAGGTTTAAGCGAAGCCGATAAAAACTTAATAGAAAAGTTTGCTAAAACGGAAACTCCTTTCGTGTTGGCATTAACTAAAATAGATATTATGCCGGAAAGTTTATTAATTTCAGAAGTTAAAGAAC
Source organism: Christensenellaceae bacterium (assembly GCA_045655065.1). GTDB lineage: Bacteria > Bacillota > Clostridia > Christensenellales > Borkfalkiaceae > UBA1259. The sequence goes on from JAZOOP010000038.1 coordinate 3,343, forward strand.
TTGCTGAAATGCAAGTAGAAATTGTGCCTGTTTCTGCAAGAAAAAATAAAAACCTAAACGAACTTATTAACGTTATTTTAAATAAACTTCCAGATGGCGAAAAAATTTTTGAAGACGATATTATTTCAGACCGTTCGGTAAAATTTATGATAGCCGAACTTATGCGTGAAAAGATTTTACTTAAATTTGAAAAAGAAATTCCACACGGCGTAGCAATAATAGTTAACAAAATAGAAAAAAGAAAAGATAAAAATATTACCGATATTTCTTTAGATATAGTTTGCGAAAGGGCTAACCATAAAGCCATTTTAATTGGAAAAGGTGGCAAAGCCATAAAGGAAGTTTCTACTTTTGCAAGGGAATCAATGGAAAAGTTTTTAGAAACAAAAGTTTTTTTAACTACTTATATTAAGGTTAAAGAAGATTGGCGAAACTCTGCATTTTTAATGAAAGAATACGGCTACACCGAAGAAAATAACTAATTTTTTATAAAAGATAAAGGCTAACGAACTCGTTAGCCTTTTTAATTTTGTTGTTATTAAATACTTTTTTTGCCATAAAGTTTTTCTCTTAAACGTATTAGCGCCGTTTCAGAGTTGCCAAGTGGCATATAAGCGTTTCTATAATCGTGCTTATCGCAAAAAACTTTTAATTCTTCTTGTAATCTTTCTAAATTAATTTTTTGCACACCCGTTAGAATTTTAACGTATTCTCTTTTAGCAAAACCAGCACTATTAGAATATTTTAATAATTCGGCATAATGATGCATACAAAAACCTTTAGATGCAATTAACGTTTTATAAAAATTCCTTTCCCTTTCAAACATTTGAGCAATGGTTTTATAGTATTTAACCATGCTTTCTTCGGTTAATTTGCAAATTATGCAGGTTTTTTCCGTTTCAAAAATAGCCTTGCTTTGCTTTTTTGCAGAATTACCATCTTTAATAATGCCCTTAAACGTGTTTAGCCTTGTATATATTTGCAATGCTAAACTAAGTTTGTTTTCCCTTGCAAAAAGCATATCGTAATGAGTTGCGCAAAAGCCAAGTTTATTTACTTCTTTTCTAGTATCGTCTTGCATAACTGCATCATTTAAAAATTCGTGAAGAAATTGTTCTTCTACAACGCTTTTAATTGCACATAACGGGCATTCAGAATTTTCTTTTAATTTATCTTTTATTAAACCTGTGTCTATATGATATCCCATATTCTAATTATACCACACTTTTTTTCATTAGTAAACGCTATTTTGCCAAATTAAAAATAGCCGTTTTGTAAATATTATATAGTTTTAACAATTCTTCTTCGGTTAAACGTTCGTTTGGTTGATGAATTGTACTTGGCACGCCAATAAATTCTGGGCCAAAAGCCACACCCTTAGTAAACGCCCTTGCAAAAGTGCTACCACCTTGGGCAATAGGGCTAGCGTTTTCGCCCATTACTTTATTATAACTGTTTAATAAAGTTTTAACAAACTCGCCGTCTTTATTAACGTACTGAGTATCGTGCTTAATAACCAATTCATAAGGAATATTGAATTTGTTTAATTTTTCTCTTAAATCGTTTTCGGTAATTGGGTAAGGAAAACGGCAATCGCAATACAAATAAATGCCGTCTTCTTTTTCTTCTATAACGTTTGGAGAATAAGTTACGTTGCCTTGTTCCGTTTCCATTTTAAATAAACCAAACTTATCGTTAAACAAGCAATCTAAAACGTTTTTAACGTCTTCGCCATTTTCTAAAAATGTTTCGTATAAAAGTTTAATGGCGTTTATTCCATTTTGTGGGCAAGAGCCGTGTGCAGATTTTCCAACACTTTCTAAAGTTTTGCCCTTTAAACTAACCCTTTCGTTAGAAATTTTAACATCTTTTAACGTTGTTTCAACAGTTGCTAAGCCACAAACTGCGTTAAGCACCGTACCACCTTTTACGTTAAAGAATTTTTTTAATTTTGGCAACTTAAAGGTTAAATACGCTATACCCTTTTCTGCATAACTTACAGGGAAGTTGCCGTCTGGCGAAAAGCCGTATTCTGGAAAAGAAGAAACCTTATTAAAATGAGCAATATCTTGCCAGCCACTTTCTTCATCACACCCAACAATAAGCCTAAATTTCTTGTTAACAGGTTGGTTGCTTTCTTTTAATTCTTTAAGTATAAATAGGCATAGTAGTAGTGGCGCTTTATCGTCTGCTAACCCCCTACCAAAATATGTATTTCCTACTTTGGTTAAAGTATAAGGTGGGGTGTTCCAAGCACTACCTGCAGGCACTACGTCTACGTGCCCAATAATGCCAATTTCTTCACCCTCACCAAACACCACTTCGCCAATATAATTGTCGTAATTAATGGTTTCAAAGCCAAATGAAGATGCTAAATTTATAAAATACTTATAAGCACCGTAAACGCCTTCGCCAAAAGGCATATCGTTAACTTTTTTAGTTTTAACACTTTCAAAAGAAATTAACTTTTCTAGCGCACGAATAAACTCGTTAAAATATTGCATAAATACCCCTTTTTTATTTATTGTATTCACATTATTAAGCCTTTATAATAAATTGTCAAGTTATTTGTTTGCTTTTTTTTAGTTTTGTGTTAAAATATTTAATATGGATACAAAAGAAAATCTACACGCTAACCACAGGTGTAGAATGATAGAAAAATTTTCAAATAATCCTAATGCGTTTAGCGAACACGAATTACTTGAAATATTATTATTTCCGTTAATTCCCAGAAAGAACACTAACGATATAGCACATATGCTAATAAAAACTTTTGGTAGCATTAAAAACGTGTTAAGCGCTAGCCCAAAAGAACTTTGTTCGGTTAAAGGCGTTGGTGTTAAAACGGCTTCTTATATAGCCTTGTATGGAAAAATTTTTGAAAGTATTTCTATAAAAACTAAACAACCAGCGCTTACTATGGGTTTTAGTTACGAAAGCAACTTAAACGAAATTCTAGAAAATTTTATTGGCTTAAAAGTAGAACTTTTCGTTTTGTATTTATTAGATAAAAATTATAAAGTTATTACCAAAATTAAATATACGAACAATAGCGAAAAAGACGTAAATGGTAACGTTAGCGAAATAGTTAAGGCAATGGCAATAAACAACCCCGCTTATGCTATTATGTGCCACAACCACCCTTTTGGCAATGCTACGCCAAGCACAAACGATAACCTTTCTACCGTTAAAATGAATATGCTATGTTCACTGCACGGCGTAACTTTATTAGACCACGTTATAGTTGGTAAAAATTTTACTAGTTATAGTTACCACGCATCTGGTAAAATGTTTGATATTAAAGATAGTTATGAAATAAATTCTCTTGTTAAAAACAAGTTGGAGGAAGAATATGAGTAAAGTTAGAACAAGGTTTGCACCTAGCCCAACAGGTTATTTACACATTGGTGGTCTTCGTACTGCATTATACGGCTATTTATTTGCAAAAAACAACGATGGCGATTTCGTTTTAAGAATAGAAGATACCGATACTGCTAGGTACGTAGACGGCTCTGTACAAATTATTTACGACACAATGAGAGATTCTGGCGTTATGTACGACGAAGGCCCAGATATTGGTGGTAATTACGGTCCTTACGTTCAGAGCGAAAGAAAAGATATTTACACAGAATACGCTAAAAAGTTAGTAGAACTTGGTGGCGCTTACTACTGTTTTTGCGACCAAGAAAGAATTAACTCTTTAAAAGACGATGCCGGCAATATGAAATACGATAAGCATTGTTTAAACCTTTCTAAAGAAGAAATTCAAGCAAAATTAGATGCAGGCGTTCCTTTCGTAATTAGGCAAAACGTTCCACTAGAAGGCACGGGCAGTTATTACGATTTAGTTTACGGGGAAATTAGTGTAGATTATAAAGATATTGAAGACGGCATTTTAATTAAAAGCGACGGTATGCCTACCTATAACTTTGCAAACGTTATAGACGACCACCTTATGGGCATTACCCACGTTATTAGGGGTATTGAATATTTATCTTCTACACCAAAATATAACCTTATGTACGACGCTTATGGTTGGGAAAGACCTACTTATATACATTTACCACCTATTATGAAAGATGCTCAACACAAACTTTCTATACGTAACGGCGACGCAAGTTATGAAGATTTTGTTAAAAAGGGCTACGTTAAAGAAGCAATTATTAACTATATTGCCCTACTTGGTTGGAGCCCAAAAACAAACCAAGAAAAAATGAGTTTAGAAGAATTGACTGCTAGTTTTGGTTTAGACGGCATTAGTAAATCTCCATCTATTTTTGATGAAGCAAAAATGAAATGGCTTTCTGGCGAATATATGAAGGCTATGACAGATGAAGAGTTTGCCGAAAAAGCAGAAGAATTCTTAAAACAAAGCAAAGTTTACGGCAAGTACGATGCGTTAAAAATTGCTAAACTATTAAAAACTAGGGTGGAAATTTTTAGCGATATTCCAGAAAAAATTAACTTCCTTGAAGAATTTGGGGAATACGACTTGGAAATGTATACCCACAAAAAAATGAAAACTAATTTAGATATTGCTAAAATAGTTTTACCAAAAGCAAGAGAAGTTATTGCAAACCTACCAGAATTTACCTTTGAAAGTTTACACGATAGTTTAATGGCGTTAGTTACAGAGTTGGGTATGAAAAACGGGCAAGTTTTATGGTGTGTTAGAATTGCTATTTCTGCAAAAGAATCTACCCCTGGTGGCGTTATGGAAATTGCAGAACTACTTGGCAAAGAAGAAACACTAAGAAGATTAGACTTTTCTATTAATTTAATTAATAAATAATATAATAGTAATTTTTATAACGCATAATTACAATAAAAAGTAAAGCCACGGCGATTAGCCGTGGCTTTTAATTTATACCTTTATTAAGTTTTTAATTTCTTTTAGGGCGTTTTTTTCTAACCTGCTAACTTGCGCTTGAGAAATGCCTACTTCTTCAGAAATTTCCGTTTGAGTTTTGCCTTCAAAATAACGTAGCCTAATTATGCTTTGTTCACGTTCTTCTAACATTTTCATAGCATTTTCTATTGCAACCTTTTCCGTCCAACGTTCATCGGTATTCTTTTCATCGCCAATTTGGTCCATTAGTAAAAGCGTATCGCCCGATTTGTTGTTATAAACAGGCTCGTATAAACTAATTGTATCGCTAATGGCATCTAGCGCATAAACCACTTCGCTTAATTTCATATTAAGTTCGCTTGCAATTCTTTCCATTGTGGCTTCTTCATCTTTTTTCTCTATTTCACCACGAGTTTTTAATACTTGGTATGCAGTATCTCTAATACTTCTTGCAATTCTTAATGAATTTCCATCACGAAGAAACCTTTTTATTTCACCAATTATCATTGGAATAACGTTAGCGTAGCGAAACTTTGCTATAAATATTAGGGCATCTCCTAATGCCCTTATTATAACACGTTTTTCATCTTTTTTCTACTGTTTT
>JAZOOP010000039.1:0-10079 GCA_045655065.1 Christensenellaceae bacterium
AAAAATCGCACAGAGTTATTCCAATTAACGACTGTTTAATAAACCCAGAATGGACAAAGAATATAATTTCTATATTTAAAGAATTTTTTGCTAAATTTGGCATTTCTGCTTATAACCAAATAACAAGAAAGGGGTTAGTTAGGGAAATTACAGCAAAGGAAATTAATAATTGTTTATTAATCGTTTTAGTTTGCAGTAGTAAAAAAGTTCCTTTTTTAGAAAATTTAATTTCTTTATTAAAAGAAAAGTTAGGTTTAGAATTTAGTTTATATATTAACGTTAACGAAAGCACTTCTAACGTAATTTATGGCGAAAAATTTATACATATTTATGGCAAAACAGAATATTTAGATGAAATGTTAGGTGTTAAATATTTTGTTGGCCCACAAAGCTTTATGCAAGTTAATAAAGAAATTTGTGAAATGTTATATTCAAAGGTTGTAGAACTTGCTTCGTTAAAAGAAAATACTACCGTTATAGATGCTTATAGTGGCGCTGGGTTAATGACTGCTTTGCTTGCACAAAAAAGCAAAAAGGCAATAGGTATTGAAATTGTTAAAGAAGCAGTTGATTGCGCTAACCAACTTGTAGTTAATAATGCTTTAGAAAATAAGGTTAAAAACTATTGTGGTAAATGTGAAGTTTTGCTTCCCCAAATAGTTAAAGAAGAAAAAGAAAAGGGAGCAGAAATAGTAGTAGTATTAGACCCACCAAGAAAGGGTTGCGACATAAAGGTTATTCACTCTATTATAGAAAACAAAATAGATAAAGTCGTTTACGTTTCGTGTATGCCATCTACGTTGGCTAGAGACGTTGGGCTTTTAACGGGTGCTTTAGTACAGCAAGATAACGCTATAGTTAGGGCAACAGAAATAAAACAAAAATATAAAGTTACTAACGTTATTCCGTTTGATATGTTCCCAAACACCAAACACATAGAAACTTTAGTTTGTTTAGAAAGGGTTAAAAATTAGGAGATTTATGCCATACTTTTATTTATTAATGTCTGTTTTAACAGGCTCTTCATTAAGTATATTTGGTAAAATATATAATATAAAAAACGGTAACAAAAAAGATTCTATAGTTTTATATAATTTTTTACTTTTATCTTCAATTTTACTTTGTTGGACTATATCATTTATATTAGATTTTTCTTTTGATGCTGGCGTTTTAATATATTCTTTATTATTTGCATTGTGTTTTACTGGGTGTAACGTTGGGCTTATTAATGCGTTAAAACACGGCCCTGCTACTTTAACTAATTTATTTGTAGGTCTTTCTTTAATAGGTACAACAATTTGGGGTTTATTATTTTGGGGCGCAGAATTAAGCGTTTTAGTTATTATTGGTTTAATTTTAGTTGTTATGTCAATTTCACTTTGTATTTATTCTAACAAAAAAGACGAAAAAACAATTTCGCTAAAATGGATTTTTTACGTTTTACTTGCATTTTTTGGTAATGCTGGTTGTACAATAGTTCAACGCACACAACAAATTATATACGAAGGTAAACATAGTAATATGTTAATGTTTTTTGCTTTATTGTTTTCTGTTTTAGCATATTTAGTTGTGTATTTAAAAAGCGATAAATCTCAAAGTTTAGAAATAATTAAAACTTCTTGGTATGCCCCTGTTCTTGCCGGAATATTTAACTTTTTATTAAATTTATTTGTAATTTTATTAGTCTTTACAAATCTCTCTTCAAGTTTAATATATCCTGTAATAGGTGTTGGTGAATTGGCAGTTGTTGCAATTTTTTCTTTAATTGTTTTTAAAGAAAAAATGTATTGGTGGCAATGGCTTGGCGTTTTTGTTGGTGCTGTTGCAACCGTGTTGTTAAGTATATAGGTTAATTTATGAAAACTGTTTTGAAAGAAAATTTTTACGACGTTGCCGTTTGTGGTGGAGGTATTGCGGGTATTTCTGCCGCTCTTGCTGCTTCTAGGGAAGGTAAAAGAGTTGTTTTAATAGAAAAACAATTTATGTTAGGTGGTTTAGCAACAGGCGGTTTAATTACTGTATATTTACCCATTTGCGATGGTTTTGGTAAACAAGTTTCTTTTGGTATTGCCGAAGAGTTGCTTAAACTTTCTATAAAATATGGCGCAGAAGATAAGTTTCCTGAAAATTGGTTAGATGGTGTTGGTACTAGAACAGAAAAAGATAAACGTTATGAAGTTCAGTATAACCCACAAGTTTTTGCAATTTTGGCTGAACAGTTATTATTGCAAAATGGTGTAGAAATTTTATATGGTTCTTACGTTGTTGGTGTGAAAAAAAATAATAATAAAATAAAAAGTTTACTTGTAGAAAATAAGTCTGGTAAAGAAGAATATAAAATTAATTCCGTTGTAGATGCTACCGGTGATTGCGATATTGCTTTTTTTGCAGGTGTGCCAACTGAAACGTTTAACCAAGGCAACGTTCTTGCTTCTTGGTATTATTATACAAACGGTAACGGGTATAATTTAGTAATGTTAGGTTTTGCAGATATACCAGATGAAGAGAAAAAAGCAAAAGGTATTGTTTCTTCTACCGTTAGGCGTTTTGATGGTTTAGATGCAAAAGACCTTTCTGAAATGACGTGTTTATCGCATAAACAACTTTTAGAGCATTGGTTGAAGAAAAAGGAAACAGATAATAATGCCGTTATTTCAACAATTCCAACTGTTCCACAAGTTCGTATGACAAGAAAAATTGTTGGTGAATATAAGCAAACTCATCTAGAGGAACATAAATATTTTGAAGATTCTATTGGGTTAGTATCTAATTGGAAAAAACGTGGACCTATTTACGAAGTGCCATTTAGAACTTTATATAATTCTAAGGTTAAAAATTTAATTGTGGCAGGTAGGTGTACTTCGGTTGACGAAACTTTTTGGGACGTTATGAGGGTTATTCCTTGTTGTGCCGTAACAGGGCAAGCGGCAGGGCTTGCGGCAGCAATGTCTAACGATTTTACAACCCTTTCTATAAAAGATTTGCAAAAGAAACTAAAAGATAACGGAGTTGTTCTGCACGAAAAAGATTTAATATAAAATAAGGCGTAAAAGGTTAAACTTTTACGCCTTTTATCATATTTAACCTAATAAAATAGTATTTTTATATATAGAAATTATTATAAGGCTGAGTAAATATGATAGTTATAAGCAAAAAAAATATTATTATTTCTATAGTGCTAATTATTACTTTTTTAACAATGATTTTTAGTGTTTCTGCACTAAAAAATAAACCTATTGAAGATGCCGATTCTAATATTATTACTATTGTTTTAGATGCTGGGCATGGTGGAGTAGATGGTGGAGTAACGGGAATTTCAACAGGTGTAAAGGAAAGTGAACTAAATTTATTAGTTGTAAAAAAACTAGAAAAACTTTTGCAAGCAGGTGGTTTTAACGTGGTATTAACAAGAAAAACTAGTGCAGGGCTTTATGGTGTGGCAACCTCTAGTTTGAAGAAAAAAGATATGAAAAAAAGGCAAGAAATTATATTAAACGCTCAGCCTTCGTTGGTTGTAAGTATTCATATGAATAAATACTCTTTATCAACTAGGCGTGGTGCACAGGTTTTTTATAGGGGCGACTTAGAAAAGAGCAAACTACTTGCTAATTGCGTGCAAAATTCTTTTAATAATATGGAGGAGGCAAGTAGAACTTGTTCTGCTTTAACTGGAGATTATTATATTTTAAATTGCACGAATTACCCTAGTATAATTGCAGAGTGTGGCTTTCTTTCTAACATAGAAGACGAGTTATTGCTTGTTACAGATAAATATCAAGAAAAAATTGCTTATGCAATTTTTAAAGGTATAGTTAATTATTTTACAGAAAGTGCTTTTTAATTTTGCCCTTAAAGTTATTTTAATATATTGCAAAAAACCCTTTTTAACTATTGAATTTTTTTTTAATATATTGTATAATTAAATAGTTAAAAGGGGTATTATGTTCAAACTAGGCGATAAATTAATAGAAAGTAAAGCAAATCAAATAAACCCGGTTGTTCTTGCGTTTGTTGGAGATGCTGTTTATTCTTTATTCGTTAGGGAAAAACACGTTTTTTCGCACGACTTTAAGGCGGGCGAACTTAACGCGCTTACCACTTTAGAAGTTAATGCCACGTCTCAGGCAAAACTTGTAAAGGAAATTATGCCACTTTTTACTGAAAATGAACTTGCTATATTTAAACGTGCAAGAAATGCTAAAAAAGGCACTAAGGCAAAAAATGCTAGTGTGTTAGATTATAATATGAGTACGGGCTTTGAAGCAGTGTTGGGTTATTTATACATTCAAGGCGAATACGATAGAATAAATTTTTTACTTAACAAAGGAATTACAGAATGAAAGTAGAAGGTAGAAACGCTGTTTACGAATTACTTAAAACAGATAAAGAAATAGAAAAAGTTTTAGTTAGAAAAGATTTAAAAGATGATGCTAGTAAAAGGCTTATTAACGTAATAAAATCTAATAAAGTTAAAATTCAATTAGTAGACAAGTACGTTATAGATAAAGAAAGTTCTAGCGATAGAAACCAAGGTTTTATTGCCTTTGTTTCAGATTATAAGTATTTTGAATTAGAAGATATTTTAAGTGCTTGCGAAGAAAAAGACGGATTTATTGTTGTTTTAAGCGAAATTTACGACCCACATAATTTAGGTAGTATAATTAGAGTTTGCGAATGTGCGGGGGTAGACGGCTTAATTATAGGCAAAGATAGGTGCGCCTCTATAACAGATACCGTTATGAGAATTAGCGAAGGGGCGTTAAACCATTTAAAAGTTTGTAAAGTTACAAATATAAACACTACCATAGAAAAATTGCAAAAAGAAGGTTATTGGGTTTATGGTGCTGAAGCAGATGGCGAAAGCATTTATAAGGCAAACCTAAAAGGAAAAATTTGCATAGTTATTGGTGGTGAAGATACGGGTGTTAAGCGCTTAACCAAAACTAAATGCGACGGAATTGTTTCTATTCCAATGCAAGGAAAAGTTAACTCACTTAACGCTTCGGTTGCATGTGGTATTGTTGTTTTTGAAGTGCTAAGGCAACGCAATATTTAAGGAAGTAAAATGGATTTTAATAAGTTTACAGATGAAGAAATAGTAGAACTTTCTAAAAACAACAACGGCGAAGCAACTACTTTTCTTTTAGAAAAATATAAGGGGTTTGTAAAGGCAATAACAAGGTCATATTTCCTTATAGGGCACGACGAAGAAGATTTGCTTCAAGAAGGTATGATTGCCGTTTATAAAGCCATAGAAACCTATAACGGAAGGTCAAGTTTTAAGAGTTTCGTTTACCTTTGCGTTAAAAGTAGGTTACTAAGCGTAATAAAAAGCAACAACAGAGAAAAAAACATTCCACTTATAAATTATATTTCTCTTTCAGGCTTTATTAACGGAGACGATAAAACAGAGTTTATTTTATCTGCCGTAGAAGACCCTGAAACTTCTTATATACATAGAGAAGCCGAAGAAGAAATTAAAGAAAAAATAAAAAATGCATTAAGCGATTATGAATATAAAATTTTAGGGTATTATTTACTTGGGTATTCTTACGAGCAAATAGGTGCAATTTCTAAAAAGAATACCAAATCTATAGATAACGCTATGCAAAGAATTAGAAGAAAGGTAAAAGCAGTTTTTGATGCTGTGTAAAGGAGAAAACATGTCTTATTTGGCGCTTTATAGAAGGTATAGGCCAAACACCTTCAACAATTTAATAGGGCAAGACCATATTGTTAAAACGCTTGTAAACCAAATTAAATACAATCGTTTAGGGCACGCATATTTGTTTACCGGTACAAGAGGTACGGGTAAAACTTCGGCTGCCAAAATCTTTGCAAAAGCAATAAATTGCGAAAATAATATTAATGGTTCACCTTGTGGAAAGTGTGCTACTTGCCTAGCATTAAGCGATAGTGCTAATTTAGATATTATTGAAATAGACGCTGCTTCTAATAACGGCGTAAACGAAATTAGAGATTTAAGAGAAAAAGTTCAATATCCACCTGTTTCAGGTAAATATAAAGTTTATATTATAGACGAAGTTCATATGCTAACGGGTGCGGCATTTAACGCATTATTAAAAACGCTAGAAGAACCACCTCATCACGCAGTATTTATTTTGGCTACTACTGAAGTGCATAAAATACCTGCAACAATTCTTTCTAGGTGTATGCGTTTTGATTTTAGGCTTGTTTCTGTAGATTTAATTGCAAAATTAATTATGGAGATTTATAACGAACAAGGCAAAGAATATGAAACGGAGGCTGTTTATCAAATTGCAAAAGCAGGCGAAGGCAGTATAAGAGATGCCTTAAGTATTGCAGATACAGCACTTTCTTATTCTAATAAAAAACTTACTTTTGACGAAGTTAACGAAATTTTAGGCTCATCTAATACAGAAGTTTTAATTAATTTTTTAACTTATGTACTTAATGGCGAAACAGGTAAGGTTTTAGAAAGTATTGAAAAGTTTTCGGCATTTGGTAAGAGCATAGGTGTGTTAATAAAAGATATTACAAGAATTATTCGCGACTTAATAGTTATAAAAACTTGTGAAAATTCTTTTGATATATTAAAATTACCAAAATCTAGGTATGATGAATTAAAAAACCTTGCTAATGCTTTTGAAAAAGATAGATTAATTAGAATTTTAGAAATATTTGCCGAAACGGAAAATGCTTTAAGGTATTCTAATCAACCAAGAATTGTTTTTGAAACTGCATCTTTAAAGGCCTCTAGGTCAAATTGCGACTACAATTTAGACGCACTTTTAGCAAGAGTTAAAAGTTTAGAAAACTTATTGGCTAATGGTGTTCAACAAAAAAATATAGTTACCGAAAAAAATCAAACTATACCTAATGTGCAAAAACAAGAAAGAAAAGAACTTTCTATGGTAACTAGCCTAGAAGTTATGAACACTTTAATAAAAGAACTTGGAAAAAATAATAAAGAAATGCTTTGTGCATTAATTCCTTCTACAACTATTAAAGTTTCTACTAACGAAATTTTAATTATAACTAAAGATGAAGGCGATTTAGAACTTCTTTCTAAAGAAGATAACAGAAAAAGCATAGAAAACGCACTTTCAATTTATATGCCTTTTACATTAAAAATGCTTGCTAGCAATTTATCTAAAGGCGAAGATGCTTTTTATGAAGAAACTGAAAATATTAAAAAAATATTTGGCGACGATATAGTAATTATTAAATAAAGGAGAAAATTATGGCAGGATTTAGAGGTGGCTTTGGTGGTTTCGGTGGTGGAAACCAAATGCAAAATTTAATGCGCCAAGCACAAAAAATGCAAGAACAAATGAAAAAGGCGCAAGAAGAATTAGAAGAATTAGAAGTAGAAGGTGTTTCTGGTGGTGGACTTGTTAAAGTTACAATGACGGCTAAAAAGGTTGTTGTTGGTATTGAAATTAACCCAGATGCAGTAGATACTGAAGATATTACTATGTTAGAAGACTTAATTATTGCAGCACTTAACGACGGGTATAATAAAGCAGATAAAGTATATAACGAAAAAATGGGTGCTTTTGGTAATATGGGATTATAATTATGAAAATCTATATAGAACCAATAGGAAAATTAATTAACGAATTTTCTAAACTACCAGGTGTAGGGGCTAAAACTGCGCAACGTTTTGCTTATAAAGTTGTTAATATGACTAATGAAGAAGCAAATGCTTTTGCAAATGCAATTCTAAACGTAAAACAAAACGTTAAGTATTGTAAAATTTGTGGTAATTTTTCTGAAAAAGACGTGTGTGAAATATGCGAAAGGCGTTCTAATTCTACAATATGCGTAGTAAAAGAACCTAAAGACGTAATTGCAATAGAAAAACTAAACGAATTTAACGGGGTTTACCACGTTTTGCACGGCACTATTTCGCCATTAGATGGTATAGGCCCTAACGATATAAACGTAAAAAGTTTATTAGAAAGAATTTCTAATGGTGGCGTAGATGAAGTTATTATGGCAACTAATCCAGACGTAGAGGGCGAAGCAACTGCTATGTATATTACAAACCTAGTAAAGCCACTAGGTATAAAGGTTACTAGAATAGCACATGGTATTCCTATTGGTACAGATATAGAATATGCCGACGAAGTTAGTTTAGCAAGAGCGTTTATAGATAGAAAAACTTTATAATTTATTGGTGATAAAATGAAAATATCTGTTTTAGGTTGTGGAAGATGGGGTTCGTTTATTGGGTGGTATTTATCTAATAACGGGCACGAAGTATGCCAATGGGGTACGGAAGGAAATCTTTCATATGAAAATCTTAAAAACAATAGAAAAAATGAATACGTTTCGCTTAACGATAACGTTGTTTTAACAGGTAATTTAGAAGAAGCCTTAAGTAATGCTGAAATTGTTATTATTTCTATAAGTTCTCAAAATTTAAGGGAATTTATGCAAAGAATTGTTAAATTTAACGTTTCTAATAAAATATTTTTGCTATGTATGAAAGGTATAGAAGCAGAAACGGGCAAAAGGCTTTCGGAAATATTAATAGAAAGTGGAATAGATATTAATAAAATTGCCGTTTGGGTAGGTCCTGGGCACGTTCAAGCGTTTACTAACGGGCAACCTAATTGTATGTTAATAGATGCTTATAATAAAGACCTTGTTAAATATTTAGCCGATAATTTAAGAGGAAGTTTAATTAGGTTTTATTATGGAGACGATATAATTGGTAGTGAGATTGGTGCTGCTGCAAAAAACGTTATGGGTATTGCTGCCGGTATGCTAGATGGTGGTGGTTACACAACTTTAAAAGGCTCGTTAATGAGTAGGGGCGCAAGGGAAATTGCAAGGCTTATTAAGGCTATGGGTGGTAACGAACTTTCTGCCTACGGACTATGCCACTTAGGAGATTACGAGGCAACCTTGTTTTCTAATTATTCTAATAATAGAAACTTTGGTGAAGATTTTGTTAGTGGTAAAAAATTTACAAAACTTGCCGAAGGTGTTTCAACAGTTAAAGCGCTAAAAGTTTTAGGCGAAAAATATAACGTAGATTTGCCTATTACAAACGCAGTTTATTCAATTTTATATAATGGCAAAGAGCCTATGAGCGTATTTCTTTCGCTTTTTTCTAGAAGTACAAGAAAAGAATTTTAATTTTAACTTAATATTTAAAAAGGTCTGTAGCAACAGACCTTTTTTTTAATATTTAATTTCTAGTTATAATAATTTTTAATTCTGTTAACCGTATCTAAAATTTTTTCTTTTAAACTTGGTGGATTTATTACTTTAATTCCATCGCTATAACTAATTATTTTAGAAACTAAGCCGTCGTCGTTTGGTAGTTTTACTCTTGCAACAAATTTTTCGTTTTCCTTTTTTACGTTTTCAACACCCAACCATTCTGTTATATCTGATAAAAATTTTGGTTCTATTTCTAATTCAACGTCTATAGAGTCCGTTTCGCTTTCCCAAAAGTTTAGTGGAAGGTTAGAAGAGTCTATCTCCTTTCTAGTAAAATAAGTAGAAAGTTTATTTGCTTTTTCTATTCTACCAACCTTAAAAAACCTAAAGGTTTCTCTTAAATTACAATACCCGTAAACGTACCAAATTCCTTGTTTAAATAAAAATAGGTAAGGGTCTATTGTTCTTTCGGTAATATCTCCGTTTCTATCGTGGTAGGTTATAAAAAGTTGTTCTTTACTATCTATGCACTCTTGTATAATTTTAATTTTCGTTTTATATCCAACGGCATCTCCCCAAGGGCCTGCATCTATTATTAGGTTGCCACTTTTAATGTTAATTTGGCTATAATCTTTTCGGCTATTGCATTTTAACTTTGTTATTGCGCTTTCTAAACTTTTTTCAGGCAAATTTTCGTTAAAGGAAATAAGTGCGCTTAATACCTTATTATATTCCTCAATGCTTAAAAAAGTAGAGGAAAGCCTATAAGTATCTACAATAGAAAAACCACCAAATTTTCCCCTTGTTGTATATAGTGGAACACCGGCTAATTCTATGCAATTTATGTACCTATAAATACTTCTTATGCTAACTTCATATTTTTCTGCTAAATATTTTGCAGAAACTGTTTTTTTTGACAA
>JAZOOP010000040.1:0-11630 GCA_045655065.1 Christensenellaceae bacterium
GCAGAACAACAATCTAACAGTTTTTCGCCTTTTTCAACCACTTCGCAAATAGCAACCGAGCCAATAGATTGAAAGGTATATAACCCCTTATCGTAATCAGCATTTCTTCTAAAATTATCAACGGCAAAAAGGTTATAAAAAGGGGTTTTTGTAAAGGTATACCCTTTTTCCTTTAAGTAACTTTCACCATCTATTTCAAAAAAACTAACCCAAGTAGAATTTTCTTTTTTTGAAAGAATTTCTTCAGCCGTTTGTTCGCCGTAATCATTAATTAATTGCTTAACGGCAAATTCTGGAAAAGAATATTTAACACTTAAATTTTTAACTTTTTCTTCTGGTAAGACAAAATTAAACTTAATAAACTTTCTTAAAAAAGCATTAACAAACCCACTTGCCCCACTTTTTCCTAATTTTTTAGTTAGTTCAACAGCGTTTTGAGTAACGGCATATTCGTGGTTTTTTAGGTATTTAATACAATACATAGAAATTTTTAGTATTGTTTTAATTGCTTGTTTTGGTGCTTTTGGTGCAAGGGTTGAAATGTAGAAAGAAAGTTCTTCATCTCTATCTAAAACACCATAGCAAATTTTTGTTGTTTTTGCCCTATTCTTTTCTTCTATAGGCGTACTATTTAATGCTTGCTTAAAAAATGCTTTGTCTTTAAAAACTTTAGTAAGCACCAAATAACTATCGTAAAAAGTGTTAAGCATTAGTTAAATGCCCACCTTTTTGAAGTTTATTTCCCCTTAAAAAGTCGTTAATAAGCATTGCGTTAGAGCCTGCTTTTTGAATTTTTTCTATTAATAACGAACCTTTTCCACAAGCAATTTCTAAACTATTTTCGTTAGTTAGTATTTCGCCGGGTGCACCTTTGCCGTTAGCAATTTTTGCAGAGTATATTTTTAATGGTTGTCCGTTATAAAAAGTAAATGCTATTGGCGCTGGGTTAAATGCCCTAATTAAATTAAAAATTTCCTCATTAGTTTTTTCCCAATTTATTAAGGCGTGCTCTTTTTTAATCATTTTTGTAAAAGTGGCTTGTTCACTATTTTGTGGAATATATTTTGCATTGCCCTTTTCTATTAATAGAAGTGCTTTTTTAACCATTTCTGCACCTAAATTAGAAAGCCTTTCAAATAGTTCCCCACTAGTTTCGTTTTCTTTAATTACAATTTTTTCTTGCAACAAAATATCACCCGCATCTATTTCCATAACCGTTTTCATAATGGTTACACCCGTTTCTTTTTCGCCACTTAATATTGCGTGTTGAATTGGAGATGCACCCCTATACTTTGGCAAAAGAGATGCGTGTATGTTTATTACGCCATATTTTGGTATTTGCAAAATCTCTTCAGAAAGAATTTGCCCAAAAGCACAAGTAACCATAATATCTGGTTTAAGACTTTTAACCTCTTCTACACCTTCAATTCTAATTTTATCATACTGAAAAACAGGAAGATTATGCTTTAATGCTTCTACCTTAACAGGTGGTGGTGTTAAAACTTTTTTTCTTCCAACAGGTTTATCTTTATTAGTAACAACGCCTACAACTTCAAAAGGGTTGCCTAACGATAAAATTTCTATTAAAGGTTTAACGGCAAAATCTGGTGTACCTAAAAACAATATTCTCAATTCTAACCCTCCGTTAAATCGGTACATTTATCTACGTAAACAATGCCGTCTAAATGGTCGTTTTCATGGCAAAAAGCCCTTGCTAACAAGCCTTGTGCGTTAACAGTAAAATATTTACCAAACCTATCTTGAGCCTTAAGGGTAACCCTATAAGGTCTTTCAACCATGCCGTACTTTCCCCTAACTGAAAGGCAACCTTCTTGGTCTACTTGTTTACCACTTTGTTTTATAATTTTTGGGTTAATACATTCGTATAAAAGCCCATCTAATTCTACAATAAAAATTCTTCTTAAAACGCCAATTTGTGGCGCAGCAAGCCCTATACCATTAGCCTTAACCAAGGTATCTTTCATATCTTCTAAAAGTTGGTGCGTTTTAACACCAAAGTCGGTAACTTCAAAACTTCTTTTTCTTAATACTTCGTCGCCTAGTTGTACAATATTTCTAATAGCCATAATTACCCCTTAAGATAAGTTATTTGGGTTTATCTCTAACGAAATAAACACGTTTTTTGTTTGATATTTTTCGCTTATATTATATATTTTTTCAATTAAATTAAAATTATTTTGGTTTATTCTAGTTAGAATTTGGTATCTAAATTTATTTTGCAACCTTTTTATTGGTGCTTTCATACACCCAAAAAACCTAAACTCTTCTCTGTTTTCATTATAAAATTCAGTTAATTCGTTGTAAAGTTGCTTTGTGGTCTCTAATGCAAGGTCTTCTTTTTCGCTAGTAATTAACACCCTAACAATATCGGTATAAGGTGGAAAACCCGTTGCCTTTCTAATAGATATTTCACTTCTATAAAGTGCCTCATAATCGTATTTAATAGCATCTCTTAAAACGGTATTTTCCGGTGAATAGGTTTGTAAAACTACTTTACCCGGTTGGTCAGCCCTGCCACTTCTACCTGCAACTTGAGTAATTAATTGAAATGTTCGTTCAGCGCTTCTAAAGTCGGAAAAATGCAAACTCATATCTGCATCTAAAATACCAACTAAGGTAACCTTAGGAAAGTCGTGCCCCTTAGCAATCATTTGAGTGCCAACTAAAATATCTGCTTCCTTTTTAGAAAACTTATTTAATATTTCAAAATGCCCTTCTTTGGTTTGTGTAGAATCTCTATCCATACGCAAAATTTTAGCATTTGGAAACATTTTATTTAGTTCTAAAACAACTCTTTCCGTACCCGTACCACCATAGCGCAAAAACTTACTGCCACACTCAGTGCAACTTTCTATCATTTTATATTTTGCCCCACAATAGTGGCAAAGTAAAGAATTATCTTCATAATGGTAGGTTAAAGAAACGTCGCATTCGCTACATTTTTGAACTTTACCACACTCGGTACATATAACTGTTTTAGAATAGCCCCTTTGGTTTAAAAATATTATGGCTTGGTTGCCGTTGCTTAAGCAATTTTCTAGTTCGGTTTTAAGTGCAGAAGAAATAAAACTATTGTTCCCTCGCCTTACTTCAGAACGCATATCTACAACCTCTACTTCTGGCAACGGTTTTTTATTAATTCGTTCAGGTAGCCTAACTAAATTATATTCTTGCATTACTGCTTTTCTAAAACTTTCTATAGAAGGAGTAGCACTACCTAAAACTATTTTTGCGTTATTGTATTCTGCACGTTTTAACGCTACCTGTAAAGTAGAGTATCTTGGGCTAGATTCGCTAAAATAACTGCCGTCGTGCTCTTCATCAATAATTATTATACCTAAATTAGAAACAGGGGCAAATATAGCACTTCTAGCGCCAATTACTATTTGAGCCTCTCCATTTCTAATTCTCCACCACTCGTCAAACCTTTCGCCAGCCGAAAGCCCACTATGTAAAATAGCAGCGTTATCGCCAAACCTTGTGCGAAGTTGTGAAAGCATTTGCGGAGTTAAAGAAATTTCAGGAACTAACATAATGGCTGTTTTGCCCTTATTTATTGCGTTATTTATTAAATTTAAATAAACTTCCGTTTTGCCACTACCCGTAACCCCAAATAGTAAACTTATGGTTTTACTGGTGTTTTCTATAGAATTTAGCGCTTCCGTTTGGCTATTAGTTAAAGTAACGCTTTTAGTATTGGAGTTAAGTTGTTTATATGGTTGGCGTTGCATTTTTTCGGTAACTTTATAAGCGTAACCTTTCGTTAAAACACCCTTAACTGCAGTAGCGCCAAAATTTTTATTTAATTCGCTTAATTTATATTTTTTTTGTTCATTTAAAAAATTTAGTAGTTCTTTTTGTTTTACTGCGTTTGCTTTAATATTTAATAATGCATTATCTAAATTAAAATTTTCTTGCAAAACTAAATAGTCTACAAAAGATTCTTTAATTTTACCCTTTCGCATTTCACTAGGTAAAAACAACCTTAACGCAGATGCCTTAGTTACAAAACATTTTTTAGAAATAAACTCCATAAGTTCAACCGTTTCTTCGGTTAAAGCAGGCGTTTCTTCTAGTAGTTTATAAATAGGCTTAATTTTACTTTGATTATAACTTGCTTGGTTTTTTACAGCAACAACAATCCCTTCTATCATTTTATTGCCAAAAGGGACTATAACTCTACTACCAACTGAAATTTTATCGTCGGTAAAGGAATATTCAAAAACCTTGTCAACCTCACTATGCGTTAAGTCAACAATAACCAAAGCAAACTTCATATATAATAAAAATTAGTCCACCGGAAATTCCAATGGACAATTATTTTTTACTAGTCTTTAACAGAAATAAGTTTGCCGTCGTAAATTTCTTGTGCAGCAACAGATAATGGTTTTTCTGGCATATCTTTAATTTCTTGGTTTTGTGCTTGTTCCATTATTTGCCTTGCTCTTTTAGAAGCAACTACGCATAGTGCGTATTTAGAGCCAATGTTTTCTGCCAATTCATCAATAGGTGGTTTATGTATCATTTTTAATTCTCCTTGAACTACTTGTTCTTTTCTATTTCAATAATTTTTAATATTTCGTTATATGCATTTTCCAAATTGTCGTTAACAACAACGTAATCGTATAAATCTTTTTTAGAAAGTTCGTAACTAATTCTTTCCATTCTTTCGTTTATTTTTTGTAAAGATTCGGTATTTCTTGCTAACAATCTATTCTTTACTTCTTCTAAAGAAGGTGGAACTAACATAATTAAAACTACTTCGTTAAACTTTTCTTTTACCTTTAGCCCACCATTAACGTCTATTTCAAGCAAAACGTCGTTTTCTTTTAATTTACTTAACACAAAGTCGTTAGGTGTGCCGTAGTAGTTTTCAAAATGGTTAGAATACTCTAAAAAACCATCGTTTTCTATTTTACTTAAAAATTCATTTTTGTCAATAAAAAAGTAATCTTTTCCGTTAATTTCGTTAAGCCTTGGCTTTCTTGTTGTGCAAGATATACTTAAAACTATGTTTTTATTTCTTTTTACTAATAATTTTGCTATCGTACCCTTACCAACACCAGAAGGGCCTGAAATTACAAACAGAATATTTCTCATACTACTCTAAATTTTGAACTTGTTCCCTTACTTTTTCTATTTCGTTCTTTAACGAAAGTGCATAACTTGTAATCTCTACGTCGTTAGATTTTGAGCAAATAGTATTAGTTTCACGGTTAAATTCTTGCATCAAGAAATCTAGTTTTTTGCCCATACCGGCAATTTTAATAATTTCCCTAAATTGAGCAATATGAGAATTTAGCCTTGTTAACTCTTCATCTATATTAACTTTATCGGTAAAAATAGCAACTTCGGTTAACAACCTAGTTTCATCATAATTAACGCCTGCAAGCGCTTCTTCTATTCTTGCTTTTAACTTAGTTTTATACTCTTCTGCAAGGCTTGGCGCACGCAAAGCAATACATTGGCGCAAATTTTCTATAGTTTCCATTCTTTGTAAAAGGTCTGCAACTAGTTTTTCGCCCTCAACTTTTCTCATTTCGTTAAGTTTAATGCACGCTTCGTTTACCGTGTTAGTTAAAATTTCTGCTAAAGATTCTACTTCTTCTTTGGTGTTTTCAATAATAACGTCGTTACTTCTCATAATAGAAGAAACAGAATAGTCGTTTTCAATTAAAAGAGTTTTTGCAATTAATTGCGAAGCCTTATATAAACTAATGGCTTTTTCTAGGTTAACTTCTAAAGCATTTTCAGTTTCACGTTTATCTACAAAAGTTATAAATACGTCTACCCTAGCACGAGAAACATGCTTTTGAATAGTTTTTCTAACGGCATCTTCTAGTGCAATAAAAGAACGTGGCATTTTAATATTAAGGTCTAAATTCCTATTGTTTACCGTTTTAATTTCAACAAGCAATTCAATACCGTTTTCGTTATATTCTGCTCTTCCGTAACCCGTCATGCTAAGCATATTCTTTACCCCTAGTTTATATTATATATATTTTAACATATTTATTATAAAATATCAAGTTATATTAACAACTTAAATTGTTCTTCATCTATAATTTTTATATTTAATGCCCTTGCCTTATCTAGTTTACTTCCTGCATTTTCACCTGCCAAAACTAGCGTTGTTTTTTTAGAAACACTACCAACTACTTCGCCACCTAGTTCGGTAATTATTTTACTTGCTTCATCTCTTGTAAACGATTGTAACGAACCCGTTAAAACAACCTTTTCGCCACTAAACGTACTACCTTTTTGCACTTTGTTAAATGTTGGGTTTACACCAACGTTTAATAAATTATTAATTTCATTTATATTTTTTTCGTTGGCAAAGTGTTCGGTAATACTTTCTGCTATAATTTCGCCAATTTCATCTACTTGCAAGAGTTCTTCTTTACTTGCGTTAACTAGTTTTTCTATATTAGTAAACTTTTCTGCTAAGTCTTTAGCCGTTTTTTTGCCAACGTTTTCTATACCAAGTGAATAAATAAAGTTTTCTAACGCTAGGTTTTTAGAGTCTTCTATCGCATTAATTAAATTTTCTGCCTTTTTTATTTGAAAACCCTCTAAACCTAGTAGGTTTTCAACATTTAACTTATAAAGGTCACTAAAATTTTTAACGTTTAGTTTTTCAAATAAAACTTCTGCAGTTTTTTCGGAAAAACCTTCTATATTTACCCCACCCTTACTTGCAAAATTAGTTAAAGATGAAATTATTCTTGGCTTGCAATTTTCATTAGGGCAAAATAGGTTTGCACCAACTTCTATAATTTCCGTTTTACAAAACGGGCAGAATTTTGGTTTTTCAATTTCCTTACAATTTTCATAAACTTCGGTTGTTCCTAAAATTTCAGGTATAACTTCGTTACTTCTTCTAATTAAAATTCTAGCACCTACTTTAACGCCTTTTCTTAAAATATCGCCATAATTATTTAGGGTTGCTTTTTGAACGGTTGCACCTGCTAATTCAACAGGCTCAACTATTCCTAACGGGGTTAATTTTCCCGTTCTACCTACTTGCCACCTAACTTCTTTTAATATGGTAGTAATTTCTTCTGCTTCAAATTTATATGCTATTGCCCACCTTGGAAATTTATCTGTACTGCCAAGCAATTTTCTTAAAGAAAAATCGTTTACTTTTACAACTGCGCCATCAGTTAAAACGTCTAAGCTTTTCCTAGCGACATCAACTTCTTTAATTGCCGAAATTACTTCATTTATACCTTTGCAAACTTTTAAAAAAGGGTGTACCTTAAAGCCATTTTCTTTTAAGAATTCCTCACACTCTACTTGTGTTTTAAGAGTGTTATCTTCCATATAATTTACGTTATAAAAATAAATTTCAACCTTTCTTTTTTCGGTAACTTTAGGGTCTAGGTTTCTAATAGCACCTGCAACGGCATTTCTTGGATTTTTAAGTGGTTCTTCGGCTGTTTTATTATAAGCATCAAAAACAGAAAGCCTTATAATTGCTTCGCCTTGAACTTCTATTTTTCCTTTATAATTTATTGTTAACGGAAAACTTTTAATAGTTAAAACTTGTGCAGTTACGTCTTCACCCGTTACCCCGTTGCCCCTTGTGGTAGCCCTAACAAATTTACCATCTTCGTAGGTTAAACAAATTGTTAAGCCATCAAATTTATACTCTACGGTATAAATAAGTTCTTCGCCTTGTTTATTTATTCTTTTATCAAATGCAAAAAGTTCTTCTTCGGTAGTTCCTTTATCTAAACTATATAGCCTTTCTATATGAGAATGTTTTTTAAATGAAGAAATAGGTTCGCCACCAACTCTTTTAGTAGGAGAATCAAATAAAACAATGCCCGTTTGCTTTTCTAATTTAATAAGTTTATCGTATAAAACGTCGTATTCTCTATCTGAAACGGTAGGGTTATCTAAAACGTAATACTCGTAGGCATATTTATTTAAAATTTCTACAAGTTTTCTCATCTCATTTTCCATTACAATATCTCCATTGGTGCAAATTTTGCAGCAAACGACTTAAATCCAATTCCTGGGAACACTACTTTAACAACCATATTATCTACACTACCACTAACTTCTATAATAGTGCCTACGCCAAACTTGGCGTGCTTAATTTGCATGCCCGTTTTATATTGGCTATAAACGTTTATATTTTTAGCAACGGGCTTATTAGTATTTAACATAGACCTAGCATAACTAGAAGAATACCCGCCCGAATTAGAAGAATAGCCTAAATCTTCATTATCGTAATTATTATAAGGGTTATAAGATGGTGCTTGCCTTGGCACTTCTGTAATACCCAATGCACTAGCGCCTTCTTTAATAAACCTAGATTGCATCATAAACTCTCTTCTGCCGTATAAATACCTGCTTTTTGCCCTTGTTAAATAAAGCCTTTCCCTTGCTCTTGTTACGGCAACGTACATTACACGCCTTTCTTCTTCCATTTCTTCATCATCGTCAAAACTTCTTGAAATTGGTAGAATTTTCTCATCTAACCCTGCAACAAAAACAACTTTATACTCTAGCCCCTTAACTGCGTGAATGGTTGCCACCGTAACTGCGTTGCCGTCGTTAATATCGTCAATATCTGAAGAAAGGGTTACTGAACTTAAATATTCCATTAAACCTGCATCTTGGTTTTCTTTTGCAAATTGTTCGGCTGTGTTTTTAAGTTCATCTATATTCATTTTTCTAGAAACGTTTTCTTCAGTATTTTCTTCAAATTGTTTTAAAAAGTCTGTCGTTTCTAAAACTTTATCTATAAGTTCAACAACTGTTAATTGGTTAGAATAACTTCTAAAACTCTTTATTAAATTATTAAAATTAACCAATTTACTCTTTGTGCTAGCAGATAGTTCTGTTTCATCTATTCTTTCAATGGCTTCGGTTATAGAAATATAGTTTGCTAAAGCATATTCTTTAATTTCAGTTAATGTTTTTTCGCCAACCCCCCTTTTTGGAAAAGAAATCGCCCTTAAAAATGCTTCGTCATCTAAAGGATTTGCAATAATTTTTAAATATGCCAAAACGTCTTTAATTTCTTTTCTTTCAAAGAACCTAAAACCACCATAAACTTTATATGGAATTCCATACTTTGTGAATTCTTGTTCAAACGCACGTGAAATGGCGTTTACACGCATAAAAACTGCAAAATCGTTATAGTTTAAGTTAGTTCTAGCCATTAAAGTTTTAATTTGGGTTGCAACGAAAGATGCTTCGCTATTTTCATCTCCCCCAATAAAAGTTTCTATTTTAACGCCATCTACGTTTTCAGTCCATAATTCTTTTTCTCGCCTTGCTTTGTTGTTTGAAATAATGCAGTTAGCAAGGTTAAGTATTTTTTTAGTTGAACGGTAATTCTGTTCTAACTTATATATTTTTGCACCAACGTAAAATTCATCAAATTTTAAAATATTTTCTACTTTTGCACCACGCCAGCCGTAAATACTTTGGTCATCGTCGCCTACAACAAAAATGTTCCCGTGCTTGATTGCAAGCCTTTGCGCTATGTTAAACTGCACGGTATTAGTGTCTTGAAACTCATCTATATGAATATATTTAAATCTTTCAGCATAATCGTCGGCAACTTCAGGAAATTCCTTAAATAACGTATAGGTTTTATACAATAAATCATCAAAATCTAAGGAATTAGAAGTTTTTAAGATGCTTTCGTACCATTTATAAACTTCTACAATTTCATCTATAAACTGCACGTCTTGATATATAATTTGGTATTTTTCTGGCGATAAACACTCGTTTTTAGCGTTAGAAATGTGGTGTTTTACGGGTTTTAATAATTTTTCAGTATCGTAGCCAAGTTGGTCTAAAACACGTTTTAAGGCTTTTTCTTTATCTTGCTCGTCGTAAATAGAAAAATTAGTATCGTAACCCAATTTGTCTATGTCTCTTCTTAAAATTCTTACGCACATACTATGTATTGTAGAAACCCACATATTACCAACGTCGCCAACCATTTGCGATAAACGAGTTTTCATTTCTTCCGCTGCCTTGTTGGTAAAGGTTATTGCCATAATTTCACTTGGGGAAACACCTTTTTCTAAAATTAAATATGCAATTCTACTTGTTAATACCCTGGTTTTGCCACTACCTGCACCTGCAATTACCAAAACAGCCCCTTCTGTATCTACAACGGGCTTAAGTTGGGCTTCATTAAGTTTTTCTAAAACTGATTTAATTTCTATCATATTTCTCCAAAAAATTAAAAGTTATTAATAATAGTTACTAGCCTTTTTGCAGAATCTTTCAAAGAAGATAAAACTGCCTTTTCGTTAATGGTATGTATACCCTCGTATTCAATTCCTAAAGAATCTAAACAAGGTATACCATAAGCGGTAACGTCGGCTGCGTCAGACCCTGCAAGGCTTTTTACCGCAGTAAGGGTTTCTAGCCCATTCTTAGCCAAAATATCGTTAACTTTTAGCAATAATTCTTCGTTCTTTTTAGAATATTCCATTGCCACACGGTAACTCATTTGAGTAAGTGTTGTAGTGCAACCTTTAATATAATTTTTATTAGCAATTATGTTAAGTTGGCGTTCAACCCATTGCATTTCTTCTTTATTGTTAAACCTAACGTCAACTTCAAAAGAACACTCCCCTGCAACTGTATTAGCAACGCTTCCGCCTTTAATTAGCCCAACGTTACAAGTTACGCCTAATTCATTTTTAATTTTTTCTATTTCTATAATTTTATATGAAGATTCTAATATTGCATTTGCTCCTTTAGTTGCACATTTTGAAGCATGCGCTTCTTCGCCAATCACCTTAAAGCAATATTTAATTATACCCTTTCTTTCTATACAAACCTTACCTTTAGTATGGCATTCTAAATTAAAAAATGCAACGCAATCTTTAGCCTTTTCGCATATAAAATTTATAGTTTCTTTATTACTTTCTTTACTGTTTGTTTCTTCATCTGACTGCAATAACATTTTTATAGGCCTATCAACAAAACCACATTCTTTAAGGGCGTGCATAATTAAAAAGCCTAAAACTATACCACCTTTACAATCTGCAACGCCTGGCCCGTAAATATTGCCATCTATAATTTTTACTAAAGGTTTAGAAAAACTGCCTAAAGGGTGAACGGTATCCATATGTCCAGAAATAGCAATTGGTGGTTTTTTAGCATTTTCGTTCATAGTTATACAAATAGGGTTACCGGAACTCTTTTGTTCTAAAACTTCAACTTTCCAACCAAATTTATTTGCAAGGTTAATAAAATAAGCGCCAACTTCATCAACACCTTTTTTATATGAAGTTGGGCTTTCTATATTACAAACGTCTTTCCAAACAGAAATGTATTCTTCGTATAATTCATCTATTTTATTAAATAATTTTTGGCAAGACATAGTTTTCTCCATATGTATAAATATTTTTAAATATTATAACATATACGCCTAATTTTTTCAACTATACAATTATAAAAACATTAATTTGAAATAAAATTTTTCTTGCTAAAAAAATAACTATATGTTAATATATAATTATGAAAAAATGTTGGTTAAATAATAAAAATATTGTTGTAACGGGTGCTAGTGGTGGCTTAGGTTTTGCCATTTCAAAAATGCTAATAGAAAAATATAATTGCAAAAT
>JAZOOP010000041.1:0-11301 GCA_045655065.1 Christensenellaceae bacterium
GAACTTGCTCAAAGACTTTACAACGAACTCACAGGTATTCAATGGGGTAGAGTTGAAGACCAATTCGGTTGGGTATATAAAATATAATAAACAAACTAAAAATAATTAAAGCATAGATTTCATCTATGCTTTTTTTATTGATGTCTATTGACAGGTTTTTCTTTTTTTGCTATATTTATAATAGCGAATTTTTGGAGTAAAATATGTTAGAGTTAATTAACGTTAAAAAAACATATACCACTAAGGCAGGAAATACCGTTGCTCTTAACGGAATTAATATAGTTTTTCCAGATAAGGGCATGGTGTTTATAACGGGTAAAAGTGGTAGTGGTAAAACCACCCTTTTGAACGTTGTTGGTGGATTAGATAATATAGATAGTGGCGAAATAATTATTGATGGAAGAAAGTTTTCTTCCTTCTCTCAAGCAGATTATAATAGTTATAGAAACACCTTCGTAGGTTTCGTTTTTCAAGAATACAACTTATTATCGGAATATTCTGTAGAAAAAAACATTGGTATGGCTAACGAATTACAAGGTAATGTTACCAACGAAGAAACGTTAAATGCTTTACTAGAAAGGGTTGGTATAGAAGGTTATGCAAAAAGAAATCCAACTGAAATGAGTGGTGGGCAAAAGCAAAGGGTAGCAATAGCAAGGGCATTAATTAAAAACCCTAAAATAATTTTAGCCGACGAGCCTACCGGTGCGTTAGATAGTGCATCTGGTAAACAAGTTATGGATTTGCTAAAGGAACTTTCTAAAGAGAAGTTGGTAGTTGTAGTTTCTCACGAAATGGAATTTGCCGAAAAGTATGCAGATAGAATTATTAGGTTTGTAGACGGGGTTATAGTAGAAGATTTGTTGGTTTCTGAACAACAAATAAAAGGCAACGTATACGAACAAGAAAGCGAAATAACGGTAGTTTCTGGTAGCACTTTAACTGAAGAAGAAACTAAAAAACTTGCTTTTGCAGTAAAAGAAAGAAAAAAAATAATTGTTAAAGAAGAATTAAACGTTAGAGAAAAGAAAAAAACGGGAAAAATAGAAGCCGTTCACCCAGAAACCCCTGCAAAACTTATAAATAGTAAAATGAAGTTTTCTACTAGCGCAAGCCTTGGTATGAAATCTTTATTCGTTAAACCTTTAAGGTTAATATTTACCATATTACTTTCAGTCGTAGCGTTTGCTCTTTTCGGGTTGTTTGACTCGGTTGCATCATATAACGGCGTAAGTGCCCTAGCGCATTTGTTAAGAAATAATAGTTATGGTGCAGTTTCCGTTTACGCATCTTATAAAAACGACTATTATAACAATGCAAAACTAAAAATTAGCCAAGAATATATAAATAGCGTAAGCGCATCTACCGGTTATGCGTTTAAGGGCGTTTACGATATTAATGATATAACTAGTATAAGCAAATCAGATGCCTTTTATGGCAACTATAACTTTAACGCTGGTTGGACTTTAGAAGCTACCGAACACTATAACAATACTATTGGTAAAGATTATTATCATCAACAAGTTACAGGGTTAATAGAGTTTAACGAAAACGAACTTGTTAAAAGAAATGGTAACGAAACATTTATTTCTACTTCTTCGTATAATTATAGGGTATACGGAGAATACCCAACCTTGCAAAATGATGATATAATGCCAGAAGTTGCTATATCTAATTATATGGCAGAAAGTATTATTTATTGGTTGGGAATAAAAAATCCGCAATTAACCACGCCAATCCACGACGGAAAAGAAATAAATAGCATAGAAGATTTAATTGGAACAACCATAAAAATATCTAATATTTCTACTAACGACGGCTTAAATAACCAATTTAAAATTAGTGGTATTGTAGATTGTGGTAAACTTCCTGCTAAATACGACTTGTTAAAATCGGTTATGAGTGGTATAGAATATGCCTTAGAGCAAGATTTTAACACCTATATTAACGCAAGCCTAAATAAACTATTGTTCGTTGCAGACGGCTACGTAGAACAAATTAGAACAAAAAACAAATCGGTAACCCACTACCTAGCAAATTACGTAACGGGCAATATTGAAGTAGGTGCGGGAAAAGATATTAAAGATTATTCATACGTATTTTACAACGTAAAAGATTTTACCGAAAGTAACACCATAATGTTTAATGGGTCTACGGGTAAACCAACGCTAAAATCAAACGAAGTTTTAGTTTCGGCTAAAGTGCTTGCAAGGTTGTTTGTAGAAGAAAAATCTTCTATTATGGCAAATGTGGAAGATAGAATTTTATTAGAAGACTTAACTAAAGAAATTGCAAATGATACCCTTTCTCTTGCAAGAAGAAGAGAAGCCGTTAACGAATTAGTTCAATTAATAAAGAAAATTCACGTAGAACATAAAGATAACTTTAAAGAAATACAAACAATCTTTTATGAAAACGGCAAAGAAGTTATTAACGAAACTTTGGTAGTTAAGGGCATATATTTTGACGTTGATATAAACGTTAGGCAAAGTGGTAGCCCTTACGGCATTTTAGCACTTTCAGACGACGGTTTTGATTTTCTAAATATAAACAAAGAACAAGGCATTTATTCTCGTATGATAGCACCTTTAGGTTTTAACTATTTTGGTGCGCAAACTCTTGCAAACGCAATGTCTATGGAAACGGGCGTAAAATTAAATTGGTACGAAAACAACGTTCTTTCAGCAATAGACTATAACAAAGAATATATAGAAGACTTTTCTAACCTGTTCTTATACGTAGCATTAGTAGTTGTTGTATTTTCAGTATTTTTACTATTTAACTACGTTGCAACAAGTATAATCTCTAAAAAGCAATCTATTGGTGTGTTGCGTGGGCTTGGTGCAAGTAGTAAAAACATATTCTTAATGTTTATGGTAGAAAGTGTAATTATTTCGCTAATAAGCGGAATTTTAGCAACTATATTTTCTTACGTTGCTTGTATAATAGTAAGTGGTTATATAATGAATATAATGAACCTTGCAATATCTTTCGTATTGTTTGGTTTAAGGCAAATTTTAATAATTATTTTTGCAAGTTTATTAACGGGCTTTTTGGCAAGTTTAATTCCAATAATAAAAATTACTAAAGAAAAACCTGTTGATTTAATAAGAAAAATTTAATTTTTAGGAGAGTATTATGACGGCTATTTTTGACTTTTTTAGAAACCTTTTATGGTGGTGTACTGTAGGTTTAATAACCGCATTAGAATTTATTATGTTTGGTCTTTTACTATGCTGTACGCTTATAGGTATTCCGTTTGGTATTGAATGTTTTAAACTAGCAGGATTTACCTTTATGCCATTTGGTAAAGATATAGATACAAACTTTGAATCGCACCCAATTGCTAATTTGGTATGGATATTTTATGGTGGTATTACACTAGCAATTACTTATGCATTTTTAGGTTTAGTGCTTTGTATAACTATAATTGGCTATCCTTTCGGCAAACAATGTTTTAAACTAGCAAAAGCATCTTTAGTTCCTTTTGGCGCAGATATATATTAAAAATAACGTAATTAAAACAAAAAAACGGGCTTTGAAATTCAAAGCCCGTTTTAATTTATAAAAAATCTAATTCGTTTTCATTTATTAGTTGGTTAATAGAAACTAATAACACTCTTGAAAGGTAAACTAATTCTATATCCGTAATAAATCTTTGACCAGATTCCATTCGTTGAATTGCATTTTTATCAACGTCTAAACCAGCAACTTGTAATTTATCTGCAAGTTTTCGTTGAGAAATTTTCATTTTTTTTCTGTATTCTGTAATTTTTGTGCCACAAATATTATTTTTACCACTTTTACTTTTATTAATAAACATAATTTTTCCTAATTTTTTATTTTTTGACATTTAGTGCTTGACATTATGTAGATTATATGTTATTATTAGCACATAAATGACATTTAGTGAATGTCAAAAATATAGGAGAAACAAAAGATGGATAAACAAAAAATTGATTTTTACGTTATGAGTAACCAAAAATTCTTCCCTGCAGACAAAATTATGTTTTTAAAGGAAAAATTAGCAAGCATTGATGAAAGCAAGTTTTCAATGATTTCTTCAATAGAACTAAAAGACCCTACTACTAATTTACTTGTATCTTTATTTTTAGGTTCTTTTGGTGTTGACAGATTTATGATTGGCGACACTGGTATGGGTGTTTTGAAATTATTAACTAGTGGTTTATGTGGCATACTTACAATAGTAGACTGGTTTAGTATTCAAAATAAAACAAAAGAACTTAACTTCAACAAAGTAATGGCAATGTTATAATATTTTGAAAAACAAAAAAATTCTTATAAAGCATATTATCGTAATTTTGGTATTATGCTTTTTTGTTTTAATACTAAAAGCATTAAAAATAACTTGTCCTATATTATATTTAACAAAAATACCTTGTCCTACTTGCAAAATGACAAGGGCAATAATATGCCTTGTGAATTTAGATTTTAGTGGTTATGTAAAATATAATTTTATGAGTGTATTTGTTATTATTGCTTTTTTGCTTATGGTTCATTCTAAATTATTTCAAAATAGTAAAATTGTTAAAATATTTTCAATAAGTATTTTAATAATAAATTTTGTTTATTATCTTATTAGACTATTCGCACAAGGTATTTAATAAGATAAACAAAACAAGCCAAGACAAATCTGTCTTGGCTTGTTTACGTTTAACATTATTTATAAAACAATTGTCAACCCCAATAAAGCACCTAAAATGGTTGGGATTCCAATAATAACGCCATATTTTATAAAACTTAAAAAGGTAAATTTTACCTTTTGTTTTGCAATTAAATCTGTAAACATAATGCCGGCCAAAGCACCAATAGGGGTTAAAAACGCACCTACGTTAGAGCCTATTATAGTTGCGTATATTGCTTGGCTTTGTAAAAGTGGGTTAGCAAAATTTGGAATAGTGCTAAATAAAACGCTCATAGGAATATTGTTCATTAAATTGCAAGATATAAACGAAGCAAACCCATATTTCCAAATAGCGTAATCTTCACTAAGCCAATTAGAAATAACTTCCGTTACGTTTTGTTTTTGTAAGGCTAAAACTATTATAAACATAGATATAACGAAAGGAATTAACTCCCAAGGCAACCTTTTTGCCGTGTTTTTTAATACTATTGGTCTTTGATGCCTTAATAATGAAGATATTACTATAAATAATATAAGAGATATTGCACAAATAAAACAAATTAGCCACATATCTATGCTTAGGTAAGAAGAAATTACAAGTAAAACCAAACAAATTACTAAATGTTCTATACCAATAATTGTGTAAGGTTTGTTGGTTAGTTTAACGTCTTCAACTTGTAATTCAAGTGGCTTTAATAAATATTTTCTAAAAACAAGTAAAATTACGCCAACTTGTATAATGCCTGCAAAAAGGGTAGGTAACGCCATTACTTGAAGATAGGAAATAAAATCTATGCCGTTTGAAGTTGCTAAATAAATGTTGGTAGGGTTACCAATAATAAGCATCATACTCCAAGTATTTGCGCCTGCAAATTCTGCCACAAGGTAAGGCACGGGGTTTATTTTCGTACTTTTTGCAAAGTAGCAAATAAACGGGGTAAAGGTTAAAATAACAATATCGTTAGAAGTGAAAATGGTTAAAACTGATACAACGAAATAAAGTATAAAAAATAAAGAAAACTGGTTGTTTTTTGCTTTTTTCGTAGCCAAAACTGCTAAAAACTTAAAAAACCCTACTTCATCTAAGAAAATAGATAAAAAGGTCATTGAAACGAATAATACTAATATTTTAAGTGGATTTATAGAAGAATTGCTAGTTAACCCATTAAAAATTTCCGTTAAAGATATACCGCCAAAAGCAACAACAAAAATTGCTCCTAATAGGCAAACTAACCAATAGGTGCCAATTTCAAAGTTAAATATTTTTATTTTTGGTAAAAACAGTACGCTTAAAATTAAAAATACGCAAGTTAAAACTGCAATAATAATAGTGGCAAGCAAGTTAAACCTTCTTTTAATTAAATTGTTTTTTCAACGCTAAAAAGTATAGCACTATAAAACCTAAAAAGCAAGCATAAATAAAGCATTGTAAAATTAAAAACAACTAACGCTAAGTTAGTTGTTTATTTGTTAGTTTAATACAATATATTTTATGGTATGTTTACTACTAAGTTTCTAGTTAATACTTCTATATAAATTTTAAAGTTTTTAATAGTATTAATTATTGCGTAAAGAAACACGGGTGCAGAAATAAAAATAACTATTATAGAAATTATATTAATAGCCAAAATTTTGTTGGCGTGTAGACCATTTTTTAATATTAACGCACATAGCAAGTAGCCTATTATACTGCCTAGTGTGTTGGTTATTAAATCTTTTGTAGCAAAAGAGCCTATTAGACTAAATAGTTGAAATAATTCAAAAAATAAACTAATGCAAAAGGTTATTAGTATTACCCAAAACAAACTATTTTTCTTTATAAAATAGGTTAAATATAACCCCATTGGTAAAAATATTATAACGTTTAATACGTCGTCTGAAACAATATTAATAATTTGTTCTATAAAAGGCCCACCAAAGTAATCTGCAAAAGGAACTAAAAAGAAAGTAAACCTTTCGTTTAGGGTAAAACTATTAAAATAAGCGTAAGTTTTAGTTATAGTATCTACTACATTACACTTAAGTAAAATAACCCAAACTAGCAACGTTAAGTAAATAGTAAATATTGCAATAGAAAGAATTTTGTTTAATTTTTCACTTTTTAAGTTCATAGTTTTAACCTTGCTTAATATAAAAATAGTATAACATAAATCTTTTAGTTTTTGTAATAAAATTCTAAAAAAAATTTGTTTTACAAAGATTTTTTACGAAAGAGGAAAAAACAGACATAAAAGTAAAGAAACAACCTTTTAGGTTGTTTCTTGCATAATTTGTCTTGTTTTGACGTGGTGCCGAAGGCGGGACTTGAACCCGCACGGTATCGCTACCACTGGATTTTGAGTCCAGCGCGTCTGCCAGTTTCACCACTTCGGCAAAAATATTAAACTTGCTTAAAAATAATAACACATTATTTTTTATTTTGCAAGTTATTTTTTATTACTTATAAAAATTTTAATAGCCATATATTTAATTTGTGTTTATATTGACAATAAAATTAAAGGGTGCTATAATTTTTAGGTAGAAATAAGCAATTTTTTATATAGTATATATAAAAATTTATGTTTAGGGGAGAATTATTATGAACGGCAAAATTAACAATCTTTCACAAATATGTTTTGCAAAGCAAATGCAATTTACTTCTGGCAAAGAAAAAGGTCAAAACGTAATTTTAGTTTACAACGGCAAACTTTTATTTGAAGTTTTAGTAGATAAGTGTTTAGATATTGCAACCTTTCAACACGAAGGGGTAAACATAGGGTTTATTTCTGCCAACGGTTTAGACGGCAGGGTAGATGAATTTGCTAACGTATTTAACGGGGGGCTACTTTACACTTGTGGGTTAGACGTTATTGGTGGCAGAAGAAAGCCGTTCCACGGTAGAATACATAATGTTCCAGCAAGGTTAGAAAGTTTAGTAGTTAACGAAGAAGGGGTAACCATAGTTGGCGAAATGGAACAAACTTCTCTTTTTGGCGACAAGTTGGTTTTAAGAAGAACAATTAAAACTGCCATAAGTTCTGGTACGGTAGAAGTTAACGACGTTATTAAAAATATAGGCTATAAAGATGCAGGGTATTGCTTACTATATCACACAAATATTGGGTACCCTATGCTAGATTCTTGTGCAAAATTTTATGCTCCACTAACGGCTACAAGGGGTTATTCTCAATTTGACGATGAAAAAATATATAATCTTGAAAATATGGAAGAGCCAATTTACGAGCAGGAAATTCTTTTTGACCATAGGGTAGAAAAAGGCGAAGTACAAGTAATAAACGAAAAACTTGGTAAAAAGTTGCTTGTTGAATACGATGAAAAAGTTATGCCTAATTTAGCAGAATGGAAAAGTATGGTTGCAGGTGATTACGCTTTGGGCATAGAACCTGGAACTACGCACCTTGGCGCAGAGTTTGAAACAAAAACTATTAAGCCAGGCGAAAGTAAAAACTTTTTCTTAAAAGTAAGCGTAGAAAATTTAAAATAAACACACAATATAATATTGGGGCAATATGGAAAAATTAGTTTTAATAGACGGTAATAGTTTAATAAATAGGGCATTCTATGCAATGCCCGTTTTATCTACCCAAGACGGCAAGTATACCAACGCTGTTTATGGTTTTTTAAATATGTTTTTTAAAATGTTACAAGACGTTAAACCTACTTTTGTTGCCGTTGCTTTTGATGTAAAAGCCCCAACCTTTAGGCACGCATTATACACCGAATATAAAGGCACAAGAAAGCCAATGCCAGAAGAATTGCGCCCACAAATACCTTTATTAAAAGAAGTTTTAACTAAAATGGGCGTTTATATTACTGAAAAAGCGGGCATTGAGGCAGATGATATTATTGGCACAATAGCCAAAGCGACCGACGTAGAAACTTTTATTTTTACTGGCGATAAAGATTCTTTTCAACTTGTAGACGAAAACACTTCCGTTTACTTTACTCGCCGTGGAATAACTGATATAGAAGAATATAACTATAATAATTTTACCGAAAAAACGGGTATAAACCCAAAACAAATTATAGACTTAAAGTCGCTTATGGGCGACTCTTCCGATAATATCCCCGGAATAGCCGGCATAGGCGAAAAAACGGCTAAAACGCTAATTCAAACTTATGGCAGTTTAAATGAAATATATGCACATACGTTAGAATTAAAAGGAAAATTAAAAGAAAAAATAGAAAACGGCAAAGAAAGTGCATACCTTTCTTATAAACTTGCAACCATAAATACTGAGTGCGAAATAGAAGTTGATTTAGAAAAAATGCGAATTTCAACCCCGTTTTCACAAGAAGTAAAAAGTTTCTTTGCAGAGTTAGAATTCAAAAGCATAGTTAAAAGGCAAGAACTTTTTGAAAATGCTGATAAAACGGAAATAAAGGAAGAAAAAACGGAAGAAGAACTTTTAACTTGCAATTTAGTTTTAGTAGAAGACTTAGAAAGTTTTAATTTAAATAACCTTTCTAAAAATTTAAGTATTGTTTTATTAGAAAACCAAGTTTGTGTTTACGATATTTTAAGCAATACCGAATATATAATTAAACTTTGCCAAAATATTTTTGACGAAGGCGTTTTGCCAGCCGTTTGCTTTAACAAAATTAAAGTTATATTTGGCAAAGAATATAACCTAATTCTATTTAACGCAAAAAATATTAAACATTATTTAATAAACAATTTTGAAATAAACTTAACGGCAAACATAAACGACCTTTCGTTATTAAAGTATTTGGTAGATTTTGCAGGCGAGGATGAAAGTTTAGAAAAATTTATTTCACGCCATGAACTAACGGAAACCCCAAAAGCTTTTGCCCAGTATAAACTTTTTAATAACTTATATAAAAAGGCAGATGAAAAAGAAAAATCTATTTATAAAAATATAGAACTACCTTTAAGCGAAGTATTGTTTGAAATGGAAAGGGCAGGTTTTAAGGTAGATGAAAAAAGCCTAACCGAACTTGGCAAAGAATACGAAAGCAAACTTGCAATATTAGATAAGCAGATTAAAGAACTTGCAGGCATAGAAACGTTAAACGTAAATTCGCCAAAACAGTTAGGCGAAGTATTGTTTGAAAAATTAAAAATAGGCAAGGGCAAAAAAACCAAAACGGGTTATTCTACTTCTTTTGAAGTTTTAGAAAACTTATACGAAGCCCATGAAATAGTTCCACTTATATTAGAATATAGGCACTTGCAAAAAATTTACTCTACTTATATAGAAGGATTTAAGCCGTTAATAGATAAAAAAACGGGCTTAATACACACTTCGTTTAACCAAACAACCACGGCAACGGGCAGACTTTCTAGTAAAGAACCGAATTTACAAAATATTCCTATTAGAGATGAAGATGGCAGTAAACTACGCAAATTTTTCGTTCCGAGAGATGAAGATAGGTTAATTATTGGTGCAGATTATTCTCAAATAGAATTAAGGTTACTTGCAATATTTTCTAATTGCAAACCTTTAATAGACGCTTTTAATAGTGGTAAAGATATACACTCTTTAACGGCATCTAAAGTGTTTAACGTAAAACTAGAAGAAGTAACGCAAAAAATGCGTAGGCATGCAAAGGCAGTAAACTTTGGCATAATTTACGGCATGAGTGAATACGGGCTTTCTAAAAGTCTAAAAATTTCTGTGCAAGAAGCAAGGGACTATATAAAATCTTACTTTATAGAGTACCCAGAAGTAAAAAGGTATATGGATAAAAACGTTTTTTACGCCAGAACTAACGGCTATGCCGTTACCTTATTTGGCAGAAAGCGCGTTATTAACGAATTTAATTCGCCACTTCATAACGTTAGGCAAATGGGAGATAGAATTGCAATGAATATGCCACTACAAGGCAGTAGTGCAGATATTATTAAAGTGGCTATGATAAACGTTAGAAATAGGTTAAAGGAAGAAAAATTAAAATCTGAACTAATATTATCTATTCACGACGAACTTATAATTGACGCTCTAAAAGAAGAAGAAAGCAAGGTAAAAGAAATTTTAGTTAACGAAATGCAAGGTGTAGTAGACCTTGCCGTTAAGTTAACGGTTGAAGTTGGCAGTGGAAAAAACTGGTTAGAGGCAAAATAGTTTTATGGAAATAAAAAAAGTTGCAATAACGGGTGGCATAGGTAGTGGTAAAACGGAAGTATTAAATATACTAAACGAAAAGGGCTACCACACCATTTCTTGCGATAAAATTACATACGATTTATATTTAGAGCAATCTTTTTTATTAGCGTTAAAAGAGTTGTTCCCTTTTGCCGTAGATGAAAAGGGCGTTGCCAACAAAAAAACAATAGCAAACGAAGTTTTTAATAATAAAGAAAGTTTAATTAAGTTAAACGCATTAGTTCACCCACTTGTTTTAGAAAGAATAGAAGAAGAAATAAAAGGGTTAAACAATATTAAAGACGGGCTTGTTTTTATTGAAGTACCGCTACTTTTTGAAAGTGGCTTTAATAAATATTTTGAAAATATTATTGTTATTACAAGAAATTTAGAAGATAGAGTTTTAAGCGTTATAAAACGTTCTAATTTAAGTAGAGAAGAAATAGAAAATAGAATAAACTCCCAAATAAACTATCAAAATTTACCACTAAATAGTTACATAACCTTGGTAAACGACGGCAGTTTATTAGATTTAAATAAAAAAATAGA
>JAZOOP010000042.1:0-5168 GCA_045655065.1 Christensenellaceae bacterium
CCCTTTGAGCCTGAAAGATATACTACATCGTTAATAAGACTTTCTTTTTTAATGCCTGCAAGCAAATATTCAACGTAAGATTTAATACCACCCTCAAAGCAAAGGTCATCACTCTTACCTATAGTAGAAATACTTTCGTCGGTACGCTTATCGGTAAGAACTACGCGGATACCTGCGTTAAGAAAAGCCTGCTCACGAAGACGGTTAAGAAGAATATCGTAATCGTAGGTAGTGGTATCGGTAAATATTGTTGGGTCAGGCTTAAAGGTAACTGTGGTACCGGTTTCGGTAGTATCACCTATAATATCAAGCCCTGTAACTATTGTACCCTTTTCATAGCGTTGCTTATAAATATGGGTGCCGTCCTTAACCTCAACCTCAAGCCAGTTTGAAAGCGCGTTAACAACCGACGCACCAACACCGTGCAAACCGCCCGATACCTTATATCCGCCGCCGCCAAACTTACCACCCGCGTGAAGAATTGTAAATACAACGGTAACGGTAGGAATTCCCTTTTGCGGATTTATACCAACTGGAATACCACGGCCGTTATCTTTTACGCGAATAATACCGTCGTCTAATATTTCTACCTCAATCTTTGTGCAATAACCCGCAAGCGCTTCGTCTATTGAGTTATCTACAATTTCATAAACGAGGTGATGAAGACCGCGCTCACCGGTAGAGCCTATGTACATACCTGGGCGCTTTCTTACAGCTTCTAATCCTTCAAGTACCTGTATAGAAGATTCGTCATATTTTTCGGTTACGGGCAAATTTAATTCTTCGCTCATTTTATTTCTCCTTTTTTTTATTTAGAGGAATATCCCTCCACCACCTTCGGTGGTCCCCCTCCCTTTAGGCAAGGGAGGCTTATAGTGAATCTATATATCCTGTACGCTTAAGCAGCGTTTGAGACGATATTTGTGAAATATAAACCTTTGCATCTTTTAAATTTTTACCTGCTATTACAAATGAACGCGGCAAATCATAACTTATTGTTATTACTTTACCTTCTTTTTCGGCTTTATTTAAAAAATCGCGGGTTCTTTTTGAAACAGAGGTATTTTCTAAATCAAAAATACCTATTATTTCATCAGTGGGTAGCATTACGTTATTACCTAAATGAATATACATTAAATTTGTTCGCCACCTTTAATTTTTATTACCTTACCCTCTTTTAAATTTTTAATGTTAGAGGTGTCACAGCAGGTAATAAATGATTGCCAATTTCTTATGTGATTTAAAATATAATTTTGACGGTTTTCGTCAAGCTCGCTCATAACGTCATCTAAAAGACATATTGGGTATTCGCCGCTTACCTCTTTTATAACCTCGGCACCTGCAAGTTTAAGTGATAATGCAACGCTGCGTTTTTGACCTTGCGAGCCAAAATTTCGAGCATTTATACCATTTATTTTAAAACTCATATCATCGCGATGCGGTCCTACCGACGTGGTTGAGGTAAACATATCGTTATCTCTTGAAATTTTTAAATTTTCTAAATTTAAATTATCACATTTAGTAATATAAAAAATTTCTATTTTCTCTTTTCCAGAGGATATACCTTCATAAATTTTAGAAACGTATTTATTTAAAATATTTATATATTTTTTTCGGTAATTTATTATTTTATTGCCCATATCAACAATTTCGGCTTCAAAAATATCTAACATTATAGAAATTGTTTTATCATAACGGTAATCTTTTATAATTTTATTTCGTTGCATTACCGCGCGGGTATAATTTTTTAATATTTCTATATAGTTTGGGTATAATTGACCTATTGAAATATCTAAAAATCTTCTACGCTTTTCAGGACCGTCGGTTACAATATTTAAATCGGTTGGTGAAAAAACTACGGCGTTAAATTTTCCTGCTAAATTTGAGGTATTATTTAACTTTTTTTCATTAAAATAAGCAGTTTTTTTATCACTAAAAGTAATTGCCACAGTATTTTCAACACCAAGCATTTCAAAATTTATATTTATTTTTGCCCTGCTTTCGCCAAATTTTATAAATTCATTATCTTTACTGTTTCTAAAACTTTTAGCGCCCGAAAAAAGCCATAATGCCTCTATTATATTTGTTTTTCCCTGAGCATTTTCACCGCAAATTACGTTTATTTCATCATCAAAATTTAAATTTAAATTAGATATATTTCTAAAATTTTGAATTTCTAAATTTTTAACCTTCATTTTTTACTACAAACTCAAAATTTTCAAATTTAAACTTGTCACCGGAGTGAAGTTTTTTACCTCTCATAGTACAAACCTCGTCATTTACTAATACCAGACCGTCTTGTATTACCATTTTAGCCTGTCCGCCGGTTCCAATTATTCCTGAAAATTTTAAAGCCGAATCAAGTCTTATAAAATCTTCTTTTATAAATATTTCTTTCATTTATTTTAACCTCATTGGCATTATAAGATATAACATATCTTTATTTTCTTCATCAGCAGGAGTAATTGTAACGCCTGCATTTGCGCCATTAAAATTAAATTTAATTTTTTCTACCTCACAAGCCTTTAAAGCCTCTAATAAATAGCGACTGTTAAGACCCATTTCAAATTCATTACCTTCTAAATAAATGTTCATTTTTTCTTTTGCTCTACCTAAAGAGGTTGAACAGCTTATTAAAAGTTCTTCTTTATTAAATGCGCATCTTATTGGTGTTGAAAAACTATCATTAATAAGAAGTGATACGCGTTCTACACTATCTATTATTTCGTCGCAGGTAACGGTTGTTGTTTGACTATGTTCAGAAGGTATAATTTTTTCATAATTTACAAATTCACCTTCTAAGAGGCGCGCAATAAATACGTAACCGGAAATTTTAAATAAAATTAATCTTTTACCTACTTTAATTTCTACGTTTTCACAATTTTCATCTATAAGCTTTACTACTTCGTTTAAAGCCTTGCCTGATACTATAAATTCTATATTATTATCAATATTTATATTTTTTCTTCTAATAGCAAGTCTATAGCCGTCTATTGCAACAAACTGTAAAACATTTTCTTTAACCGAAATATTAATACCTGTAAGTATAGGACGTGTTCCTTCTATTTGAGATACTGCAAAAATAGTACCCTTTACTAAATCACAAAAATCCTCGCCATTTACTATAATTTCTTCGCCGTCGGTAAGAGAGGGCATTTCAGGAAAATCAGTAGCCTCCATACCCATAATATCAAATACAGCTTCACCGCTTCTAATGTGACAAACAAGTCTTTCATCACTTTCAATTTCTACGTCTATTCCGCGAAGTTTTCTTAAAATATCAGCAAGAAGGCGGGCATTAATTACAATGTCACCCTCTTCTTCACAAGCGGCGTACATTTCTTTTTTCATACCCATTTCAAGATTATATGAAGAAAGTGTAA
This sequence comes from Christensenellaceae bacterium, assembly GCA_045655065.1. Classification (GTDB taxonomy): domain Bacteria; phylum Bacillota; class Clostridia; order Christensenellales; family Borkfalkiaceae; genus UBA1259. Next base: position 3,384 of record JAZOOP010000042.1, read on the forward strand.
GTAAACCCTTTTCAGCCGAAAGTAAAATACCCTCTAAAACAGGCATTGAGCTTTTTGCTCCAACGGTTTTTTGCATTTTTAAAACTGCATCTAAAAATACAGCGCGTTCAACCCTTATTTTCATAAAAAAGTCTCCTTTTTTTATTAAATAAAATTAAAAATAATAACAGTAATAATAAGTGTAGTTAATTATGTGGAAAATGTTGTAAAGTTCTTATTTTAAGCCAAATTTTTGATTTAATAAAAAGTTTGAATAAAATTTGAAACTGTTAATAAAAATATATAAAAGTTAAAAATGTTAATAAATTAAGTTTAATTAACCTTAAAAATGTGGAAAACTTTAACTTGTGCTTTTTAAGTTTTTAATAATATCTTCTATCAATTCTTTTTCATAAGGCTTGTCTTGTAAAAATTTTTCAATAGTTTGTACGCCGTAAAGAACTGTAGTATGATCCTTACCAAATGCTTCACCAATACTTTTATAAGAAAGGTCGGTAATTTCTCTTGTTATATACATTGCAACCTTACGTGCTAAAACAAGATTAGCCGAACGCTTATTAGAAAGTATATCGGTTTCAGAAACGTTGTAAGAACGGGCAACCTCGCCTATTATTTTTTCAACGTTTATAGGGGCGTTTTCGGTGTCGTTTATAATATCTTTTATAAATCCTTGAACAATAGAAATATTAGGCTTGCGGTTTTCTATTTTAACTAGTGCGTTAATTTTAGTCATAACACCTTCTATTTGACGGGTATTAGATTTTATTTTTTCAGCAATATAGAAAACTAAATTTTCATCAAGTTCAATATCAAACTGTTGAGCTTTACGATTAATAATACCTACTCTTGTTTCAAAATCAGGAAGAGTAATATCGGCAGGTAAGCCTGCGGTAAGTCTACTTTTTATTCTTTCATCAAGAGTTTTAATTTCTTTTAAAGGACGGTCTAAAGTAACAATTATTTGCTTATTTTTTTCATACAAAGCATTAAATGTATTAAAAAATTCTTCTTGGGTTTGTTCTTTACCCGCAATAAAATGAATATCGTCTATCATAAGTACATCGACATTACGATATTTATTTCTAAAGTCGTCGATGGTACCCATACCAAGCTTACCTTCGTGTAAAGATTTAATAAGCTGGTTTGTAAAATCTTCACCGCGAACAAATTCTATTTTTTTATAAGGAAACTTTTTCTTTATATGATTTTTAATAGCAAGCATCAAATGAGTTTTACCAACGCCTGAAGGTCCGTAAATAGTAAGCGGATTATAAACAATATCAGGATTTTCGGCAACTGCTAAAGAAGCAGCGTGAGCAAAACGGTTTGTAGAGCCTACTACAAAATTTTCAAAAGTAAAGAAAGATTCAAAGGTAAGACCTTCACATTCTTCTTCAGCTTTTTTAATTTTTTCTTCTTCGTCGGCAACTATAAATTTAGCAGGTATTTTTATACCCATTACTTTTTCAATTGCGTTATTAATAATTTCGCTATAAACACTTTGAATCATACCCTTTATGTAATCGTTAGAGGCAGATAAAACAAACTCTTCACCTGAGATAGATTCGGGTTTTAAATATTTAAAAAATGTGTCAAAAGCAATTTCAGAAATTTTAGATTTACACTCTTCACAAACGGCATTCCAGATATCGTTAATAGAATTAACCTGCATTAAAAATCCCCCTTATATATTTATATATTATATAATAAAATAATAATTACATATAGTATAGCATAAGTTATTCACATTTTCAACTTTTTTTATTTAAAAAATACTGACAAAAA
>JAZOOP010000043.1:0-2866 GCA_045655065.1 Christensenellaceae bacterium
GTAGTGAAACGGTTTTTTACGTTGCAGCAGTTTACTTTGCAGGAGCAAAAACAAAAAAATTAACCACACCAATAATAATTTCTTTAGTAGCAACAATATTTTCTTGTGTTTTTGCTTGCTTAATTTGTAAAGTTCTATAACAAAAAAACCCAGCGTTATGCTGGGTTTTTTAATACTTTTAATTTATTTATGTTTAATTAAGCCAAACAACTTAGAAATTTCCATAACAACTAATGGTGTTAAAATTAAGCCTAAACCAATTAAATATAATTCCCAAGGTAGCATTACTAAACCAAATATAGAATTTAACGGAGTAAATAGAACTAATGCCGTTAAAACAACGGAAGTTAATGCCGCTAAATTAAGTTTTGTATTAGAAAAGAAACCAATTTTAAACAAAGAATGTTCTGAACGCATGTTAAATGCTTGAATAACTTGCGATAATGCTAACACCATAAACGCAAGTGTTCTTCCATATAATAAGGCTTTTTCTTGTTGTAAAATAGGCTTAGTTAAATCTCCACCAACAAAGATAAAACCTACTGCAAAACCAACTAATGTTAATACACCAAATAAAACGCCTTGCAATATTATTCTAACCCCAAAACCATTTGCAAATAAACCTTCTTTCTTAGGTTTTGGTGGTTTACTCATTACATCTTTTTCAACGGGTTCCATACCTAATGCAATTGCAGGTAAACTATCGGTAACAAGGTTTATCCATAATAATTGCATAGATAAAAACGGAGAAACATGCCAAATTAACATAGCAACGAAAACAGAAATTATTTCGCCAATATTCGTGCCAAGTAAAAACCCTACTACCTTTTTAATATTTGCGTATATTCCACGGCCTTCTTCTACAGCATCTACTATGGTTGCAAAGTTATCATCGGTTAAGGTAATGTCGGCAGCGCCCTTTGCAACGTCTGTACCAGTTATTCCCATTGCGCAACCAATATCTGCCGCCTTTAGTGCAGGTGCGTCGTTAACCCCGTCGCCCGTCATTGAAACTACTTGCCCTTTTCTTTGCCAAGCTTTAACAATTCTAATTTTGTTTTCAGGTGAAACCCTTGCATAAACGGAAATATTTGCAACTTTTTCATCTAATTCTCTATCGGTCATTAAATCTAGTTCAGCACCTGTAATTGCTAAGTCGCCATCTAATAAAATACCTAGTTCTCTTGCTATTGCCGATGCAGTAGTTATATGGTCGCCCGTAATCATAACAGGTTTAATACCTGCTTTTCTGCATAGTTTAACTGCTTCTTTTGCTTCAGGTCTTGGTGGGTCTATCATACCAACTAAACCCATAAAGGTTAAATTATTTTCAAGTTGTTCGCTAGTAGGTTCATTTTCAAGTGCATCTATTTCTTTATACCCTATGGCTAATACTCTTAGAGCATCTTTACTCATTTTTTCGTTAATTAAGGTTGCTTTTTCTATGTCGCCTGCAATACATTTTTTAGCCATAACGTCAAAGGCACCTTTAACTATTACGAAATATTTGCCGTCTATCTTATGAACGGTTGTCATTAACTTTCTATCTGAATCAAAAGGAATTTCTTGCAATCTTGGGTATTTTTCGTTTAAATCTTCTTTAGTTAAACCATTTTTATATGCACCAACTATAATTGCTGTTTCGGTTGGGTCGCCAATGTGTTTTTCTTCCTTTTCGTTAAAGGTAACGCTACCATCTGAACAAAGCGTACCAAAAGTTAAAAGTTTTTTAACAAATTCGCTATTGTTATTAGAAATTGCTTCTGCATCAATAAAACCATCGCAATATGCTTTTAATAAAGTCATTCTATTTTGAGTTAGCGTACCCGTTTTATCTGAACAAATTACCGATGCGCTACCCAAAGTTTCAACTGCAGGCAACTTTCTTATAATAGCATTTTTCTTTACCATACGTTGTACACCGATAGATAAAACTATGGTAACTATTGCAGGTAACCCTTCTGGAATAGCAGAAACGGCTAATGAAACCGAAGTCATAAAAATATCTAAAACTTCTAATTGGTTTAACAGCCCAACAACGAAAATAACGCCACAGCAAGCAAGTGCAATAATACCTAAATATTTGCCAAGTTGCGAAAGTTTTTGTTGCAATGGTGTTTCCGTTTCAGTTTCGTTATCTAATAAGTTTGCAATTTTACCCATTTCGGTATTCATCCCCGTTGCCGTATCTACTGCTAGCGCAGTTCCGTATGCAACGCTACAACCCGAAAAAACCATATTACTTCTATCGCCCAAAGGACTATTTTCTTTAACAATATTATTTGCAAACTTTTCACTTGGAACAGATTCGCCCGTTAAAACAGATTCTTCACATTTAAGGCTTACACTAGAAATAAGCCTTGCATCTGCAGGTATAAAATCGCCTGCTTCCAACCTAATAATATCGCCAGGAACTAAAAGGCTAGCATCTATTAAATCTTCTTTGCCGTTCCTAATGACCTTGGCGTGCGGTGCAGACATTTTTTTAAGAGCATCTAACGCCTTTTCTGCCTTACTTTCTTGCATAACACCTAAAACGGCATTAACTATTACTATAAGCAAAATAAGAGCAGGCTCTATAAATTCAGCAGGGTCGCCTTCTGTACAAGCAACAACAAAAGAAATAACTGCTGCGGCAATTAAAATTAGAATCATAACGTCTTTAAATTGTTCTAAAAAACGTTGAAACAAACCTTTCTTTTTCTTTTCTTTTAACATATTTTCGCCGTGTTTTTGCCTTAATTCTTCAACTTGGCTTGTTGTTAAACCTGTTTTTTCGTTAGTGTTCAGTTCATTTAATACTTTTTTTGTTTCTAAACTATGAAAAACCATTTTTATCTCCTAATTTTATATTGTGTATATTTTT
>JAZOOP010000044.1:0-6881 GCA_045655065.1 Christensenellaceae bacterium
AAAAAAAATGCACATATTTTTAAAAAAAGACTATTCAACCTATATTTTTTATGGTATAATTCTAAAAAAAATAATTGTTGATTTTTATCTCAGCTAGTTTTGAATTATTTTATGTATAGGAGGTAAGTTTTGGAAAAAATTGCAATTATAGACTTAGGTTCTAATACGGCACGTTTACTATTGGTAAACGTTAAGGAAAATGGCCATTTTCAAATTTTTGACCAATTAAAAGAAGCTCCACGCCTTGGTGAAGGTATGGAAAGAGATGGCTTTTTAAAGCCTCAAAGAATACAGGCAACTATTAAAACCTTAAAGTTATTTAGAAAATTATGCGATTCTAATGGTATTGAACGCATTTTTGCTGTTGCTACGGCTGCAGTAAGGCGTGCAAAAAACCAAAGAAGTTTTTTAGATGAAGTTTCTGCAACGTGTGGCATTAGGCTAAGGGTTTTAAGTGCTGAAGAAGAAGCAATGTACGTTTACCGTGGTGTTATTAACTCTATGGATGTTCCTAAGGGCATCATTTTAGAAATTGGTGGTGGTAGCACTAAAATTATATATTACAATAGGCGTAATTTACTTAATTACGAAACTTTACCATTTGGCGCAATTACTTTAACTGAACTTTTTGCACAAGATGGTTTAACGCCTCAACAACACGCTGAAAAGGTGGAAGAATTCTTTACTGAACAATTAAAAAGAATTGAATGGCTTAAAGACGTTGATCCTGAAGCACAACTTATTGGTGTTGGTGGCTCGTTTAGAAACCTTTGTAGAATGACGAAAATTATGAAGAAGTATCCTTTAAGAACTATTCATAATTACGTTGTTAACGATAACGATTTTAACCACGTTTACGATTTATTAAAATCTTTAGACTTGGACAGGAAGAAGAAAATTAAAGGTTTAAGTAGCGGTAGGGCAGATATATTACCAAGCGCTTTCGTTGCAATTAATTCATTTAAAAAATATATGAATTTAGGCGATATAGTTATAAGTGGTAGTGGCTTAAGAACGGGTTTATTGTTTAACTACGCTGTTCCAACCACGGTTGATAAACCTATTTCAGACGTATTGACTTGGAGTTTAAATAATATTATTAATTTCTATGGTTGCAACATAGAACATACCGAACACGTTGTTAATCTTTCAGTTCAATTATTTAAACAACTTCGTGTATTGCATAAATTCCCAAGGCAATACCTAAAAATTCTTAAAGTAGCGGCTTATCTATACGAAACCGGCAAAAAGATAGAGTTTTATAACTTTGAAAAGCACTCTGGCTACGTAATATTAAACGCAAATATTTACGGGTTATCTCATAGAGATATGGTTTTAGCATCTTTTGTGGCATCTAATACCGCTATAGAAGACATTAATTTAATAGATTGGGCTAAGTATCGCGATTTGTTAACTGACGAAGATTTAGATTCAGTTAGGAAAATGGGTATAATTCTAAGAATAGCTTATTCCCTTGTTAGAAGTTTATCGTTAGTAGTAACGGGTGTTAATTGCGATATTTTGGGTGATTCAGTTATTATGAAAACTGAAGTAACGGGTGATGCAACACTAGAAATAAATTCTGCAAATGAAATTGGTGCTGATTTTAGAAGAATATTTAAAAAGAATTTAGAAATACTTTAATTATTAACGCTGTGTAAACCCACAGCGTTTATATTAATGAAAGGGGTTTTTTATGGCAACTGAAAAATTGAGTATAGATTTAGATTGTCTTTATACTAATATATATAAAGTAGGTGCAGGTGTGGTTTTAAGTGAACCAACTGTAGCAACTATTTCTTCAGATGCAAAGAAGGACTTTAAGGCAGGAGGGTTAGAGGCTAGAAAAGTTTTAGGCAAAACCGCTGAAAACACAAAAATAGTTTTTCCTGTTTTTGAAGGGGAAATCGTTAGCGAAAAAGTTGCATCAAATTTATTAACTTATTTTTTGAAAAAAATTGGCGTAAAAAACAAAATTTTTGGGCCAACTGCCATTTTTTCTGTGCCTTGCGGTGTAGATGCAGAAATGCTTAGTAAATATAAGGAAGTTGCAAAAAAGGCTGGTATTAACAAAGTGTATTTTGCAGAAGCGCCAATACTTTCTGCATTAGGTCAAAGAATACCTTTAACTGAAGCAAGCCCTTGCTTTATAATAGATATGGCTGGTGGCACAACCAATATTAGTGTTTTATCTTTAGATGGCATTATTACGGGAATTTCAGTTAACTTTGGTGCAAATAAAATACATATAGATATTATAGACTTTGTTGCCGAAAAGTTTGGCTTGCAAATTGGTTTACTTTCTGCTGAAAGAATTAAAAAGGAAATTGGCAGTTTAGTTGCAGACGACGGGTTATCTACCATAGTTAATGGTAGAGATATTAAAACAGGTGCGCCAAGGGCTATTTCTATTAAAGCGTGCGATATTTTTGAAGTCGTTTCCGCTTATTACGATAAAATTATAGAACTTGCTACTAGCGTATTAGCAAAATTACCTCCTGAAGTTTCTGCCGAAATTAGAAATGCAGGTATTTACGTTTCAGGTATGTCTTCTTCTGTTTATGGCTTAGAAAATTATTTTTCTAAAAAAATGAATATGAAAATTAACGTTGCCGAACACCCAAATTATGCAGTTTCTATTGGCGGTGGAGTATTATTAAGTAACCCAACGTTATTAAACAAATTAGTTATTAAGGCATAATAGAATAACCTTTATTTATTTTTGACAATATACCACACAATTATTAAAAATATTTATAATTGTGTGGTTTTATTTTTGCTAAAATACTTTTTACGGAGGAGTGTTATGAAAAAAATAGTAATAACGTCTGGAAAAGGTGGAGTAGGAAAAACAACAGTTACTGCAAACTTAGGTGTGGCTATTGCTGATTTAGGCTATAGGGTATTAGTGGTAGATATAGATTTTGGGTTAAACAACCTAGATGTAGTTTTAGGTGTTGAAAATAAGGTAGTATACGATATTAAAGACGTTTTAGAAGGGCGTTGTAGGTTAAAACAGGCTTTAGTAAGGTATTCTGACAAAAAGAATTTATATATTTTACCATCTGATAAAATTGAAGGAAATAGTTGCATTACAGGGCAAAACTTAAAATTATTAATAGATAGTTTATCTAACGTTTTTGATTTTGTTTTATTAGATTGCCCTGCTGGCATAGATATTGGTTTTCATAGGGCAGTTTCTTGCTCTGATAGTGCTTTACTTGTTACAACGCCAAGTATAACAAGTTTAAGAGATGCCGATAAGGTTGTTAATATTTTGAAAAGTTATAAGTTAAATCAAATAGGCTTAATAGTAAACAGGGCAAGGGGAGATTTAATTGTAGACGATAAAATGCTATTGCCACAAGATATTCAATTAATGCTTAAAACCGAATTGGTTGGTGTTTTACCAGAAGAAGATGCAGTATTTTTATATAGTGGGAAAAAACTACCTAGAAATACCGACTCTAATAAAGCGTATAAAATTTTAGCAGATAACGTTTGTTATAATAAAAATAAAATATATAACGTAACTAATAAATATTGTGGCTTTTTTGGAAGTATTAGAAAATGTATAAAAAAAGGTGTTTAGTATGAAAAGAAAAAACGAAATTAATAGAGTTAAAGAATTAATAGATAACGACAGGTTTAGCACTAAAAACGATTTTAAGGGTCTAGTGGAGAAAGATTTAAAAAATTTACTTTTAGAATATTTTGAACTAATAACCTTACCTGAAATTTTTATAGAAAAAAACAATGGTTGCCTAGAGGTTACGGTTTTATTTAAAAGTAATAGAGTGAAAAACTTTGGAACTATACCACAAGAAGAAAGAGTTGTTTAAATTGTATAAATTATTCAGTTTTGCCAATAATTTATATATGTTAAATTTTATTATTGGTTTAATTATTGGCGGTAATATAGGCTTTTTTATTTGTTGCATTTTTAGTTGTAAAAGAATTAAATAATCATAACCATTTATAGTTTTTTTTATTTCTTGACAACGATTTAAAGTGGTTGTATAATGTTTGTATATATTATTCCGTAGTATAAATTACTACGGTTTTTGGTGTGTATGAAAAATTATTTTACAATAAAAAACCCTGTTGAAAACTTAATAGTTATAGAGCGTTCTAAATTTATTTGCTACCTATATTCTTGTAAAGACGAGCAAGATGCAAAGCATTTTATAGATAACATAAAAAAAGCCAATTCATTAGCAAATCACAACTGTTATGCTTATATTGCAGATGAACTTGGGCTTGTTCAAAAGTTCTCAGATGATGGTGAGCCACAGGGTACTGCAGGCCTACCTATGTTAGATATTTTAAAGGCTAAAAAACTATATAAAACCGTTGCTGTTGTAACTAGATATTTTGGGGGAATAAAACTTGGAACGGGTGGTCTTACAAGGGCTTATGGTGGTAGCGTGCTAACTGCTTTAGAGAAAGCAAAAATAGTTAATATGCAAGAAGGTGTAAAACTTTTTTGTTCTTTAGATTACGATAAATTTTCTATTTTTAATAAACTTATACAAGATTATTCAGTTGCCGAACTTAAAACTGAATATGCTAATATTATAGATATTTCTTTTTCTATTAAATTAAATGAAAAGGAAAAGTTTATTAAAAATGCATCAAATGCATTTTCTGGAAAAGTTGCCTTTTTAGAAGGTGATATAAATTATTATCCTTTTAACGACTAAGGTGAAAGATGAAAAAAATTACTAAAATTTGTGTTCAAGAAAAAAATAAAAATAGGTGTAACGTTTTTTTAGATGACGAATTTGCTTTTTCGTTAAATATTAAAACTGCCATTAAGTATGGTTTAAAGGTTGGTGTGGAAATAGATGAAACTAAGTCAACAGCAATTACCTATGATGATGAAAAAAATTTATTAATTACTAAATGTATAAAATATCTTTCAGAGTATTCTAAAACGGAACAACAACTTTTTACATACCTTAAAAATAAAGAATATCCTTATAAATTAATTAGAGAAGTTATTTTAGAATTAAAAGAATATTCCTTTATAGATGATGAAAAATTTTGCATTAGATATATAGAACAAAAAAGTAGCATTTATGGAAAGAAAATGCTAGAATTAAAACTTTTGCAAAAAGGTGTTAGTAGGGAAATAATAAATAAAGTTTTACAAGAAAGTGAAACCAATTTTGAACAAACTGCTACTAATGTTTTAGAAAAATACCTAAGAAATAAAGAAATAAACAAAAAGAACTTAGAAAAAGCGTTTAGATATTTAGTTTCTAAGGGCTTTTCGTATGAAGAAGTTAAAAATGCGTTAACTAATTACGAGGTTTAGTTGTGGAAAGAATATTGTTAACCAACGAAATGCGTGAAATAGATGAATTTAATATTAAAAAACTTGGTATTTCTACTGAAACGTTAGTAGAAAGGGCAGGTTCAGCCGTTGCCGAAGAAATTATTAAACGTTTTAAGGGTGGCAGAGTATTAGTATGCGTTGGTAAAGGAAATAATGGCGAAGATGGTAAAATAGTTGCCGAAATATTAAAAAGAAAACACGGCTTTACCGTTGCTATTCTTAACGTTTATAATGGTTTTTTAAAATTATTAGAAAGAAAATACGATATAATTGTAGATGGTATTTTTGGCACGGGGCTTAGTAGAGAAATTACAGGAAAATACTTTGAAGCCATTGAAAAAATTAATAATAGTGGCGCAAAAATTGTTTCTATAGATATCCCTAGTGGTCTAAATGGAGATACGGGTTTGCCTATGGGCATAAGCGTTAAGGCGAATTTAACCGTTGCAATTCAAGAATATAAACTAGGGCATTTTGTTAACGACGGGCCAGATTATTGTGGAGAATTAGTTTGTAAAGATATAGGCTTAAGTATTTGGGAAGAAAATTACGTAAAGAGAATTACTTCTGATATTGCAAAAAAATATTTTTTACCAAGAAAACGCAACGTAAATAAAGGCTCTTTTGGTAAAGTAACCATATGTGGTGGTAGTAAAAACTACTTTGGTAGTGTTTTGCTTTCGTTAAACTCGTTATTAGCACTTAAAATGGGCGTTGGTTATGCAAATTTGTGCGTGCCATCTTCACTATTTAATATTTATGCAGGGCTTAACCCAGAATGCACGCTTTCTACAATTAATTCTATTGATGGTAACTTTGTGTTTGATATTGAAGCCATAAATAAATTATTTAACTACAACGTTATCGCTTTTGGAATGGGCGTTGGTGTTAATGAAGAAAACTATAAAATAATAGAGTATATATTACAAAATTATTCTGGCAGGTTGGTTTTAGATGCCGACGCATTAAACTCAATAGCAAAATATGGCGTAGAAACCCTAAAAAATAAAAAATGCGAGGTTATATTAACCCCACACGTAAAAGAGTTTAGTAGGCTTAGTAAATTAGAAATTAACGAAATTAAGAAAAATTCAATAGAAATTACTAAAAATTTTGCTAAGGAATATAACGTTACACTTTTATTAAAAGATAGTGCTAGTTATATTACCAATGGAGAAGATATTTTTCTTAATACTACGGGGAATAACTCGCTTGCCAAAGCAGGTAGTGGCGACACTTTAACGGGCATTATAGCAGGTGTTTTGGCTCGTGGTTACGAAACCTTAGAAAGTGTAGTTGTTGGGGCATTTTTACTTGGTAAAACTGCTGAAATTGCCGTGAAAGAAAATAACGAATATACTGTTACAGCAACAGACGTTATTAAATATATTCCCAAGGCAATTAATTCATTATAAGGTTAAAAGGCAAACCCACCCGTTATGGCTAAGAAGCCAATGTAAATGTTAATTGCTATTAAAATTGGCATTAAAACCATTAAGACAATGCTTTTTAGCCTATATTTTAGTATAAACATAAAAAC
>JAZOOP010000045.1:0-47339 GCA_045655065.1 Christensenellaceae bacterium
CGTTCACTCAGAATATGTATATTTTTTATGTTTATTCATTAATTTTTGCATATTTTAGTTTTTATTAATAAATTTTTGTAATGTTTTTTGTTTTTATGCATATTTTTTGTTGACATTAATTTTTGTTGTTGCTATAATTACACCATACAAAATAAAAAACGAAAATTTCGGAGGAACATTATGAACAAAAAAGACATTAAAAAGGTAGTTTTAGCATATTCTGGTGGTTTAGATACATCTATTATTATTCCTTGGCTAAAAGAAAACTACAACAACTGCGAAGTTATTGCCGTTTCTGGCAACGTTGGCCAAGCAGACGAACTAGAAGGCTTAGAAGAAAAGGCACTTAAAACGGGTGCTTCTAAATTATACGTAGAAGATTTAACTGAAGAATTTGTTAACGATTTTATTATTCCAACAGTACAAGCAGGCGCTAAGTACGAAGAATATATGCTAGGCACTTCTTTTGCCCGCCCTATTATTGCAAAAAGAATTTGCGAAATTGCTATAAAAGAAGGGGCAGATGCAATTTGCCACGGCTGTACGGGTAAAGGTAACGACCAAGTTCGTTTTGAACTTGCTATTAAGGCTTTCGCACCAGATTTAGCTATTATTGCTCCTTGGCGTGAATGGTCTATTAAGAGCCGTGAAGAAGAAATTAAATATGCAGAAGAACATAATATTCCTTTAAAAATAAATAGAGAAACAAATTATAGTAAAGATAAAAACTTATGGCATTTATCTCACGAAGGTATGGACTTAGAAGATGCTGGCAACGAACCATTATACGAAAAGAAAGGCTTTTTAGAAATGGGCGTTTCACCTATAGATGCACCAGATAAGCCTACCTACATCACCTTAGATTTTGAAAAAGGCGTTCCTGTAGCACTAAACGAAGAAAAAATGAGCGCTAAAGAAATTATTCTTGCCCTAAACAAACTTGGTGGCGAAAACGGCATTGGTTTATTAGATATTGTTGAAAACCGTTTAGTTGGTATGAAATGCCGTGGCGTTTACGAAACCCCAGGTGGAGCAATTTTATACTTTGCTCATAACTATTTAGAAACACTTTGCTTAGACAAAATGACTTCACATAAAAAACAAGAACTTTCTGTAACTTTTGCAGACCTTGTTTATAACGGACAATGGTTTACCCCACTACGTGAAGCACTTTCTGCATTCGTAACTAAAACTCAAGAAAGAGTTACAGGTAAAGTTAAAATTAAACTTTACAAAGGCAACATGATTAAAGCAGGTGTTTGGAGCGATTATTCATTATATAGCGAAGAAATTGCTACTTTTGAAGAAGATAACGTTTACGACCAAACTGATGCTACCGGCTTTATTAACCTATTCGGTTTACCAATTAAAGTTCAAGCACAAGTAGATGCAAAACTAAAAAACAAACAATAATTTAAGGAAACACTATGGCAAAATTATGGTCAGGGAGAACTGACGGAAAAATAAATAAAGATGCAGACGATTTTAACTCTTCTATATCTTTTGATAAAAAAATGTTTAAACAAGACATTTTAGGTTCTATTGCACACGCAACAATGTTGAGTGTGCAAAAAATCATTTCTAAAGAAGATTTAGAAAAGATTGTAGACGGGTTAGAAAGCATTTTAACCGATATAAATAACGGCGCTTTAGAAATAGACCCTAGCGCAGAAGATATTCACACTTTCGTTGAAAGTGAACTTATAAATAGAATTGGCGACGCAGGTAAAAAACTTCACACGGCAAGAAGCCGTAACGACCAAGTTGCACTAGATTTAAGAATGTATCTTAAAGACGAAAGCAAGGTTATTGAAAAACAACTTTTAACCTTAATTGAACTTATTTATAATAAGGCTAGCCAAAATATAGATGCCATTATGCCTGGCTATACACATTTGCAAAGGGCGCAACCAATTTCTTTTAGCCATCACCTATTGGCTTACGCAAATATGTTCGTTCGTGATTATCAAAGATTAAAAGATGCTGTTAAAAGAATGAACCTTTCGCCTTTAGGCAGTTGCGCTTTGGCTGGCACTACTTATAATACAGACAGAAATATGGTTGCTTCTGCTTTGGGATTTGACGGCATTACTGCAAACAGTATAGATGGCGTTAGCGACAGAGATTTTTGCATTGAACTACTTTCTTGCTTTGCTATTATAATGATGCACCTTTCTAGGTTTAGCGAAGAAATAATTTTATGGACCTCGTGGGAATTTAAGTTTATGGAATTAACCGACGATTTTACTACAGGTTCTTCTATTATGCCACAAAAGAAAAATAGCGATATGGCTGAACTTATTAGGGGCAAAACGGGGCGTGTTTACGGCGACCTTATGGGTATTTTAACCGTATTAAAGGGTTTACCACTTGCCTATAATAAAGATATGCAAGAAGATAAAGAAAGTATTTTTGATGGTGTTGAAACAGTTCAAAAATGCTTAACGGTATTTACCCCTATGCTAGAAAGTGCAAAGGTATTAAAAGAAAATATGTTTACCGCTGCACAAAAAGGTTTTATTAACGCTACCGATTTAGCCGACTATTTAACTAAAAAAGGCATGCCTTTTAGGGCTAGTTACAAACTAGTTGGAGAAATAGTTGCTAAATGTGTTAGCGAAAACAAGGTTTTAGAAGATATTTCTTTAGAAGAATACAAGCAACTTTCTTCTCTTTTTGAAGAAGACTTGTTTACTGAAATCTCTCTTAAAACTTGTGTAGAAAAAAGAATTTCTGAAGGTGGCACAGGCACTCTTTCAGTAAAAAAACAAATAGAAGATTTAAGGACTTACGTTGAGAATGAAAAAAATATTTATTGATGGTAGTGCAGGCACTACGGGGCTACGCATTTACGAAAGATTAGAAAATAGAAGTGATATTAAACTTATTACCTTAACCGAAGAAGATAGAAAAAATTCGATAAGCAGAAAAAAGGCTATTAACGATAGCGACGTTACCTTTTTATGTTTACCAGACGAGGCTTCAAAAGAGTCGGTTTCTTTTGTAGAAAACCCTAACACCGTTATTTTAGATACTTCTACTGCACATAGAACCAACGAAAATTGGCTTTACGGCTTTCCAGAAGTAGTTAACGACTTTTCTGAAAAGGTTAAAACGGCTAAAAGAATTGCCGTTCCTGGTTGCCACGCAAGTGGGTTTATTGCTTTAATTAAACCTTTAATAGATAACGGCGTTATTTCTAAAGACGTGTTACTTGCTTGTACATCAGTTACTGGGTATTCTGGTGGTGGTAAAAAAATGATTGCCGACTACGAAAATGAAGATTTAGATTTATTACTTCAATACCCAAGGCAATACGGCTTAACCCAAACTCATAAACACTTAAAAGAAATGTGTGCTTTAGCAGGGTTAACTAACTCCCCTGCCTTTTCACCTATAGTTGCACCTTTTTATAGTGGTATGGAAGTAACTATTCCAATATTTAACCAATATTTAATTAACGGAGCAACAAAGCAAACCATAGAAGAAATTTACGCTAAAACCTTTAATAGCAAAGTGGTATATTTTACTAACGAAAGCGAAAACGGATTTATTTCTTCTGGTAAGTTAAGTGGTAAAGATAGTATGGAAGTTTCCGTATTTGGCAACGAAGAAAGAATTTTACTTTGCGCTAGGTACGATAATTTAGGTAAAGGCGCTTCTGGTGCAGCCGTTCAGTGCTTAAACTACTGCTTGGGCGTAGATGAAACCACAGGATTAGATTTATAATACTAGATTTAAGGAGTTTTTATGAAAATTATAGAAGGTGGCGTATGTGCGCCAAAAGGCTTTACCGCAAACGGAATACATTGTGGAATTAGAAAAAATAAAACTAAAAGAGATTTATCTTTAATATACAGCGAAAGAAAAGCAAACGCAGTTGCAGTATATACTACTAACCTAGTTAAAGGCGCTCCACTACAAGTTACTAAAAATAATATTGCGGACGGCAAAGCCCAAGCGATAATAGTTAATAGTGGCAATGCAAACACTTGCAACGCAAACGGCATAGAAATAGCCGAACTTACTTGCCAATTACTTGCTAACGAACTAAACATTAAAAAAGAAGACGTTGTAGTTGCTTCTACCGGTGTTATTGGGCAAAAATTAGATATTACCCCTATAAAAGAAGGCATACCACAATTAGTTAGTGGTTTAGGCAACCATAGCGACCTTGCTAGCGAAGGTATTTTAACAACAGACAACGTTGCAAAATCCGTTGCCGTTTCTTTTAATATCGGTGGCAAAGAGTGTAAAATTGGTGGCATTGCAAAGGGTTCTGGCATGATACACCCTAATATGGCAACTATGCTTGTGTTTATTACTACAGACTGCGCAATTTCTTCTACTATGCTACAAAAAGCGCTATCTACCGACGTTCAAAACACCTTTAATATGGTTAGCATTGACGGAGATACTTCTACTAACGATATGGTTACAGTTTTAGCAAATGGCATGGCAGAAAACAACGAAATTACTTGCGAAAATGAAGATTTTAAAACCTTTATGCAAGCCTTAAATTCCGTTACGGTTGCTCTATGCAAAATGATTGCTGGCGACGGCGAAGGTGCTACTAAACTTTTAGAGTGCCAAGTAAACGGGGCGACTACCCTACAAGTTGCTAAAACGGTTGCTAAAAGCGTAATTTGTTCTTCTTTAGTAAAATCTGCAATGTTTGGCTCAGACGCTAACTGGGGCAGAGTGCTTTGCGCAATAGGTTATAGTGGCGCTAACGTTAACGTAAACAAAATAGACGTTAAGTTCTGTTCTAATAAAGGTGAAATTTTAGTTTGCCAAAATGGAGCAGGCGTAGATTTTAGCGAAGAAAAAGCAAAAGAAATATTATTGCAAAAAGAAATTTTAATTAAAGTTGACCTAAACGACGGGGAATTTTCTTCTACCGCTTGGGGTTGCGATTTAACTTACGATTACGTAAAAATAAACGGCGATTACCGCACTTAATAAGGAGAAATACTATGAAAATAACTAATGCAAATCGTGCAAGTGTTTTAGTAAACGCATTGCCATACATCAAACAATATACTGGAAAAATTGTAGTTGTTAAATACGGTGGCAACGCTATGATAGACGAAGAATTAAAAAATTCCGTTATGAAAGACATAGTTTTACTTTCTTTAATAGGCGTTAAGGTTGTTTTAGTTCACGGTGGTGGACCAGAAATTACCGAAATGCTTACTAAAATTGGCAAAGAAAGTAAATTCGTTAACGGCCTACGTGTAACCGATAAAGAAACCGTTGAAGTAGTTCAAATGGTATTAGCAGGTAAAGTAAACAAAAGCCTTGTTAACCTACTTGGCGTTAAAGGTGGTAAAGCCATAGGGCTATCTGGCTTAGACGGGCAAATGATTCAAGCCAAAATTAAAAACGAAGAATTAGGTTTCGTTGGCGAAATTACTAAAGTTAATACTGCTCCTATTATAGACTGTTTAGAAAAAGGCTATATCCCAGTTGTTTCTACCGTTGCTTGCGATGCAAACGGCAATATTTACAACGTTAATGCAGATACTGCCGCTGCAAAAATTGCAGGCGAACTAAAGGCAGAAAGTTTAATTTCTATGACGGATATTGCAGGTATTTTACAAGACAAAAACGACGTTTCTACCCTAATTCCAATAATAAAGGTTAAAGATGCACCTAAACTAATTGAAAACGGCACTATTGCCGGTGGTATGATTCCTAAAACGGAATGTTGCGTAAACGCAATTAAATGGGGTGTTAAAAAAGTATTTATTATAGACGGAACTATACCACACTCTATAATAATTGAAATGCTAACCAACGAAGGTATAGGCACTATGTTTTGCGAATAAAGGTAATTTATGAATATTTTTGAACTAGATAAACAATATATTGCCAACACTTACGGCAGATTTAATTTGCAAATAGTAAAAGGTAAAGGTAGCCTTTGCTACGATGAAAAGGGCTTTGAATATATAGATTTAGGCACGGGTATTGCCGTTAACACATTTGGGTTTTGCGATGATATTTGGGTTAAGGCAGTTACAGAACAATTAAACGCTTTTCAACACACTTCTAACCTATATTACCAAAAACCTTCGGTAGATTTAGCAAAAATGCTTTGCGAAAAAACGGGTATGAAAAAGGTTTTCTTTTCTAACTCTGGCGCAGAAGCAAACGAGTGTGCTATTAAAACGGCAAGAAAATATGCAGAAAACACTAAAGGTAAAGAATATTTTAATATAATAACCCTTATAAATAGTTTTCATGGCAGAACTATAACTACCCTATCTGCTACGGGGCAAGAAGTTTTCCATAAAGACTTTTTACCTTTAACCGATGGTTTTTTATACTGCCCTGCTAACGACGTTAACACCCTAAAAGAACTTGTTAAAAACAACAAGGTTGCAGGCATTATGTTTGAAACGGTGCAAGGCGAAGGTGGTGTTTTACCACTTAAAGAAGATTTCGTTAACCAAATGGTTAAACTTGCAAAAGAAGAAGATATTTTATTAATAGCCGATGAAGTTCAAACGGGCAACGGCAGAACGGGTAAGTTATATTCTTATATGAATTACGGCTTTACGCCAGATATAGTTTCTACGGCAAAAGGCTTAGCAGGTGGTTTGCCACTTGGCGCTACCCTATTTAACGAAAAAACCGAAAATATATTAAAGGCTGGTATGCACGGCTCTACCTTTGGTGGTAACCCCGTTGCTTGTGCAGGTGCAATAAGTATTTTAAAAAGACTAGATGAAAATTTATTAAACCAAGTAAAAGAAAAATCTAACTACATAATAAATTCATTAATTAACGAAAAAGGGGTAAAAAGCATAACTGGCAAAGGCTTAATGCTTGGCATAGAAACGGAAAAAGATGCTAAAGAAATTGCCCTAAAATGCTTAGAAAAAGGTGTAATAGTTTTAACTGCTAAAAACAAAGTAAGGCTATTACCTGCGCTTAATATTCCTATGGAATTGTTAGAAAAATCAATAAATATTATAAAGGAAGTACTATAATGGTTAACCTAAAAGGAAAAGATTTTTTAAAACTTATAGATTTTACACCAGAAGAAATAGAATATTTAATAAACCTTGCCGAAGATTTTAAAAAAAAGAAAAAACAAGGCATACCACATAAACTTCACGAAGGGAAAAACATTGCCCTTATTTTTGAAAAAACAAGCACGAGAACGAGATGCGCTTTTGAAGTTGCCGCTTACGACCTTGGTATGAACGTTACTTACTTAGACCCAACGGGTTCTCAAATAGGAAAAAAAGAAAGCATTGCAGATACTGCTAGGGTGCTTTCTGGTATGTACGACGGCATTGAATACCGTGGCTTTGGGCAAGAAATAGTAGAAGAATTAGCAAAATATTCTTCTGTACCCGTTTGGAACGGCTTAACTAACGAATTCCACCCTACCCAAATTTTAGCCGACTTTTTAACAATGAAAGAACAATTCGGCTACCTAAAGGGCTTAAATTTCGTTTATATGGGCGATGCAAGGTACAATATGGGCAATTCTTTAATGATTGGTTGTGCTAAAATGGGGGTTAACTTTACTGCTTGCGCTCCAAAAGAATATATGCCAAGCCAACAATTAATAGATATTGCTAATAATTTTGCTAAAGAAAGTGGCGCTAAACTTCAATTTATTGAAGACGTAAAATTAGCCACCACTAATGCAGACGTAATTTATACAGACGTTTGGGTTTCTATGGGCGAACCAGAAAGCGTTTGGGTAGAAAGAATAGATAAACTTTCACCTTACCAAGTAAATTCTAAAGTTATGAAGAACGCTAAAAAAACAGCAATTTTTATGCATTGCTTGCCATCTTTTCACGACTTAAAAACTACAGTTGGCAAAGAAATGGGCAAAAAGTATAATAGGGTTGATATGGAAGTTACAGATGAAGTGTTTGAAAGTGCTCAATCGGTAGTATTTAGAGAAGCCGAAAACCGTATGCACACAATTAAGGCGGTAATTAGCGCAACAATATAGTTTAATATAACGAAAAAAGGCTTGGCGTTTGCCAAGCCTTTTTAATTTTACTTTTAATTTACAAGTTGTGGAACAACAAAACACGCTACCCAACATAGAACGAATAATATAGATGCTATGCTTAAATAACTAAAACCCTTTTTAACTATCATAATAATTTCAAATATAATAGTAAAAATTAAAACGGGAGAACCATATATGGCGTATATTATTGGCCCTAGCAATGCTAAACCAGCAAGATTTTCACCAGATGATGCAATGGTTACGGAATCAACCATTACGTATGTTAAAAACGCAGTTAAAGCCAACAATATTATTGCAACAACTATTCTGTAAACAGGTTGTTTTCTTTTTTCTACGTTTTCCATAATCCCCCCCCTTTATTTTAAATTAAAATGGTCTTCAACGGCATCTACAATAATGTTAGCCGTTTCTTCCATACCTAAAAAGCCTGTGTTTAGATATAGGTCGTAATTAGTTCTGTCTCCCCACTTTCTATCTGTATAATAGTCGTAATGGTTTGCACGATATTTATCTTTTTTCTTCATTTCTTTCATAGCGGTTTCTTGGCTTAAGCCGTAGTTTTTAACTGCGTGTTCAATTCTCTTATCTATATTAGCATATAAAAACACGTTAACAACGTCTTCTCTACCTTCTAAAACGTAGTCTGCACAACGACCTAAAATAACGCAAGAGTTTTCGGCAAACTCTCTAATTACTTCGCAAGTAGTTAAATAAACCTTATCTGCCAAAGAAACGTGTAGTTGCACAACGTCGCCTTCCATATAGTAGCCACCAGAGGCAAGGTTATGAAAGAACTTGTTTTTAACCTTTTGTTCTTCCTCTCGCACACAAGATTTAGAAAGCCCCGTTCTTTTTGCTGTTAATTCTATAATTTCTTCGTCGTAGAAAGGAATACCAAGTTTTTCTGCAACTAGTTTACCAACAATTCTGCCACCGCAACCAAACTCTCTACTAATAGTAATTACAATTCTTTTTTCCATACGTTTTCCTCCTACCTATTCTTATAAATATTTTATAATACGAAAAAAACTTTGTCAATATACTTTTTTAAATTCAAAGTTGTATGAAAAATTTTTTTTGGGTAATAACCTATAAAAAATATAAGGAGAATTTTTATGAACCCATTTAAAGAACTGCCAAAAACAGATAGAATCGTATATCCTTCTTGGCAAAATTTAGCATTAAAACCATACGATAAAAGAACTACAAGCCCTTACACAAAAACGAGAATTATTTTAATGAACGGCACGGAATTTGAAAGCAATAGTTTTTTGCACCACTTATCTCGCCATTGTTTAAATAACGATATTAGAAGAAGGGTTGCAGAAGTTAGAAGACAAGAACAATTCCAACAAAAGCGCATTGCATCGCTAAAACCTATTAACGAAAGCATTTTAGAAACGACTATCGCCTACGAACAACTTGCCGTAGATTTAACTGTAAATTTAGCCGAAACGGAAGTAAACCCTTTCGTTAAAGCGCAGTTAGATTTTGCCCTTTTAGAAGACTTTGACCACTTGTATAGATATTCTAACCTACTAGATATGGAACAAGGCTTAAAAGGTGCAAATTTGGTTGGAGAATATACCGAAATTTTCCCAGGACGTCCAACTATATGCGAACATCGCCACCCTTACGACGATATTAGATATTATATTAACGATTGGCAAGATGCATTAATTACTAGGCTACACGTTGGCATTATAACGGCAGCAGAACAACAAACAATGAACTTTTATATGAACGTTGCTAACCTTCACCCAACAGAACTAGGCAGAAAACTCTTTAGTGAAATTGGCATGATAGAAGAACAACACGTTTCTGGTTACGGTTCTTTAATGGACCCTTCTTGCACCTATTTAGAAAGTTGGGTTATGCACGAATATATAGAGTGCTATTTATATTATTCTTGCTATCAAGACGAAAGCGACGAAAGAATTAAAAAATTATGGCTAACCCACTTTGAAGAAGAATTAACCCACTTAAAAATTGCTTGCGAAACTTTAGAAAAATATGAAGGCAGAGACAGAGAACAACTTTTCTTAGGAGGTGCAGAATTCCCTACCTTAGTTAAACTAAAAAGTAATAAAGAATATATTAGAAAGGCTATGGGCACGGTTAGAAACACAGGCGCAAAAGAACTTATTGTAGATATTAACGACCTTTCTAAAGGTGCAGAATTTTTTAAATATCAAAAACAAGTAAATTCTTCTACAAAACAAGTGGCTACGCATATGGTTATAGATAAATATATTGCTAAACACGGCGAAGACTATAGGTACGAAACCCACCCTAACCCAGAAAAAACTTTAAGAGATAGAAGTGTAGATAACACCGAACTTGGCAGAAAACAAGGGGTGTAAAAGAGATAAAAAAGAATAAAAAATGGAGAGAAATTCTAATTTCTCTCCATTTTAGTTTTTACCTATCTAACATTATATTTTATATATGTAATAGTTCTTGTATCCGCCACTTGACGTCGTATTTTTTAATAAGGTAGCGTTAGTTGATGCTGAACTAAAGGTTAATTGCGTGCCGTTTTTGTTTGCATTCCAATCGCTAGAACTTGTTGTACCATACCAAGTAGTAGTATCTTCAAAAGTTATGCTTGTTAACTTAGTACATTCATTAAATGCATAACAACCAATATGGTTTACCTTGCTTGGTAAAACAATGCTTGTTAACGCATTAGACTTAGAGAATGCATAAGTACCTATTCTTTCTAAGCTTGTAGGCATTGTTATGCTTGTTAGCTTACTACATGAACCAAAAGAAGCATAGCCAATTTTAGTTATAGTATCTGCCAAAACAATTGTTCTTATAGATTTTCCATTAAATGCTTCATTTGCAACTTCCGTTACAGGCGCGCCTTCATAATAACTTGCAACTATAACACTTGTTGCAGTTCCTGTGTAGCCAGTAACTGTAGCATAAGAACCATCTAAAGCAACGCTATACGTAACACCTGCCGTATTAGTATAAACTATTGGGCAGTTTGAACTATTCCAATGTTGGCTCCAACCAACAGGGGTATGCATACCTTTATGAGAAATTGTTAATAAACTACATTCCGCAAACGCATAATTGCCCATACTTGTTACTAGGTCTGGAATAGTTATACTACTTAACGAACTACAATAAGCAAATGCGCTTTCGCCAATGTTAGTTAAGTTTCTACTTAAAGTTACACTAGATAACTTATTGCAATTAGAAAAAGCAAAGTCTTCTATGCTAGTTACGTTAATTGGTACGTTTATACTAGTTAAAGACGTACAATAAGCAAACGCACTTTCTGTTATGGTTGAAATTCCACTACCTATGGTTGCGCTTACTAAATTAGAACAACCAGAGAACGCCCCTTCGCCAATACTTGTAACGCTGTTTGGTATTGAAATTGTACTTAATGCAACACAATTAGTAAAGGCAAGCGCCTCTATACTAGTTACGCTACTTGGTATTGTAACCCTTTGTAAATATATACTATTTGCAAAAGCACCTGCACCAATAGTTGTTACGTTGCTAGGAATTGTAAAGGTAGTTGAAGTTTTACCCGGTGCATATAACAATAAAGTTGTGCCGGCTTTATTATATAAGTTGTTACTTGTTGCACTATAGAAAGTGTTGTTGCTAGAAACGCTTATGGTAGTTAATAAATTACAACAATCAAAAGCATCTTTACCAATGCTTGCTACACCACTACCAATAGATACACTTGTTAACGAAGAACAATTAGCAAATACATTTTTACCTAAGGTTGTTACACTATTTGGTATTGTTACGTTAGTTAATAAACCACAATTAGCAAAGGCTCTGTTTCCAATGCTCGTTACAGCACTGCCTATTGTTAAACTTGAAAGTGTTTCGCAAGAAGAGAAAGCCCAGTCTGATATAGTGGTTACCTTATTTGGTATTACTACTGTTTCTAATGAAGTACAATATGCAAATGCACTTACTCCTATGCTAGTTACGTTTGAACCTATTGTTATGCTCTTTAATGAAGTGCAACTATAGAAAGCGTTATCGCCAATAGTTGTTACACTACTTGGAATTACTATGCTTTCTAGTAAACTACAATTAGCAAACGCATTATTACCTATACTAGTTATACTGCTTGGTAAAACTACGCTAGTTATAGAAGAGTTTGCAAAAACTGAATCTCCAATAACTTTAACAGGCTTGCCGTTAAATTCGTCATCTATAATTATTCTTTGAGCATTGGTTTGACATTCTTTTAACTCAGCATAAGTGCCGTCTCTTGAAATCTCATAGACTAAACCAATGGTTGAGCCTACAGGTTCATCACAAATAGTACAAAAACCCGAGCCATCGTTTACGTGGTCGCCGTTTTCAGTTGCCCCGCAAACAGTACAGGTTAACCAATGGTATATTTGATTTGATTGATAGTTGTTACCCCAATTATGTGAAATAACAGGTGTAAAGTTTATTTTTTCATCTGCACCACATACTTTACAAACCTTGTGGTCATAACCTTGCGTCGTACAAGTTGGCTCTATAGTTGTAATATCATAATCGTGGAACGTGCCGTATTTTAATTGAACGTCGTTACACTTGCTACATACACGATAGAAAATTTTATCTTCACAATTGTTTTGGTCGCCAGCCATTAAACGCCATTCTCCGTAGGTATGTAAATTTGGGCTTTCAATTGGAGGTAAAATAGTGCCGTCGGTTAAAGTAATAACAAGCCTACCTTGGTTATCGTACTCTATTTTTGAAATAGATGCACCCGTATTACCTTTATCGCCCGTTGCTTTATGTTCGGTTTTTTCGCCGTTGATTACCCAATATCCGTCTTCACTTATTTCTACGGTTGGGCTAACCCCGTCTTTTCCGTCTTCTCCGTCAGTGCCGTCTTTTCCGTTTTCGCCGTCTATAGCAACTGCTCTAAAGTTAGTTTTTTCGCCGTTAATTACCCAATATCCGTCTTCACTTATATCTATTGTTGGGCTAAAGCCGTCTTTTCCGTTTTCTCCGTCTACGCCGTCTTGCCCGTTTTCTCCGTCTTGGGCTGCTGCTCTATACTCAGTTTTAACGCCGTTGATTACCCAATATCCGTCTTCGCTAATTTCTATAGTTGGGCTAAAACCATTTTCTCCGTTAGCGCCGTCTTTTCCGTCTTCTGCAACTGCTTTATGCTCTGTTTTAACGCCGTTGATTACCCAATATCCGTCTTCGCTTATATCTACGGTTGGGCTAACCCCGTCTTTTCCGTCTTCGCCATCTACGCCGTCTTTTCCGTTTTCGCCGTCTATAGCAACTGCTCTAAAGTTAGTTTTTTCGCCGTTAATCACCCAATAGCCGTCTTCACTTATTTCTATTGTTGGGCTAACCCCGTCTTTTCCGTTTTCGCCGTCTACGCCGTCTTGCCCGTCTTGGCCGTCTATAGCTACTGCTCTAAAGTTAGTCTTTTCGCCGTTGATTACCCAATATCCGTCTTCGCTTATTTCTATTGTTGGGCTAAAACCATTTTCTCCGTTAGCGCCGTCTTTTCCGTCTTCGGCAACTGCTTTATGTTCGGTTTTTTCGCCGTTGATTACCCAATATCCATCTTCGCTTATATCTATTGTTGGGCTAAAGCCTTCTTTTCCGTCTTCGCCATCTGCGCCGTCTTTTCCGTTTTCGCCGTCTTGGGCTGCTGCTCTATACTCAGTTTTAACGCCGTTGATTACCCAATACCCGTCTTCGCTTATTTCTAGGGTTGGGGCTTCGCTTCCAGAACCATCATCTGCAACTGCTTTAAAGTTGGTTTTTTCGCCGTTTATTACCCAATATCCGTCTTCGCTAATTTCTAAGGTTGGGCTAACACCGTCTTTTCCATCTTTACCATCAACGCCGTCTTTTCCGTCTTTACCGTCTTGAGCAACTGCTTTATATTCGGTTACAACACCATTAATTACCCAATAGCCGTCTTCGTTTATTTCTATTGTTGGAGTTACGCCGTCTATGCCATCTATACCATTAGTGCCGTCTTGCCCGTCTTGGCCGTCTTGAGCAACTGCCTTATACTCGGTTACAACGCCGTTTATTACCCAATAGCCGTCTTCGTTTATTTCTATTGTTGGAGTTACGCCGTCTATTCCATCTTCACCATTAGTGCCGTCTTGCCCGTCTTCGCCGTCTACTGCAACCGCCCTATATTCAGTTTTAACGCCGTTAATTACCCAATAGCCGTCTTCACTTATATCTATTGTTGGGCTTACGCCGTCTACACCATCTTCACCGTTAGTGCCGTCTTGCCCGTTTTCGCCGTCTACTGCAACTGCTCTATATTCAGTTACAACGCCGTTTATTACCCAGTAGCCATCTTCGTTAATTTCTATTGTTGGGGTTGAGCCGTTTTCGCCATTAACACCATCTTGCCCGTCTTGAGCAACTGCCTTATGCTCAGTTTTAACGCCGTTAATTACCCAATACCCGTCTTCGCTTATATCTATAGTTGGTGTTGCACCATCTTCGCCGTCTTGCCCGTCTTCTCCGTCAGCACCATCTTCGCCGTCTATAGCAACTGCTCTGTGTTCAGTTTTAACGCCGTTTATTACCCAATAGCCATCTTGGCTAATTTCTATTGTTGGAGTTACACCGTCTACGCCGTTTTCGCCGTTAGCACCGTCTTGCCCGTTTTCGCCGTCTTGAGCAAGAGCCCTAAACTCGGTTTTAACACCGTTTATTACCCAATACCCGTCTTGACTAATTTCTATCGTAGGAGTAAAACCATTTTCCCCGTCTTCGCCAGCATCACCTTTATCGCCTTTATCACCCTTATCGCCCTTATCGCCTTTTTCGCCTTTTATGGTTTTTAACCATTCGCTATAAGTTAAAGGAACCCCGCCATTAGCAGTTACGTGGTCTACGTAAGATTGGTAAATTTGATATATTTCGCCGGTATATTGATTTTCGCAACCTATTATAGTAAATGCAGAAACACTTGCAATTAACAACGTTAGTAAAATGGTTAGCAGTTTCTTTTTCATTTTTTACTCCTTAATAAAAAGTATTTTTATTATATCACTTTTATTTTGTTATTGCAACAAAATTAAATATTTAAAAAATAATATATTAATAACTAGAAAATGCCACCAAACAATTATTCAATTTTTGCTAAATTTTTTTATTAAAAAAGCATCTATTTTTTCTTGGTTTCTAAAATACAACACACAGACAGAAATAAACACGGCAAAAATAATTACCCAAACAACTAAGCCCCAACCATAAAACGGAATAATATTCCCCGTACCAAAAAAGCATACAAACCCTATATAAATTGGCCTAACAATTAGCATAACTATAATAAAAAACCTGTATTTCATATTGGAAAGGCCAGCCACCATACACAAAATATCATCTGGGAAAAAAGGTAAAATTTGCATTATTACAAAAGGAATTTTGCCCTTTTCGTTTAGCAAGGTAGAATACTTTTCCATATCTTCTTTGCCAATACACCAAGAAACTGCTTTTTGCCCAAAAAATCTACCAATCCAAAAGGCAATAATGCTACCAACCACGGTTGCAATATAAATTATTATAAAAGTTATTAACGGCCCGTATACCGAGGTAACGGCAAGTATAAAAATAAAGCCGGGAATAGGCAATATAACTACCATTAAAACTTGCAAAATAAAGCATACTGCCACCCCTAATATTCCACTATTTAATATTAGGCTTTTAATGTATTCCATATCGCTTAAACTTTCAAACACACCTGAAATGTTTAATATAAGAAAAAACACCACTATTATAAAAGTGGTTAAATTAAACATAAAAAAACTTTTTGCCAATTTGTATTTGTTTTTGAACAAATAAATAAAGGTACCTAACCCAAATAACCCTATACAAAAATAGGCTATAATTTTTAGATACCACTCTAAATTCCTTAATAAAAACGTAGTTCCTACAAGCATTATGCTCATTATAACGGCGTTAACTATTATAATTAAATTTTCTTCTTTTTTGCTCACTTTAAATTCCTTGAATTTCTTATTTTTTTAAGATTATAAATAGTATATAGTGTAAAAGATAGAATTAACACAAACAAACAACTATAAAACAGCGTTTGTGTTAAAATTGCATTCATATTTCTATAAGCAACCATAAATATTGCCGTTAAATATAAAACCAAAGTAGAAAGTTTTCCATACCATTTAGCACTATAGGTTGTGCCAGTGAATTTAACTATTAAAATACCTTCTACGCACATAATTAACTCTTTTACTATAAATACCAAAAATAATATGAATATTAAAGGCGTTTTTAAACTTAAACAAAATAAAATTGCAAGCAAAGTTAACTTGTCGGAAATAGGGTCTAAAGCCTTTCCTATTTCGCTAACCATATTAAATTTTCGTGCAATAAATCCATCTACAACGTCTGTTATAGCCGAAAGCACTATTAAACTTGCACAAGTATAATATTTGCCTAAAAAAAACACCCACACTATAAATGGTATTAAAAAAATTCTAAACAAAGAAAGAATATTAGGTATAGTAAACACCTTTTTATAATATTTATTCATAATAAAAACCTTAAAATTAGTATGCAAATAAAAATTATAATTTATACTTTATTTTTCTTTGTTTTTGTGCTAAAATGTTTTTAAGGAGTTTTTATGGCTAAATACGATAATTTAAGTAAAAATTTAATAGATAAAATTAATTTAGATAGGGTTAATAAAACTTCTAACCCCTTCGCTTTTAACGAAGATTTTGCAATTAGAAGAAACCCTAACCCTCACGATAAAGGCGACCTGTTGCGTTCTAATTTTATTAGGGATATAGATAAAATTTTAAACTGCCCTTACTACAATAGATATTCCGATAAGACGCAAGTTTTTTCCTTTTATAAAAACGATGATATCACTAGGCGAAGTTTGCACGTTCAACTAGTTTCTAGAATAGCAAGAACTATTGGTAAAGCACTAAACTTAAACCTTGAATTAATAGAGGCTATTGCCTTAGGGCACGATTTAGGTCATACCCCTTTCGGCCATGCGGGTGAAAGATTTTTAGATGAAATTTATTATTCTAAAACTAAGCGCCGTTTTGCACATAATCTTCAATCTATTAGGGTTATAGATAAAATTTTTCCATTAAATATAACCTTGCAAACGCTAGACGGCATTGCGGGCCACAACGGCGAAATAGAAATGGAGGTTTATAAACCTAATAATATAACTTCTTTTGAAGAATTAGATTTAGCCCTTGAAAATTGCTATATTAACGGCGAAAACTTAACTAAACTTTCCCCTTCTACCCTAGAAGGCTTGGTTGTAAGGGTTGCAGATATTATTGCTTATTTAGGAAAAGATAGGCAAGACGGCACTAAAACAAAAATCTATAACGAAAACGATTTTTATTGTGGAATTATTGGCAGTATTAATGCAGAAATAGTTAATAATCTTTCGGTAAACGTTATAGAAAATAGTTATGGCAAAAATTACATAATGTTTAATAAAGATTATTTTTTAGCGTTAAAACAAGCCAAAAAAGATAATTACCAAAAATTATATAACAACGAAAAAACTCAAGAATATATGGTAAAAACCATTAAGCCTATGATGTGTTTGCTATACGAAAAACTGCTAGAAGATTTGCTTTCTAAAAACGTTTCTTCGCCTATTTTTACACACCATATAAACTACGTAAATAAGCCATACTTTAAGCGAGCAAAACCTTATTTAGAAGAAGAACCAAACCAAATAGTGGTAGATTTTATTGCTAGTATGACAGACGATTATTTTATAGAAATTTTTACGTATCTTTTCCCTAACCACAATTTAAGTGTGGAATATAAAGGTTATTTTAAATAGTATTTAAAAATTAAAAAAGCCTGCGTTTTGCAGGCTTTTTTATTTAGGTTATTTTTTGTACGATTAGCCATTTTCAACCTCTAATTGGCTTTTATATGCATAGGTAATATATTCGTAAAACTCGTCTAAATAAATAGAAAGTGCAACTTCGTTTTTAATATCGTTATAAGCATAACTTGGAGGTAAAGTATTGTAGTATGCGGTTGCGCAATCTACTACTTTTTTGTAATATCCAAGTTCTACTAACTCGTCGTGAGAAACGGGCTGAGCCTTAATTTCTAAATATTTCATTTTTAGGCTTGCCGTTGTTTTAACGTTGGTGTTTTGTGCTTTTTGTAACTTTTCAGAAACTTCGTTATTATATTTAAACACTTCCCTTTCTATTTTTTGTTGTTCATCGTTAAGTTCTACAATTTTAGATTGTATTTGCCCCTGATGAATTTCATATAAAGAATCTTCAACGTTCATTAACTCGTTTTCTACAACTTCTATTTCGGCTAAAATTTCACTTTTATCTTCTAAACATTTAGTTGCGTAATTTAATATTTTAGTGTTTTTATTTTCTTCTAATTGTAATAGTTCTTTTAATATTAAATTAGAATCGCCAAGCCCGTTTTTTAAACCCTTAGCCTTTAGTTCTTTTTTACTTTTAGCATAGGTCTCTTCTGTAGTTGCGGTAAATTCTAAAATATTTTTTTCTACGTTTTCTAACTTACTTTGTAACGAACTTTTTCTATTAAACAAAGTATTTCTTTTTTCTTGTATTTCTTTTGCTTGTGCGCCTAAAAGTAAATTTCGCGCTTTTTCTTCTAGTTCCCCTTGCGATAAAGGTAAAAAACTTAGTGGTTCTAAATTTAGTTCAACAAGTTCAGGTTCTTCGTAAATATCTCTACGAACTCTATAATACATATACAACTCTCTTAAAGTATCGTACATTTCTTGTTTTGTAGTTGGGTTTGTAAATTCCATAAAAACTCTCCTATATTCTATATTTTAACTCTAAAAGTTGGTTTTCGGCAAAACCATCAAAATCTATTTTTAATGAAAATTTCTTACTTAAAAAACTAAATTTTCTAGGCAAATCTTCAGGGTAATACCTAAACGAGCAACTATTAGTTTTGTCGTAAAAACTTACCCTCGCCAAAAAATTTGGTTGTAGGGCTAAAGAATACACCCCTTTAACCTTTTCTTCGCCAAAATCTATATCTATAAATTCTATACTTCTTTCTAAAGAGATTGAACTATAAGAATTTTCATCAAAAGATAGTTTAACCAAAGAATTGTTGCTTTTACTATAAAAATAATCTTTGTAAGAAATATCGTAATTAAAATAAATATAAGTGTACTTGTTTAGGTTAAAATCATATAAAAACAACCCTTTCTTGCCGTTTTTTATTATTTCGCAAGCGTATGCACTTTCTTTTGTAAAAGCCGGTTTAACAAAAGTTGTTTCACCATTTATAGTAAAAATTTTTTTAATTTCTTTGCCGTTAAAGGTAAACATTTCGCTACCATTAGAAAAATAAATTAAGTTATTAAGTTGGCAAATTGTGTTTTTTTCTATACTAAAAGTTAAATCGCAAACTTCTTCAATAGAAAATTCTTCCCAAGTAAGCCCAACAATAAGTGAAAGTATTTTGTTTTTACAAAATATAATTAATTTGTTATTAAAAGGTACTAATTTATAAATTTTGCCAAACCTATTTTCTAGGTTAATATAAGCAAGTTGTTCTTTTTTGGTAAAAGCAATATTTTCTAAAATACCGCAAATTTTTACACTTCTTCCGTCTGAAACAAAAAACCTTTCTTTATAAAAAACTATATCTTCCCCAAAAGGTAAAACAATAGAGCCTAAATTTTTACCTTTTACCAAAGCAAAGCCGTTATCTACTAGTAAAACGTTTTTTTCGCCGTTTATTACAGTTTCAATAACCTTTGGTTTTTTATTAAACTTTTCTAAGGTATAAGGCAGGTATTCATATTGTTTTTCTTTATAAATTTTTCCATCAGTAGCAAAAAAACAAGGCTTACCATCTATAACCAATAAGTCAATAAAGTCGTATTGTGGCTCGGCGCAATCTATACCTTCTAAAAACCCGTACGAACAAATTTTGCCGTCTTTTTCTATACACCCCGTAGTATAGTGTTGGTAGTTTAATAAATCTTTTAAGGTTGCCTTAAGAGTTTTGGTTTTTATAACGTTTAATTTTTTCTTTAGCATTAGCAAAACTTCCTACCTTTTATTTTTGCATTTTTCGGGGTGCAAATAAAACTTAATTCCTGCATAAACCTATCGTGCCACATAACGCTTTCATCAAAGGCACGTTCCATAAGCAAAATTTCAGCACAAACGCCGTAAGCAATAGCCCTAGCGTTAATATCTCTTTCTTCATAACCTATTTTTTCATTTACACCGTAGGTTGAAGGAATATAGTTATATTCTACGTTTACTTCGTTTAAGCCTACGTCTACGTATTCGTGATGAATTACGTATAATAAACTGTTGCCGTAATCATCAAAAACGTCTTTAATTTCCAACGGCGTTTCTGTTAATGAAGAATAGTATATTTTGCCGTTTGAGGTGTTTACTTTTTCCGTTTTAACCATAGGAATATAAGTACAAGCAAGTTCGTTTATAACAAGGTTTGTGCAAGCAATAAAGTTATTTATTGTAGTTAGTGTTGAATAATCTTCATAACTTCCTTCTTCTAAATAAAACTTAACGTCTTGTCTACCTAGCAATGAACTTGCAACCAAAATAATATCTTTAATTAACATAGCAACTCCTTTTTTTGTAAAACACGCCGAGCAGTTTGCTCGGCGTGAGTATTTTTAATAAAAAATTATTCTTCTGTTATACCAGAAATCATACCTTGACCGTTAGGGCGTGCACAAATTAAATCGGCATACTTAACTAAGGTTGCAGTATAAACAGGTTTACCTGCAACTTGTTTTAACACCTTGCCGTCTTCACCTTCTAACCATTGCCAATCGCAAAGTTGATGTAAGGTAAAGTCGTTTGTGTTAAGTAAGTACATAGTTCCTTCTGGGCAGAATCTATCTGCAACTATAGGAATACCATTATAACTTAGCGCTTTATAACCACCTGCTAATTCAAGAGTATCTACAAAACGTTTGTTTTCTGCAAATAGGTTTTGAAGAGCCCTTCTTACACCCCAGCTACATACGATAAAGTTAACCGTGCTACCAGAATTTTCTTCAATGGTATCTAACGCTAATTGAATTGCTTGTTCGCTTATTGCACCAGCGTTAGTTTTAACGTATGGTTTAAGCCAACTATGTGTTGCCTTGTTTAATCCGTATAGGTTACCACTTTCGCTAAAGATTGCTTTTAAGCCGGTAATTTCGTTGTTGTAAGAACCTTGAATAGTAATAATTGAGCCTGCTTCAACACCAGAAATAGAACCAGAAACTGTAACCGTTTTGTTTGCTCTATTAATAGCAACAATTCTTTTTTGGCTAGCAGATGCAATAATTTCGCCGTCATCTGTTCTAAAGTCTATAACCATACCTTCCATAAGGTTTTTAACTGAATCAACGGTAGCAACGTTACCTGCTACTTGGCTAACTACTGCTAAAGTGCCAGAGCCATCGCCGAATAACATTCTGCCAAAGTTAAAAGAACTTGCCTTTAGCAAGCCTTCCATTTCTGCGTTAAGCAAAGAAACGAAAGCACCTGAATTGTTTTCAGAAGCCCTTACAGCCTTATCTGAAATTTCAATAGTGCCGTAAAGGTTTTTTAACGTTACTACGAATTGTTCGTAGTTATTACCAACTGCATCTGGTAAATCGCCGTCTTCCGTGCCAGCGCCAATACCGCCGTTCATACCATAAATTGCAAGTTTTCTAACTTCTTTACCCCAAACGTCATCAGTAGTTTGCTTAATTGCAGAAAGAAGTGGGTTTGTTTTATAGTTTAATTGTTCTGCTACAACGTCTAAATAAAATGATTTTAACGCTTTATCTGCGTTAGTTAATGTTACTGCCATTTTTATACCTCTTTATTATTTTAATATTTCTTTTGCGAGTATTCCTGCTTCAAAAATACTCTTTGGTTTTTCAATAGGTGTTTTAACTCCAACACCACTTTCAGTCATAACGACTGCTTTTTGCTTAGAATTTAAAACTTCTTTAAGGTAGTCTTTAAGAATTTGTTCTTTGTTCTCTTGGGTTATACCGTTAAGTACGTTTTCTTCTAAAGTTTTCCCACAATCTGCCGAACCTATTTTTTCGGTTTTTTCGGCAACACCCTCCAATTCTTTTAGTCTCTGACAGCGTTTGGTAAACTCAGCCTGTAAAGAATTGTACGCTTGAAGTAGGGCGTTAACGTCTTTGAACTTGCCCAATGAGATTTCTGCCTTTTCTATACCGCCTATACTCTTTTCTGCCTCTGCAGGATGCGTTTGTGCTTCCATTTGTTCATTAATTACTTCTTCCATATTTCCTCCTAAAAATTTAATTTAACTCCTTATCTTTTAAGGTAGTTATTCTTTCTTTATGTTGTTTAACGTGGTAGAATAGGTTTTCTTTTTCCTTAAGGGTTAAACTTTCGTATTCACTTAAAAAATACCTAACGTGTTCGTCGGCGTGAATAGAGTGTTCATCTAGTTCGTCTACTTCTACCATTTTATTTTTAATTTTTTCATTTTCGCTTTGCGCCTTTTCTTCGTGTAAACGGGCAAGCCCTTTTTGATAATCTAATTCCTTATAACCTAGTAGTGCTAACACCTTTTCTTTGGTGCTTGGTCTTAAATTGCCGTCTTCATCTAGTAAAAGCCCACTGTTATAAAGTTTAAAAATCATTTCTTTTTTTTGCGAAGGCGTGTATAAAAGTTCGT
This sequence comes from Christensenellaceae bacterium, assembly GCA_045655065.1. Lineage (GTDB taxonomy): Bacteria > Bacillota > Clostridia > Christensenellales > Borkfalkiaceae > UBA1259. Next base: position 22,691 of record JAZOOP010000045.1, read on the forward strand.
TTTCGCTTTCTAAATAAACGTCGTCGGAATTAGCCGTTTTATTATCGGCATAAAGAATTTTAGTTCGGTTAAATTCCGTTAAAACTTTAATAGGTTTTACCCCCGAAATAAATTGGGAATATAACCTTAAAATATGTTTAGAAATTAAAAGGTAATTTTGCCTAATACCTTCTGCAATAACCGTCATTCTTTCGTTATCTTGGCTAATTAAAATTTGCAATGCGCTACCACTTGAAATCTTAGCGTTTTGGCTACTTGTAGAAACGTCGCTAACACCACTAATAATAACGAATTCGCTAAGAAGTTTTTCTTCTTCGTCGTTAAAATCGGGTGGGAGTGCTTTGTTTTCCATAATTTCAGGTGCTTTAGAACCTTGCCTATACACTAAAATTTTACCAGGAGATAACCCTTCATCTACTAAATCGTCTACGTCTATAGAGCCGTCTTCAACAGATAAAACGCCCATAGAAAGCCTGTTTAAGAATTCGTGTTTTCTATTTTTAACTGCATTGTATGCACGCTGAACGGGTATTAGCCTTTCTATAATACTAGCCCCGAAAAAACTGCCTGAAACGCTAACGGAAACCTGTTTAATAAACGGGTAAGTTCTTTGCCCGTTTTTGCCGTTTTTATAAGGTAATTCTCCATAATATAAAAGTTTATTACCAGCAACGGTAATAAGCCTGCCGTTAGGAAATTCCATAGTTGGCTTTTCATACTTTTCTATAACGATTTGGGCATTAGAAATTTTTCTAGTAGTGCTATTTTTGTTAATACCTAAGCCGTTGCTATCGGTAGAGCCAAACACGTCTATTTCTTCGCCTAAAACTTCAACGCCGTAAAGTTTTTTAATTTCATCTACCTTAACAACTTTAGCGTGAATAATACTATCGCACTCGTTAATATCTTCCTTGTAAAGATTATCTGGGTAAATTTCAAACGGAGAAACTGCTATAACTTTAACTTCCCCTTCATATACGTCTTTTCCATCTACCGTACCTATTTTGTTGCCACCGAAATTATCCCAAACCACTTTATAAAAAGCCGTGCCACAAACTTCAGCCCAATTTATAACTTGCTTAACTACGTTTTCAATTTGAATATTCTTAAACGCGCTATCTACTAGTTTTTCTGCTAAAGTTGCGTCGGTAACGTCTTTGTCGTCGTCTGATTTTGGTCTTACTGCAATTACGGGGGTTACCCTATAAAATTTAGCAAGCCTTGTTTCAATAATAGGTGCAATATGGTTAAAAACACCTTTATTTTGCCAAGAAAAATCGCTATCTTCATCAAAAATTTCACCACGCTTATTTACGTAACAATATTGGTTGCCACTCAAAAAATTAATGTTTAGTTCCCATTGTCTTTCATATTGCAACCTATCTTTTCTACGAGTTTCAAAGTCTGCGGTAACACTTTCAACAATTTGGCTAATAAACCTTTCTTCTTGCTCTTTTTCCTTTTTAATTAAATTACTTTCACTTTGTTTCAATTAAATACCTCCCAAATCGTATTGCTCTTTAAGAATTTGTAGCAAACGATTTTTTTCATTTTCTAATTCTTCGTCCGTCATTTCGCCAACGGGCTTAATATCATCTATAAGAATTTTTATAGCCGTCATATCGGGTGGGACGTTTTTTTTGGTAACTTTCTTTTTGGTTAATTTAATTTCCCCCGTGTCGTCTATAGAATATTCTTCGGTAACTTCCGTGCTATCAAACCCAATAGCCTTTTTAATTAATGCAGATTTTAATTTATCTTCACTAGTTTTTTTACCTTTTCCTTTCATTTATAATTTTCCTAATACGTTTTTCCTTATCTTTTTCTATAATAGTTTTTTCTCTTTTTATAGGCGTTAAAGAAGGCTTACTCATTAGGTAATAACGTAATTCGTCTAAAGCGTGGTCGTCTACCTTTTTAGGAGAATCGCCATCACCCCACCTATAACTTTTAATTTCTTTAATTAGGTTAACGCAGTTTTTAAATATATATAGTTTTGGGTGAGTTCCCTGCCCGCTTAAATACTGTTTAACCACTTGAATACCACTAAACATATCTTTATTTACTTTTGGGTTAGCCAAAATGCCGTAATCGTAAAACAGTTCGGTAACGCTTTTCATACCCGAAAGAGTTCTTTGCGAACCAGCCGAGTCTATTAAACTTTCTATTCTTCCGTTCTTATCTCTTTTCCAATTTAGTCTGTTAGAAATTTCCTTTATTCTATCCGAGTGATATTTAACGTCTTTCCCCGCTTCAAAGTGTTCGGCTATAACGTAAACGTTGCCGTCGTAATCAACGGCATACCAATGGCAAGAAAGAGGGTTATTAAGCCCTGGGTCTATAGATAACGTGTCTTGCCACTCTAACGGCACTTCAAAAGGGTCTATAACGTTAACGTTTTCATCAAATTCGGTATAAACTAGTCCACTTTGAGCCCTAAATTTTCCGTATCTTCTTGCTTCTAGTTGGTCTTTAGGTAAACTTAACGTTAATTCTTCTATTTCATACTTATCTAAAAAAGGGTTGTCGCCCCACTCCATAAATTCGTACCAAACTTCTTTAGAACGGCCGTTATTAAGGTAAATTTCATCGTAAATAAAGGTAAGCCCTTTTAATGGCGTCATTGTGCCGAAAATATCTCCCTTTTTATCTAGAACACGCATTTTGCATTCAAAATAAATATCTTCAGGGGGTTCTTCATCAAACCAAACGAAGTCAAGAGAACTACCCTGAAACTTTTCTCTACCTTGGTCGCAACTCTTAAAGCCTATTGTAGAAGTTCCACCAAACACGTTTTTAATTTTTATTTGGTCTATAATTCCATTTTTAAGGTTATCTTTTCTACCAGATAGCATAGAAACGTCTTCTATCCAACTAGGGTTAAGGTAAGAAAGGATTTTTGCCTGAGCAACGTCTCTTTGCACTTGCGTTGAAAGAGAAACCACCCAACCAAAAACGTTATCTTTATTCTTTCTGTATGGGTGAATACCCCTTGCCATATAAATACTTTCTACTGCGCCACACTCTGTTTTGCCACTTCTATTTCCACCGAACACCCACCTGTTTTTCTTTGGGCATTTATGAAATTCTACTTGCTTTTTATGAACCAATTCACCCGTGTTATAACTTAATAAAACGTTTTGTTTTTTTCGTTTTGCAAGTTCTTTTTCTATTAAACATATTTTTTCTATAATCTCTTTCATTTTCTACAATTTTTCCTTTTTTTAGATATTAAAACCTACTTCCCCTTTTTTTTCTCATAATATAATTGCCGTAAACAATAACGAAGAAGGTAAAAATGAAAGGTATTAAAACTTTTTTAATTGCAACAATAATAATTTTGTGTTTTGCACCCATTAACCTAAAAACGGCAAGTGCAACAACAAACACTTTTTTAAGGGTAATTAACGAAAACACTCCTTTTTGTTTAGATGAGCAGGCAACCACCCCTATTTTTTATTTGCCTTACACTTATTACGTTAAGGTATTGCGAGCCACAACCTATTCTTTACATATAGAATGTTATGGAAAAGGCACGACCAAAATAGATGGTTACGTGCCGTTAAATACTCTTTATGAAGACGGGCTTTCTACAGTTAGCCCTTATTTAGACTTGCAAATTACAACCTGTGCTTCTACCCCGCTTTATAGCGATTACGAGCAAACCAATAGGTTAATGTTTATTTTTTCTAATAGAAACTTAAACTATTATGGCAAAATTGAAAATAGCGCCAATAAAATAATGTATTTCGTTGGTTACGGCAACCAATTAGGCTACGTTAGCGAAGATGCGCTTTTTCCATTTAGCGTGCCTATTCACCCAAACGAGTTAACCTTTCTAGAAAAGGAAGAGCCAACCGTTGAAGAGCCAACCGACACACTAGCCCCCACAAACGATTTCTTTAGCCTAAAAATAGTTATAATTATACTTTTAATTTTTGCAGGTATAATTGCGTTATTCGTTGCCTTTACCAAAAAAAATCGTAAAAACCTAAACACCGTATACTACGACGAAAACGATTACGAATAAATTTTAAGCAATATTTCTTTTAATAGTTTCGTTTAGTATTTCACGTTTTTCGGTTTTATGTTTGTTAACAATGTTTTTGCGTTTATTAGATACTTTTTCATACTCTAATACCCTCTTATAAAGTTCTTTAAAGAAATCAATAGTTAAACAATTTTTAATAAACCAATCGTCGTCTATACCACAATATTCTAATCTTTTAGAAAATAAGTTAATTAGTTTTATTTGTTTTCTGAAATATCCTCTACTGCTAGCGTCAAAGTTCTTAAAATATTCCTTTGGCTTGTTCTTAAAATATTTATAAGCAAAACAATCTAATTCATCTACTGCAAACTTTTGTAGCACTTTGTCTACAACAATTTTAACTTTTATTAAAATTTTCTTTTGGTCGGTTAATCCCAAAATTTTTTCACATTGAGCAATTGCCGGGGTAAAATTACCCATAGATGCAAAAGCCTTTTTTTCAACAAGTTCATCTATTTGCTCCATTAAAGAAAGTAAGTTTGGGTAAGCGTATAAAATAGTTTTAGCATAATAGTTATTCATAAGTTCTCTCCAAGCAAATTAATTAGTTTCTTCAAAACCACCCCTATTATAAAAGGTAAAAAAATGGTAGTCAATGTTTTATGTCGTTTTTTGAACAAAATTAAATATTTTTGTACAATATTGCAAAAACTTGTCATAGAACAATTGACAATTCTATAATTAAATTGTAAAATTTGCAATTTTGCGAACATTTGTTCGTTTTTTATGTGCTAAATTTACCACTATATACTGACAACCTTTGTCATATTAAGCCAATTTTTTATATAAAAATTTAATATTTTTTTGCAGTTTTTCTTTCTTTTTGAAATAAATTAAATATTTATATTTAAAAGGTAAAAACTTATTGAAAAATAAATTTTTTTGTGGTAAAATAGTTTTTATGAAAAAGATAATTAGTAAAAACAATTTAATTTTGGTATTAAGCGCATTGTTTATATTCTTTATAGCACTTTCTACTTTTACTTTTCAAAAAGCAAAGGCAAACACACAAATAGAGGCAAATTTATATTTGCCAAAAACGGCTATGGAATATTTTGACCTTAACGTTGGCGCTCCACAAGATGCAATTTATTTTGATAATAAAGTTGCTATAATTTCCGAAGCAAAAACCCTTGTTGTTTACGATGGAGCATATTCTTCACGCAATTTGGGTGGCCTATTAAAACAGGTTAAACTTTTTAACCAAAACACCCTACTCGTTTCTTCAAACGCCATTTTAACCTTGGTGCAAGTTAACGATTTAGATTTTAGAAAAGAACTAAAATATAACGATAACGGAGAAGAAAAAACTGTTACCGGCGAAAAATTTGACCTTAACTCTAACTACCTAATTTCTGCAATAGGCACTTCTGCTAACATTTATGGTAGAAACGAAACGGGCATAACCAGCCCTATTGATTCTAGAGCGTTAGATGGTAGCCTAATAAACGGCAAACCTGTTTGTATAAACGAAACTAACGATATTTTTTACATATCTGGAACAGACGTTCAAAGAATTTGTAAAAGAACTATTATATATAACGCCAACACTAACGGCAGTTTAACTGAAGAAGTAGTAGTTGCCACCGCTTCGCCAGATAATATGATTGCAAACAACAAATACGTTTACTTTACTCAAGGGCAAAAAACTTATAGGGTTTCAGTTAACGGGGGCGAGGTTGAAGAATTAATACTTAGCGTAGATAGTAGGTTTGAATTGGGCAAGTTAGACACTCCTTCTGGAATTTGCTTTAAAAACGAAAACTTGTTAATTACCGACTCTTCTCTACACGCAGTACAAGAATTTAGCATTACGGCAGAAAACCACCTAGAATTCACAGGCTTTGCAATCGCAAAAAGCAAAACTGCTTTCAACAGAATAGGCGCAACTGCAACTGAAATAGAAAAATTTGGCAAAACCGTTGCCATTAAAGATGCATATAAAATTACGCTAATTAACGGAACCAACTACCAAAATATTTTGGTAAACGATATAGATATGTTTGCCTTAGGCAAAACTTCTTTAATCTTCTATAATTTTGACAATAGGTCTTTAACTTATTACGACCTACAAACGGAAAGCACAATTAGCATTGTTAACGACAAAATTAAGGTTACCGATATTTGTTATTCAAACGGCAATTTCTATATAGTTTATAACGACATAGCAGAAAACGTTAACGTTGCGTTAATACCAGAAGGTTCGGCTGGCTTTAGTTTAAACGATATTATTAAAAACCAAAAAATCAAAGCCTCTACAGGTTCTATTTTACTTACTGTAGATACCGACGCAAACGTTTATTTAACCAGCGCCGAAAACAATGGTAGCATTGCCGTTTATACAAAAGAAAGCAATTACCAAACGAGTAAAACATTAATTTCAAACCTTAACATTGGTAGCATTAAAAAACTTAACGTAGACCTTTGCGGAAACGTGTTTGCTTTAATGCCAAACAACAAAATATTAAAAATTAACGAAGATGGTAGCGAAGAATTAACAATTTCGCCTTTAGCAAGCAACATAGATGGTTTTTCTAATAACGAAATAACTTCTTTTGCAATGGATTACGAAGAAGAACAAGTTTACTTTATTATTAACGGCGAAGAAACTATTTTTACCACCACAGAACTAACCAACGTTGCGCTAAATAGTTTAGAATTTAGCGTAGACCCGTTTGAAGAAAAATCTTCTACGAACATAGAAGATTTAAAAATTTACCAAGTTAAAGAAAATAGCACTTTATATTCAATAGAAATTAACGGGCTTAAATTTAATTACAAGGGCTTATTTGCAAACACAAACGAAGAATATATTAAACTAGCAACTATAACCCACTCTAACGTAACTTTCGTTGCTTTAGCAGTTCAATCGGAATACGGAAAAGCAGTAACAATATTAGCAAAGGAAAACGATTTAACCGATGTTACCACCATTACACAAAGCACATTAACAAGGTCTTACGTGTCTACTAACGTATGCGCTTATTACCTTCCATTAATAACTGAGGGCGACGTATTTACCTTAAAACTAAACGGAGAAAAAATTAGAATAGAGCAAAATACCGAGTTCTTCCCTGTAAATTCTTCTAACTTTAGCGTAGTAACTTTCTTAAATAAAGAATTCTATTATGCAACCGTAAACCATAACGGAAATTTAATTAATTGCTATATTCCCGTAACCTTTACGGTAGAAAAACTTTCGCAAATAGAATATAACCCAACCTTTACCTATAGAAACGTTTACGAAACAACTGTTTACAAGTTTAACACCTTAGAAGAAGAACTTATAACCCTACAAAACAACACGGAAATTAGGCTTATAGAAATTAACGAAGGTGCTTGTAAAATTATGTACAAAACGGAAGATGAAACTTGGGAAATTGGCTACGTTTCCGAAACAGGCCTACAACCAATTAAAAACGTTTACTTAAGAAATATTTTAATTGCCGGTTGCATTTTAATTTGCATTTTCGCAACTTCGCTATTCTTAATTTTAAGAAAGAAAAATGCTTAATAATATAATAAATTAAAGCGTGGTTTTTACCACGCTTTTTATTTTTTGCTTTTTTATTTGTGTTTTTTGTTAATTATGTTATAATAAAAATATGAAACAAAATTTTAAGTTTGCTTTTCTTAGTTCAAACGCACTAAAAATTATAGGCGCTATATTTATGGCAATAGACCATATTGGTTTTATACTTTTCTCTAACGTAGAAATTCTGCGTATATTAGGTAGGCTTGCTATGCCAATTTTTGCTTTTTGTATTGCAGAAGGTGCTTACTACACAAAAAACAAACTTAAATACTTTTTGCTAATGTTTGGGCTAGGGCTAGTATTTCAAATAGTTTTTTATATTGTAGAACAAAGTTTATATTTAGGCATACTAATAACCTTTTCTACGTCTATACTAATAATATATGCTTTGCAATTCTTAAAGCAAAAACTTCTTAATGGCAATGTAGCAGAAAAAGTGTTGGCTACTATTCTTTTTATATTTAGTATTCTTGCAACTTATTTGCTTAATTCTATATTTTATATAGACTATGGTTTTTGGGGCTGTATATTGCCCGTTTTTGCCTCTTTATGCCAATTTAACGTTACAAGCAATACAAACGGCAAAAGTCTTAAATTTAACTATATTCCACTTAACGTATTAACGTTTGCAATAGGTTTAATATTGCTATGTGTTTCTCTTAAAGGAATTCAGTATTACGCACTTTTAGCTTTGCCAATTTTACTTTTATATTCTGGCAAACGTGGAATACTAAAATTAAAATATTTCTTTTATATTTTCTACCCCGCTCATATGGTTATTCTTTACGGAATAGCATTATTAATATAATAAATAACTTAGCAAAAAAAGGCAGGTTTTATAACCTGCCTTTTAATTTTATATGGTTTTTAGGTAGTTAATAAATTCAACCATTTCTATAGTTTTTACTTTTTTAGGAAAGTCGTTAGTTATAACACCTAATTTTTCAAATCTATCTACTATATTGCCTGCACGTGCAAAACCTATTAAAAACTTTCTTTGTAATCCAGCAATAGAAATTACGTCTATTTCTTTTGCAAAATCTGCAACTTTTTCAATAAAAGCCTTTTCACTAACAAACTTCGCAGGAAGAACGTATTTTTCCTTTCTTTTATAAGCATTAAAACCCTTATTAATTTCACTAAAAAACTTATCATTAGAAATGTCTACGTTTGCGCTATTTATTTTACTAACTACCGCTTTTTTGTTAATGCCAAAAATTTCATCTGTTGTACATTTATAAAGGCTTGCCAATTTTGGTAAGTGCTCGGCTGTTGGGTATGCCTCGTTTCTTTCCCATTTTGAAACTGATTGCGGACTAATAGATAATTTTTCTGCAACATCGTTTTGCGTCATTTTAACTTTTTCTCTTAATATTTTTAAATTTTCTCCAAGCATAATACAACTCCTTTTTTTGTTTTAATTATATAATAACTAGCAAAAAAATGCACTAACCTTTTAGTTTAGAATTTTTCATTAAATATTATTTTTAATAAACCTATGGTTGAGTTGTTTTAATTATATTTGGTTATATATGACAATTTTAGTCATATAAACAAAAAACCTAAGCCAATTTTGGCTTAGGTTTAATTTTTATTTTACTTAAATTTATTCTTTATTTTCTGCTTGCGGTTGCTTATTTTCTTTTCTTTTTTCAATGTATTTAATTAAGAATACAACGCCTGCAAATAATGCAAGTGCTACAGCCCACATAATTAAGCAACTTAGTACTCCACCAAGGCTTACGCATAAACCACCAATAACGTACGTTACGGCACAAATACAAGCCACCAATAGTGCATATGGCAACTGGGTATTAACGTGTTCTACGTGGTTACACTCAGCCCCTGCAGAAGCCAAAATAGTCGTATCTGAAATAGGTGAAATATGGTCGCCGAATACTGCGCCACCTAAGGTTGCAGAAACGGTTAATACAGCCATTGTACCACTACCACCTAAAATTGTAACTGCAATAGGAACTAATACGCCAAACGTACCCCAACTTGTACCTGTAGCAAAAGCAATTGCACCGGCAAGAATAAAGAATATTGCAGGGAATAACCATTGTGGGAAAGCGCTGTTTGCAAGGTTATTTTGAACGAATGCTTGCGCATCTAAATAACCGCCTTTCGCGCCCATGATACCAGAAATAGACCAAGCAAACGTAAGAATTAGTATTGCAGGAACCATAGCCTTAAAGCCTTCTACGAAACTGCCCGTAATTTCGTTAAATGAAACAACTTTGGTTATCATATAATAAGCAGAAATAATAATTAAAGCAATGGTAGAACCAATTGCAAGTGAAGTCCCTGCTTCGCAATTAGAGAACGCTTCAATAACGTTAGAAGATTGTAACGTATCTGAAATTAAGTATGTTTCCCAATCGTAATAGAAACCTGTATAAATCATACCGCCAATACAGCAAACTATTAAAATAATAACAGGTATAACAAGGTCTCTTACTCTACCTTTAGGGTTAGCGGTAATAACCGTTTCGGTTTCTGCATCGCCTTTAACACCACTATGAACGTCGCCTGTTTTTTCGGTAAATAGTTCGTTTAATTTCATTTTACCAAAATCAAATTTTAAGAAGCATAGCGCAAACACCATAATAATAGTTAAAATTGCATATACGTTAAATGGAATTGTACTTATAAACATTATTAATCCGTCGCCTTCTAATTCGCCTGCAACAGCGGCAGCCCAACTAGATATTGGTGCAATAATACAAATAGGTGCAGCAGTAGCGTCTATAATATATGCTAATTTAGACCTAGAAACCTTAAATCTATCTGTAACAGGTTTCATAACAGAACCAACCGTTAAGCAGTTAAAATAGTCGTCTACGAAAATTAAACAACCTAAACCTGCAGTAGCCGCTAAAGCACCACCTTTAGATTTAATTTTTCTACCTGCCCATTCGCCGTATGCTTTTGCGCCACCAGATTTTTGCATTAACACAACAAGTATACCAAGTATAACAAGGAATACTATAATTGGAACGTTAGCACCAACCTTTTTACTCATAACGTCATAAAGTGTAAATAACCCGTTAAGTGGGTCGCCACCGGTAAACATTAAAGCACCTACTAAAATACCTAAAAATAACGAAACGTAAACTTGTTTGGTTATTAAGGCTAGTACGATAGCAATAATAGCAGGCATAAATGCCCAAAAAGTACCTACCATAATTTTTCTCCTTTGTATAAAAATACATTAATAAATATAACATAACGCACCCTAGTTGTCAATACGTTTATAAAAAAACAAACTATATAAAAATAGTAAAGAACCTAAACCACGTTTGGTTTAGGTTCTTCAATATTAAATTAAATTTTATAAAATACCTATTCGCTTATCTAAATAGTTTACTTAATGCGGCAATTAAAACGAATAAAGTGGTTGCTACGGTAGACATCATTTTAATAAAAATATCTAATGCAACGCCAACAACGTCTTTACGGGTATCGCCAATAGTATCGCCGGTAACGGCTGCTTTGTGGGCTGCAGAGCCTTTAGCGTGCCCTTCTAGTTTGCCTTGTTCAATGAATTTTTTAGCATTATCAAAAGCGCCACCAGAGTTACCCATAAATATAGCACGTGGAATTGCAACAACGGTTGCACCAAGCAATATACCTAGCACGAAGTCTAGCCCAAATAGTGCACCACCAACTAGTGGAACTGCTAGTGCTATTATAGAAGGGAATAACATTCTTTTTAATGCAGATGCAGTTGCTAAACGAACAAGTTCGTTGTAATCTGGGTCTTTTTCGCCTTTTAATATAGCAGGGTCAGAAAGTTGTCTGTCGCCAACGTGTGCTAGTTCTTTTGCAGAACGAATAGTGTTATCTGTTAGAATTGCACTAAAGAATTCAATTAACGCACCACCAATAATTAAACCTGCAACGATTGAAATTAATGAAAGCCCACCAAACATTGGAGGTGTTTCGCCTGCAGTAGCATAGTTACCAATAAATGCAACTATAAGTGAAACGGTTGCAAACGCAGCAGAGCCAATTGCAAAGCCTTTACCAATAGCAGCAGTTGTGTTACCAACAGAGTCTAACTTGTCGGTAATAACCCTAACTTCAGGAGGAAGGTGGCAAGATTCTGCTAAACCGCCAGCATTGTCTGCTATAGGACCGAAAGCATCTATAGAAACGGTTGTTCCTACAAAAGATAACATACCAAGTGAAGCAATTGCAATACCATAAGTTCCACAAAGAGCACCTGAAAGTAAAAGAGAAACTGCTATAACTGCAATTGGGTACATACAAGAACGTGAACCAACTGCGTCGCCCTTAGTTACTAAGAACGCTTCGCCTTCTTTTGCATATTCTGCAATTTGCTTTGTTGGGTTAAATTTATCGCTAGTATAATATTCGGTTAAAGCACCAATAGCAACACCACTTATAATACCAAGTACGGCACAAACCCAAGGAGATGCCCAACCCCATTTAAAGCCTAGTTCCGCTAAAACGCTAGCACCTACTCCACTAAATGCAAGGTAAGCAGCAACACCACAAGTTATTATTGAAACACCTGCAGATATGTACGTAGCAAGGTTAAGTTCTTTAGAAGGGTCGTCGCCCATCTTTTTAATTTGGGCGTATAGTAAACCAATAATACAACCTAGTAAGCCACCACCAGCAACAACTAGTGGGAATACGTACATTGAAGTAAATACTTCTACAGGTACAACGTTAGATATTAAACCAATTGCAACTATAATAGAAGCACTCATTGTAGCAACAAAACTTTCTAACAAGTCTGAACAGTTACCTGCAATATCGTTAACGTTATCGCCAATAAAGTCTGCTATAACGTTTGGAACACGGCTATCGTCTTCTGGTAGGTCGTTACGAATTTTACCTAAAATGTCTGCAGAGATATCTGCCGCTTTAGTAAAGTTACCACCTGCAACACGGTTAAACATAGCAACCGTAGAACAACCTAAAGAATAAGCAGTAATTCTCATTACAGAAGAGTTTGTTATTAGTGCATCTATCCAAACAATACCACAACCTTGGTACGCTTGGAAGCCAGCACCTGTTAAGTTTTCTATAGTTTGTGGGCCAACACCACTAACTAAAACTACTATTAAAAGCCCAATTAAACCTAATGCTTGAACGGAAAGCCCACTAATAGAGCCACCACCTAAAGCAACTTTAACGGTTTTACCTATAGAAAGGCTTTCTCTTGCAACGTTTGCAGTTCTAACGTTAGCGTAAGTTGCACTCTTCATACCTAAAATACAAACCACACTACTCATTAAAGCGCCTAAAACATACGTTAAGCCACTAAACGTTTCAATAAATAAAGATAGCAACGTTGCAATTAATAAAACCACAATACCTATCGTTGTAAATTCTTTCTTTAAGAATACGCCTGCACCTTCACGAATAATTGCGCTCATTTTTACCATACGCTCGGTGCCTTCTTGCATCTTTTTAATCTTTACGTAATTATACACAACGTAAAGAAGTGCTAAAACGCATATGCCAAGCATAACGAATAACCACATTGTACTCATAAAATTCTCCCTTAATTTTCTTTTGTCTTAGTAGTTTAATCTACCAATTAATATTATACTATTCTTTATAAAAAATAAAATGTAAATTTAATGCAAAATTTTACACAAAAAGACACTTTAAATAGTATTATTAATTCATTATGTAAATTGTAGAATATAAAAAGCCGAAGATTTTTCTTCGGCTTTAATTTAATGTTGTTTAACTTGTTATTTTAATAGTCTTTTTTTCTGCCACAACTATTGCATTTCTTAAAGAATAGCCCCTTAAAATAGCCACCACAGTAAACGCAACGTTTTTGGTTGTAAAGTTCTTCTTTAATTGCTTGAATTTTTCTTTGGTAATCTACAATTTTGCCACCAGAATGGTCCAATGCTTCTTTATATAATTTTAATGCTTTGGCTAAGTCTTTTTCTATTCCCTTACCTTCTAAATAGCATCTTCCAATGCTTGCACTTGCATATATGTAACCTTGGTCGTAGGCTTGTTGCCATAGTGAAATTGCTTTTTGAGTGTTTTGTTCAACGCCACGGCCAGAATAGTATAAAGTACCCAAACTCATTAAAGCACTTTGATAGCCTTGGTCTGCCGCTTTTTCGTACCAGTAAGCAGCCTTTTCGTAATCTCTATCTACACCCCTTCCTTGTTCGTAAGACCAACCTAATTCATTTTGCGCAAAAGCATTGCCTTGTTCTGCCGACGCAACAAACCATTCGTTAGCCCTTTTCCAACATTCAACACCTTCGTAAGAGTAATAGTCTAAAGTGAATCTTCCCATTAAATATTGTGCAAAGGCGTTGCCTTTATTTGCAGATTTTTTAAATAATTCTTCTGCTTTAAGTTCGTTAACGGCAACACCTTTACCACGCCAAATTAACGCACCTAAATAACATTCGCCGTCTGCATCCCCTTCGTTTGCAAATTGTTCAAATATAGGATAGAGTTCTTTGCATTCTGCATATAACTCGTCGCTAACACGCACTATGCTAGCATCTTCATCTAATTCCTTAAATTTTGCAATTGCATCTAATAAATCTTGCCTACTATAAGCCATAATTCCACCTCAAAAATTTGTTTATACTTTAATTATATACCTAAAATTATAATATTTCAATATTATTCTAAAAAAACACACCTTGCTTGGTGTGTTTTCTTTTTGGTGACCCAATAGATGCGTAAAACAAAAAATTTTTACAATTTTCCAAAAAGCATATTTCAACCAAAGCTATTGACTTGGTTAATTATAGTGTTGTATAATAAAGTCATTAAAAAAGTAAGGAGATAAATATGAATATGGTGCAACTGAGTATAGATGAAATTAAAAAATTGCAATTAGATATGATAGTTTACGTTGCTAATTTTTGTGAAAAACACAACATCAAATATTTTTTGGCTTATGGTACTTTGCTAGGTGCGATACGACACAAAGGATATATTCCATGGGATGATGATATCGACATTGTTATGCCTAGACAAGACTACGACAAGTTTATTGAGATATTTAATAACGAAAATACAGAAACACGTTACATTGCTCTATCTCCATTTGAGTATAATCACACTACTCTTAAAATAGCAGACACTAGAACTTATGTAAAAAATACGGTTTATAAAGCAATCTCAAAAGATGGATTTTATCGAACTATTGACGTCTTCCCTCTTGACGGTGTACCTGAAGACGACGAAGAATATAAAACTTGGTATCAGAAACTTTATAATGTTTATTATTCTTTTTTCAAAAAACAATTAGCTTTTTCTGGCGGAATAAAAAGTCGTATTAAGCAACTGATTGCGAAAATAAAAAGCCGTGCTTGGCTACCAAAGTCATCATTCAAAAATGAATCAAACAAACTGCACATAAAATACAAATACGAAGATTGTAAATATATAGGGGCTATCGAATCTAGTGCTAACTCTCCCAATAACAAAGTTAAGAAAGAATGGTATAAAGAATTTATTTATGTAAATTTTGAAGGTTACAAATTTAGAGCCCCCAAACATTACCATGAAATCTTATCTGCTATATACGGCAGTTATATGGAATTTCCCCCACTTGAACAACGTGTATATTTGCATCTAGAAGATGTATTTTGGAGGTAAACAATGAAAATTGGATATACTTGTGGTGTTTATGACCTATTTCATGTTGGGCACCTAAATTTGTTTGAAAGGTGCAAAAAGTCTTGCGATTATCTAATAGTCGGCGTGTGCAATGATGACTATGTAAAGACCATTAAAGGCAAAAATCCTATAATAAACGAAAACGATAGAGCCAGAATTATTAATGCTCTTAAATGCGTAGATGAAGTTCGTATTATAGATATTGATACGACCATTGACAAAATTAAAGCATACAACATGTTTCATTTTGACAGACTTTTTGTTGGAGATGACTGGAAAGGAACAGAACGCTTTCTCATTACTGAAAAACAAATAAAAGAGCTGAACTTAGATATAGAGATAATCTTTTTCCCCTATACAAAAGAAGTCTCAACTACTATGTTAAAAGAGAAAATGAAAGACAAATAAATACTAATATATACGCATATTCACAATTATAGTTAAACATATAAAAATGCTAACGTAACATCAAAATTTTGAATATGATATTAGTCATTAAATAAAATCCTTATTCCATCGTGTTGTCTCTTAAATAAAGCATCATTAAGATAATATTTTTGCCCTTAATTTTGCTTAAATCAACTTGGCAAGTGTCTTTTGTAATACCTTTATATGGATTGTCGCCTGTATTATTTTCTAGCCTCCAATTATGCGTAGTTTTAGTGTCTTTAACTCTTATAATTACATCCGTACCATTAATAAAACCTAATTTATTAGCGCAACTCGAAATAGCCTTTTTGAACATTAATTGGCTTTGTTTATGGTTTTTCTTTGGTTATATCACGCAAAAATCCCATAACCAAGGTTTACTGACAAGTGAAAAGTTCTAAAAATAGCAAAACAGCAAGGAAAATCCTTACTGTTTTAGTGTTTAAAAATCATTTTTTCAGCCTAAAAACAAAGGCGAACCCGTCTCCTAAAGGAAACGGGTTCGTCTTTACTTTGTTTGGTGACCCCTACGGGAAGCATCTCCACTACGCTACGATGGCAAAGCCGAACCCTATGGGTTCTACTATCCTTAGGATAGCGCAAAGAAAAAGAGATAGGTAAATACCTATCTCTTTTTCTTTGGTGAAGCCTTTGATGTTAAAGACGAACTTTCGATTTCCTCAAAAGTTACGGTTTTTGATTTATTTTTGTAGTTAAACGTTATAACGTATCTATCGTCGTATAGGTAAATTGAATTTACAAATCCGTCAATTAAACGTTGCTTACCTTCTTTCGTGCTTATATCCAAACTCTTGTAATGATATAAGGCGTGAAGTATTTGCTCTTCGGAAACAACGGGGTGGTCTAATTGTTCTTGATAAAGTTCTTCTTCAAGATTTTTCTTTCTATCTTCAAGCTCGTCCAAAACCTGCTTGGTTTTGCTTGAATAAATACCGTTTGTTATTGCTTCCACAAGGTTATCAAGTTTCTTATCTACTTCTTCAAGTTGACTCTTTAGCGTTGCCACCGCAAAGGACTGTTCGGACTGCATCTCGTAAATTCTTTTAGCAAGCTCTTCTAAAACGTTGTTGTCTGAAAGTAGTTCCATTATATCGTCAATTACCAAGTTTTCGATATAATCTTTTCCTACCGCTTTCTTCTTGCAGTTTCCTTTTTTAGCACGGGTGCATTTATAGTAACGATATTGTTTTGAAGTATGACTTGTACCAATTTCTCCAACCATAAACGCTCCGCAATGTCCACAAAAGAGTTTTGTCGTTAAAAGATAATCGTCTTCCGTTCGGTGCATTGCCGGTGCTTTTTTCTTTCTTGCCATACGGCTTTGTGCCATTTCAAACGTTTCTTTATCTATAAAAGCAGGAATACCGTTTTCTAAAAGCACGTCGCCGAACTTGTACTCGCCTATGTATTTACGGTTGGTTAGTATGCGATAAATCGAGTTATAGTTGAGTGGGTAATTTCGGTTTTTAATACCACGCTCCGCCATAATCTTAACAATATCCGTTACCTTTTTGCCGTCCACGTAAAGAGCAAATATCTCTTTAACGATAGGGGCAAGCGTTTCATCTATTTGATAGTGGTCGGTATCGTCAACGTAATAACCGAAAGGAGCACGCACACCGTTAGACTTTGCTTTTAAGGCGTTGTCCGTCATACCACGTTTAACTTTTTCGGCAAGTTCCGCAGAGTAGTATTCGGCATAGCCCTCAAGGATAGACTCAAACAAAATACCGCTAGCATCTTCCGAGATTTTTTCGGTTGCCGATATAACTCTTACGCCGTTTTTCTTAAGAACTGATTTATATCTTGCCGAGTCGTAACGATTACGGGAGAAACGGTCTAACTTCCACACAATAACCGTATCAAAAACAGTTTTATAACTGTCTTTAATCATACGTTGAAATTCGGGGCGGTGGTCGGTTTTAGCAGAGAAAGCACGGTCAATATACTCGCCGATAACCGTTATTCCGTTGTATTCAGCGAACTTTTTGCATTCACGGATTTGCCCATCGATAGATTCTTCACGTTGGTTATCCGACGAATACCTTGCATATATAACCGCTTTCATTTTATTTCTCCTTTTTCATATATTTGCAAATGTTACCAACTCCTAAATATCTTGCAGCCCTTTTTCTAATTCGCTGTTGATTTGATTTACAAACTCCTTAAAAATTTCGACATATAAATCGACATCGTTTTTTGTAATAGGAGGAGTAGCATCATCGTGAATTATTTCGTGTCTAATCTTAATCACTTTATTAATGGTGTCAGAAATTGAGTATTTTGTACTTGTAGTAATCAAACCCGATACATCATCTTCTCGTTGATAGTCTAACAAATTTTTTATTATATCAGGGAATCCAATTTTCTTATAAGTATCTTCGAAAGCGGTTGTTCCATTATTAGAAATAGAAACAACAAAATCTTTTTTCTGCAAACTATCTAGACAAAATTTATCATCCCAAATTACTGAGAAAACTTTTGACCTTTCTTTAGACCTCTCGTTATGAATATAGTGTTCTACGGAATCTTTTTGTATTTTTGATAATTCATTTTTTAGTATTTCAATAACAAACTTTTCCGGCAACTTATCTTTTGTTAAATTCTTTTCCAATAGTAAATCTATATACTCGTTGGTGCTATCTTTAACAAATTTTTCCAATTTTGCACATAGCAGTAAGATTATAACCTTAAAATAAATTTTATCATTTTTAGCATCAGATTCCGAGATTGTATTAAGATAGGTTACCTCGTTAATACTTTCGTCAAAATCTATTTTAGCCTGCATTTCTCATTAAGTCTCCTAATCGTGTTCTAAATGTAGAAAGGCGAGAGTTAATAACTTCTGTGTTTCCTGTTGCTTTATCGATTGATTTTTCAAAATCAGCATCATTTAACAAAGAACGAACGAGGTGTTTAATTGATTCTTTTTTGGATTTTAATTCGTCTAACGAGAAATCCTCAAAAGAAAGCATTATACACTCAAATAAAGCAGCATTAGGTTTTGTTGTTTTTTCATTTTTCTTAAAAGCAAGGTCTCCTAAAATCTCATAAGCTTTTTCAATTTGAGATTCAACTTTGCGTCGAATTATATTTAAAGCCTCATCCTCATCGTTTTGATGTTGATTCATGTACGAGTTTATTAGATTTTTAATACGTCCGTCATAATTTTGAATAACGTTCTTTTCTTTGTCAAAGTGCTCTGAAACGGCTAAATACCTTAAAATCAATTCATTAGTTAGCATTCTATCAGTTTTAACCGAGATTAATTTTTTAAGCGTTTCATTTTCTTTTGCAATCGTTTTAATTAAGTTGTTTAATTTGCCTCGATATAAACAATTTCTTAATTCTTGTTCGTTAAGCTTGACAGCACCTGTATTTAATCTCATAAAAATATCGAATTGGATATTAGGATCAGAATCATTTTGCAATACTATAATTCTTAATTCACCACGGTCCAAACGATTTCTTACCGTTTCACTAAGAGTATTATATTTTGAACCGTTTAATTCCTTAAGAGTTTCTAAACCTGTTAACTTGAACTTCTTCTCAAAAAATCTTTGCAAAGAATAAAGTCTTTGTAGCCCATCAACAACAACCCATTTACCTTCTTCATTTTCAGAAGCGTATATTACAGGAATGGGAATATTCAAAAGAATTGATTCCACCAACAATGAGGCTTTTGGATTGCCCCATACATAATTTCTCTGATAGTCGGGGTCTAAAATAATCATTCCTTCCTGAATATCTTTTACTAAATCTTTTACCATTCTATCATATGGCTTTATAAAAAGTTTTCTTTGCATTTTTTCGGTTGATTTTTCCATATTTATCTCCTATGCATTAAGCATGTCTTTAACTGCTTTGTTTTTTTGAATATTGTTTATAAATTCTTCAGTAGTATAAGTCAAAATATCAACTTTGTACTGAAACTTTGAATATCCTGCCATATATTTAGTATCTGCATGGATTGACGGTGCTACTAGAATAGAGAAAACAAGTTTGTCGGGATATTTCTCTTTTGCTTCTTGCAAATGCCTTGTTATTGCAGGCATTTCGTTTGTTGCTTGTGTACGTGCGGTCATTAATGTAACTTCAACGAGAGGATTATTATCAGTATCAAAACATTCAATATCCGCTAATCCACCTGCCGCAGTAAATGTAGGTAAGCCTTCGTCATCTACGTGATAATTAGGTCTTACGTCCAAGCCGTCAAAATGTTGTTTTAAGGCAATACTTGTTAAAAATTCAAATCTTGTAGGTTTATCTATAATGCGCAAGACAGGATTTTTACTTTCTCCTTTACCACAAACAAAGTAAAGTTCTTTAATAATATCTTCTTTAGTATAATTTGCAACCCACTCATTCAAGGTTTTTTGTCTAGCATCATCAATATTTTCTTGCTTTACTTCATGAGTAGAAAGAACATTTGAATCTACTGCACCCATATATTCAAAATACTTTTCTTTTGAGGCGAATTTGGGATAAGTACTGTAATTATCTAATATGTAGTTGATATTATCAATTTCAAAACTGTTAAAATCGAGGAATCGACCATTCCCTCTAAGAGAAACAATACCTGTTATACGCATCTTACGTATAAATTCGTCAACAGCTTCACTTGTGATATGTTCTATTTTGAAGCGTTTTTTCTTATCAGGACCAACGCCTAACAATTTCAAACAACGCTCGTAAACGATTTCGTCGCCATAAGTAAATCCATATTTCTTTCTTAAATCTTTAATGGCAAGATATAATTTTTCCGCATCATTATCAGGCCAACAAATTATCAATGATAATTCGCTCCTAAATATACCGGCATCATTTTCTTCTTTATCTTCTTTTAAGCGTTTTATAACTCTCAAAAGAAGTGGAAGAGGGGCATTATCATTTGCATTTCTCCTAAATGGATTGCTTGTTTGATATTTCATCAAAGCATTCAAGAATACCTTTTGAATTTTCTCATCATTAGCAGGCGTTTCGTTTAAGGCATCAATCAACATGTGTCCTGTAGTAGAAACCAAGATAGGCTTGTCCATTTCATAGTAAATGAAGCCAAATTCCATAGGAAGCTTATACCACGTATCAAATCTTGAAGGCCAACCTTCTTCGAATCCTGCTTCCTTATGTTGCTGAGGGCTTGCTTCTTTTATCGCCATAGCAGTTGCAACATCAAATTCCTCGTCTGAAACAAGAATAGCCTTCCATGCAGGGTTTTTATTTACTGCAACAGGGACGTAAAGTTTCTTCCTTATTAAATTAATTGCAACTTGGTCTATAACTGCGTTAGTAAGAACTTGACCTTCGTAAGGCAATATGCAGTTTAAGAATGCCGCAATTCTTGCGGGGTTTCTCATTGTAGTAGAAAATGATAACGGTTTGTATTCTTTTGCTCTTTCTTTACTCATATTTACCTCAATAATTTTTCACAAGAACCTCATAAGTGTCTTTATCCGTATTATCATTAAAGCTAATATAATTGCTTTTTACTCTAACGATATTGTATTTTTGAGCCCACATATTAAATGTTCCATTATATTTTCTTCTATGCCATAACACATTAGAAACTGCAAATTTTATGCCACGTTCGTTTAATTCGTCCAATACTTTAATAAGGCGCATTTCGCAATCTTCGTCCCATAACTTATTGTATTCGCTAAATGTAATTAAATAAGGTGGGTCCAAGTAAACGAAATCTTTTTCTGTTAAATCTAAAGAATTTAAGAAGTCCTCGAAGTCCATACTGTAAAATTGTATTTGTTTATCTCTGACATAATTAAAATAAGAATTTAATGCTTTAACCACATTATCGTTAAAATCTACGTTCCCAACAGGAAGATTAAAATCACCTTTAGCATTAAATCTTAACATTCTATTAAACCCATATATGAGGAGCATATACAATCTCATTAAATCATCTTTATGAGCATTGTAATCACTTCTAAGTGCGGTATATGCTTCTTTATTATATTTTGCAAAATATGTTTTAGGGAATTCAGCTCTTAATTCTTGAGGAATGACCGTTCCTTTATAAGTTGCAGATAATTGGTATTGATTTATAATTTTTTCAACATTTGCCCAAAACTCTGTTTCGTTTTTACTGTAAGCAATTAAAAACTTGTGAAGAGCAACCATGTTGCTATCAATATCGTTTAACACGTATTCTTTTGCAGGTGTATTTAAGAAAACACTTCCGCCGCCACAAAATGGCTCAACAAGCCTTTTTATATCTTTAGGAAAGTTTTCTCTTAACTGAGATAACAACTTAAATTTATCTCCAACATAGAAAAAGGGAGAACGATTAAATTCACTGTTAATTTTCTTATTCTTTTCCATTAGTCATTTACCTCAACTAAAAAGATTAATTCTTTATGGTCTGCAAATTCAGTTTTCCCTGCATTGAAAAACTGATGTGCTTTTTCAAAACAAGTAAGTGTTCCTTTTTCGGACAATACTTTTTTAATGTTGCCAAGAGTCATTTTATTTGTAGAAGAACTACTTTTTGAAGCATACGTGTTATTGTAAGATACTACAATATATTTACACTTTAAGTCTCTTATAAGAGAAGAGAAAGCAGTTAAAGCAGAACTTTTACAATATTCGCTCATATTTTCAGGCTCAGGTTTTAACGCTACGCCATAAAGTTTAGGTTTTTTCCAAGTTGCAATGTTTTCAAGAACGTGATAAAAACGGCTATATTGTCTTGAATTATATGGAGGGTCTATATAAACAATATCGCATTGAATTTCTTTAGCTAATACATTTGCATCTTGGCGATAAATGTCCACGTTGGCATTAGTTTCGTATGGTTGTATTAACTCAAACCTAAATTGGTCGGGAATTTTATAACCTTTTATATACGCATCATAATGACCTACTGTATTTGCAACTTTATCAGCTGAATATAACAACGATGCTATCAAAATAGCCTTTTCTTTTTCGCTTAAGTCTTTGGCCTTTTCAATGTTTTCTCTAATTTCTCCTATCAATAAGGCATCTTTCATTGAGAAAAACTTGTTGCCGAAGTTTTTAGATACATAGTTTTGTTTAATTTTAATATCATTGTAAGATTGAAAAAGTTCTTTATAGGTATTGATTTTATCAACATCATACTCTTCTTGAAGAAAAAAAGCTTTATATATAATCTCATTAGAGAATAGGAAATCATTAACAGCAACTGATTTCATTCTAGAAAGAGCGTGGTGGGCTATTATGCCTGTACCTGCGAAAATATCGCAAAAAGAATCTCCCTCACAATGTTTATCTATTATATCGAATATCCAATCAGCAAGTTTATACTTACTTCCTGTATATCTTCTATTCCATATTTCAAAAGACATGATTTTTCATGCTCCTTTATATCTTAAATTAAGTATAACATATTAAATATGACAATATATGTCATGATTAAGAACTTTTTTAATCGTTTTCTACTATTTCCATAATATCTGCTATATCGCATTTAAGCGCAGAGCAGATTTTTACAAGCATCTCAGTATTAACGTTTTCGTTTTTACCGAGTTTAGCCATAGTATTCGTAGAAATACCTGCCGCAACACGTAATTCTTCTTTTTTCATGTCTTTATCTATGAGAAGTTTCCATAGTTTTTTGTAGCTAACTGCCATTTTAACAACTCTCCATATTGTAGTTTATACTATTGTAGCACATCTAAAAATAAAAATCAAGAGAAACTTTGCGTTCGCCAAGAATTTTTTGCTTGCAAGTAAAAATATTTTGATTTTCGCCCAACATGTCCCAACTTTTGGACATTTCAAAGTTGCTATTTTCTTTGAAGTTTTTTATAATATATGACACAAGTTGTCATATTTACTATGATAAAATAGCGTAAAGGTGTAATAGGATGAAAAAACGTGTTCAACTCCACGCAAAAGACGTGCTGTGCTATCAAGAAAATGAAGAATATTACTTAAACCGCTTTCCGAAAAAAGCAAAAACGGAAGGTATGGTTTACTATTTTCAAAAGATAGACGGCGTTATTATTAAAACTGAAATAACCGTTGAGCAATGGAAAGAGTTATACCTATTTAACAAGCGATTATATAGAAGTAACCTAAAACACTATGACGATAGATATTTTTCACGTTTTCCCATCTATCAAGATGAAGACGGCGACGAAGCTGACCCGATGGAATATCAAGCCGATGTGGAAAGTTTTTATGCCGAAGCGGATGCTTGTGAAAGATTAGATATTCAAAATATTTTAAGTGGCTTAACCGAAGAACAACAAGATATATATGAGCTATCGTATATTCAAGACTTTTCGCAACAAGAAATCGCCAAAACGTTAAACTTAGAGCAATACCAAGTAAGCCGAATATTAAAGGAACTTGATGAAATTATTTATACGGCGAAGTTGGATGACGGCACTCGTGATGAGATTACGTTAAAAGTAGATTATGCCTACGACTGCTATCGAAGAACGGGCAAATTAGAGCATTTAGAAAACGTTGCTATGGAAGATTTCCTTTCCAACTTATTACCCGAAGAAGATGAAAGAATCCGTTGTTGGTTTTATACTGAAAGTAAGCTATATCGCTACGGAATAAAGTTTTTGGTGGGATATAAGTTGGAAGATTATTCATGCCGAAACGTTTATATGGAGATGTTTTCATTGAAAGACTTGTCCGCACGTGGATATTTTATGCAGTTTATGACGGACTTGCCATTGGAATATCAATGGTTATATTTATACCTACAAAAAGAAATAGAAAGACGGCAGGAACTGTACCCAAAGCCAAAAGCACGAAAACACAATCGCTTTATTAAAGAACTTAAAGCAATCGCTAAGAAGGCAAATACGACGCCTATGGACTACTTTAAGAATACCTTTTTACCTTACTTGGAAAGTAAATACTCAAAACAAACTTTAGCCTTTGCTAAAAAAGAGTTGGGCTTCTTCGTGGTTAAGGAAGATAATACAACTCCTATATCTGAACAACTT
>JAZOOP010000046.1:0-10442 GCA_045655065.1 Christensenellaceae bacterium
GGTTATATAATTGCAGGCGAAGAACTTGTAGAAGCCTATAAAACAGGGCGTGGCAAAATTAAAATTCGTGCAAGGGTTACTATAGAAAACGTTGGTGAAAGGCAAAATTTAATTATTTCTGAAATACCTTACCAAGTAAATAAATCAACCCTATTAAAAAAGATTTCAGACCTTTCGGAAGAAAGAAAAGAGTTTCTTGGTGGTATTAGCGACGTAGTAGATGAATCTGACAGAAACGGTATGCGTGCCGTTATTAAATTAAGAAGGGAAACAGATGCTAAAAAGGTATTGCAATACTTATATAAAAATACCGATTTAGAAGTTTCTTACGGCATAAACATCGTGGCTATTGCTAACGGAAAACCTTGTCAATTAGGCCTACTAGATATTATTTCTTATTATGTAAATTACCAAAGGGAAGTAGTTTTAAGAAGAAGTAAATTTGACCTAGAACGTGCAAAAGAAAGAGCGCATATTTTAGAAGGTTTAATAATTGCAGTAAAGAATATAGACGAAGTTATTAAAATTATAAAGAGTGCTGAAAACACGGTAGATGCAAGGCAAAAATTAAGAAAACGTTTTGATTTAACCGAAGTTCAAGCAACTGCTATTTTAGATTTAAGGCTTGCTCGTTTAACCAAACTAGAAATTACTAAATTAGAAGACGAGTTAAAAGAACTAAAGAAAAGAATTGCAGAATTACAAGAAATAATTTCTTCTAAAGCCCGCCAAATGGAAGTTGTTAAACAAGAACTAAGGGAAATTAAGAAAAAGTATGCAGACGATAGAAAAACTTCTGTAATAATTGGCGAAAATGAAATAGATATTAAAGAAGTTGAACAAGAACTAAAACAAGTAGACGACCTTGTTATAGGCTTTACCGATAACGGTTTCTTTAAGAAAATGACAGAAAAGAACTATAACGCAGGCATTAAGAAAATTAAAGAATATACCGGCGGGGTAGATTTCTTTACCATAACTGCAAAAGTAAAAAGCGACCAAACTTTATACGCCTTTACCAACCTTGGAAACTGCGTAAAAATAGACTTAGAAATAGTTGCCGAAAGTAAGTTTAGAGAAAAAGGCTTAAAGTTTAGCGAAGTTACTAAGGAAGTTGCAAGAAACGAAAAACCAATTGCATTCTTTGGTGTAGATGAAAAGAATATGCCAAAAGGCAAATTGTTGTTCTTTACCAAAGACGGCCTAATTAAGAAAACCGATTGGGAAGAATACACCTTACAAAAACCATATTATCAAGCAATTAAGTTAAAAGACGGCGACTCGTTAATTAAAATTGAAGAAGATAAAGAAGATACCACTATTGCCTTCGTTACTGAAAAAGGTTTATGTTTAAATGCCGAAAAATCAGATATTCCTATTCAGTTTAGGGTAGCAGGTGGCGTAAAAGGTATTAACTTAAATAAGGGAGATAGTATTAAATACGTTGCTCAAGTAAACGAAGAAGGCGAATTTGTAATAGTTACCGATACGGGTTTTTATAAGAGAGTTATAGTTGCCGATATAGAGCCTATGGCAAGATATAGAAAAGGTATTAAAATAGCCGAACTTGGTAACGACGGCAAAGTTGTATTTGCAAATTACGTAACCAACCCTTACGATATTGCCGTTACCGATAATTTAGGCGTAACTTTCTTTATTAATACCGAAGAATTAAGCATAGAAGGTAGAACAAATAAAGGTAAAACCCTAAAGAACGAAAACAAAAGGCGTATGCCGGAAAAGGCGTTCAAAATTTGGTAATAATTAAATAAATTATAAAGTTTATGCCGTGTAAATTACACGGCATAATTTTTTTTGTAAACTCTAACGGCTAAAGCAGTCATATCGTCGTTTTTATAACCACCCGTAATTTTTAGTGCTTTTTCCATAATGCCGTCGGCTAAAGTTTGTGGGTTTAAGGCTGGCACAGAACGCAAAAAGTCTATAATTTCGCTAGAAGAACCAAATGCGTCGCTAACCCCGTCGCTTAAGAATAAAAGCATATCGCCATCGTTAAGTGTGTCGGTACAAATGCTAGGTTTTAACTCGTTTAGTATGCCGAGTGGTAGGCTGTTGCCCTCTATAATTTTTATTCCTTCTTCGCCTATAATAAAGCCGTAAGGCGAGCCGTATTTAATAAAATCTGCCCGCAAATTTTTTAGGTCTATAACGGAAATATCCATTGCCGAAAAACTATCTTCGGTGTTAATTGCAAGCAGTTTATTTACCGTGTTTAATATAACGCTACTTTCTATGCCTGCCTTGTAAAAACTTTCTATTAAAGTTAAAGAAGTTGTAGAAATTGTTTCTGCCATTTTGCCACTACCCATTCCGTCGGATAGGGCTATTAAAAATTTATCGCCATCTAGCCTAGTAACCGAATAAGTATCGCCACTACTAGAAGAATTATCTTTAGTGCATTTAGCAACGCCAAAAACTGCGTCGTAGTCGGCACATTTTCTAAAAGAAAGAAAGCATTTATCTGGGCTGATATCGTTTTTGTTGCAAAGTAGCATATTTTTGCCTAAAACCTTAGAAATAGTAGTTTGTAAAAAGGTTATAGAAAAGTTTTGCATATTTAATATTAAACTAACCGTTTCGGCATCTTCTTTACCATAAATCATAAGTTCGCTAACAAAGAACCCACTTTTAAAAAGTTGGTCGCCAAGCGTTCGTTCTAGCCTAGTTTGGTATTTTAATAAAGTGCCCGTATCTAAGGCAAGGCTTTTAAGCATACTAGCAACCCCTTCGGTTTGTGAACTTATTAGTCTTCTACCCATATTAATGTTTTCGTTTTCTAGTAAATAACTGCGGTAATCTTTTAAACTTTTATTTATACCATAAAGAAGGTCGTTTGGGTGAAGGCAATTTTCGGCAATATTTTTGGGTAAATCTATTAGCGAAAGTTTGCCTTTAGCAAGCCCAATAAACACCAATTTTTCCATTTCTATAGAATATATTTCCGTTATCTTTTTGCACTTACTATAGTTTGCGCAGGCCAAACAAACGGCAGAAACGGTGTTTTTAGCAATGCTTTTACTAACGGCTTTTTCGTCTGGGGCTTTTTTACTAAAAGTATTAAATGCGTTAGCCATTTCGCTAAACACAAAAGAAAGTTCAAAAAGTCTATTAGAAAGCATAGTTCTGTTTCGGTTTATAGTTCTTCTAACTAACTGCTTTTCCCTAAACGAGTAAAGCCTTTCTTTTAGCGAAGAAAGTGGTCTATAAGGTATAACGGCAAAAGTTATTGCCCCCACTAACAGAAAAATAAAATGCGAAAGGGTATACGTTCCGTAAACGGCAAAAATTAGTTGCATAAAATAGTCGGAAACTACCACGGCTATGCTAGATAAGTACCTAGAAATGCTTATAAAAGCATCTATAGAAACACTCCAAACTAGGTAAATTGAAACGTAAATTATGCTATTATAGTAAACGGCAAGCGAAAGAGAAAGAAAGACGGAAATTATAGTGCTAATACCACGCCTATACAAAAAACTAGTAAATAAAATTACTAAAACGGAAATACCACGCCATAAAAAAGGCGAAATTAAATTACAAACCCCTAATCCTAGTAGTGTTACGGCTACCGTAATAGATGCGTATTCTTCGTAGCAAAGTTTATATTTTAGCCCCTTTTTAGTAATGGTTTCGCCCGTTATATATAAAAAGGCAGAAAACACCCCTACAAACAATATAACGAAGAGTTTTTTAGTTAAATCAGTTTCAATTTCTGTATTACCAATAAAAAGGTAACCTAGCATAGAAATCATAGTAAAAACGCAAATTTCTAACCTAATTTTATTTTTACATAGCCTATAAATTAAGGTTATTAAAACCAAAAAAGCAACGCTTATGCCACCGCTAGCCATAAGCCCGTTTGCACCTAAAAGTAAAAAAGAAAGTAAATATAATAAAGGGGTAAAAATTAAGTTGTATCCATAGCAAAAACTAACGCCTAAAAGCGCCGTAGAATAAGGTAGAACTTGCTTTTCTATTTGGTTGAAAAGGGTAAAAAGCATAAATATAACAAGGTATTTTAATACTGTTAAATAATCTAAATGGCTATTTTTTTGCATAATGCGCTCCTTTAGTGCCATTATAAATTAAGTAATAAAAAATGTTTTGTCTTGTTTTATAAAAAAATGTCGTAAAAACTCTATAAAAATGTTAAAAAATACTTTTCTTAAAGGCATAAATGTAGTAAAATAAAAAAGAAAAAACTAAATGTTGTGGAGATGTGTATGATAAACGTTGGTATAGTAGGTTATGGTAATTTAGGCAAGGGAGTATTATTAGCGATAAACAAAGCACAAGACCTAAATTGTGTTGGTATTTTTACAAGAAGAGAACCTTCTAGCATTAAGCCTATAATAAGCGTTCCTGTATATAAAACGGAAGAACTACAAAACTTCGTTGGCAAAATAGAAGTGTTAATTTTATGTGGTGGTAGCGCTACAGATTTACCTACTACAACAAAAGAATACCTAAAATATTTTAATACGGTTGACTCTTTTGATACGCACGCAAAAATACCAGAATACAAAAAAGAACTAGAAGAAATTGCACTTAAATACGGGCATTTATCTGCCATAAGCATTGGTTGGGACCCAGGTTTATTTTCTATTGCAAGAATGTTGTTCGGTGCATTACTACCAAGTGGTAACGACTATACTTTTTGGGGCAAAGGCGTTTCTCAAGGGCATAGCGACGCTATTAGAAGAATAGTAGGTGTTAAAAACGCAATTCAATATACAATTCCTAAAGAAGAGGCAATAAATTCCGTTCGTAACGGCGAAAACAGACCTTTAACGGCAAGGGAAAAACATTTAAGAGAGTGTTTCGTTGTGGCTAAAGACGGGGCAGATAAAGAAAAAATAGAAAACGAAATTAAAAATATGCCTAACTATTTTAGCGATTACGACACAATAGTTCATTTTATAACAGAAGAAGAACTATTAAAAAACCACTCTAAACTAGCGCACGGCGGGTTTGTAATGCGTTCTGGCGAAACTACAGCAGAAAACAAACACTTGTTAGAACTTTCTATTAAACTAGATTCTAACCCAGAATTTACGGGTTCAGTATTAACTGCTTACGCAAGGGCGGTAGCAAAACTAGCAAAAGAAGGGAAAACGGGTGTTGTAACGGTGTTTGACGTGCCTATTAAATACCTTTCTTCAAAAGGTGAAGAAGAATTAATTAAAGGCTTATTGTAATAAAGACAAAAAGGGGGAATTATGGCAAGAAAAAGTAAAGCAACTAAAGGAATATCTATAGTATTATCTATAATAATTTTTCTAGTAGGTGCAGGTTATTATTTATATACTAATTACTTTAACAAAATTCCACCTTTAGAGTTAAAAGGAGAACTATCTATTCACTTTTTAGAACTTGGCAACGAATATGCTGGCGACTGTATTTATATTAAAGCAGGCGATAACGATATTTTAGTAGATGCAGGTAGTAGGGCAGAAAGCGTTCCTACTATAAAAAGTTATTTAGATAGGGTGGTTTTAGATAACTCTTTAGAATACGTTATAGTAACCCACGCTGACCAAGACCATATTGCAGGCTTTAGTGCAGAAGAAGGTATTTTTGAACTTTATGAGTGCGAAAATATTATAGATTTTGCTAGAAGCGATAAAGAAACTAAAGTTTATAACAATTATATAACTAAAAGAAATGCCGAAATTTCTGCTGGGGCAACGCACAACACCGTTTTAGAATGTTATAATAATATTAACGGCGGTAAACGTGAAATTATGCTTACCGAAAGTATTAGGCTAACCTTTTTATATCAAAAGTTTTACGAAAATAAATCTAGCCACGAAAACAACTATTCGGTATGCTTTTTACTAACACACGGCACTAGGAACTTTTTGTTTACGGGCGATTTAGAAGAAGACGGCGAAGAGAGTTTAGTAAACAGCAACAATTTGCCACAAGTAGAACTATTTAAGGCAGGGCATCACGGCTCTAATACTTCTAACACAACTAAGTTGCTTTCTGTAATAAAACCAAAAATAGTAACGGTAACTTGCGTTGCAGGGAGCGTAGAATACACGCAAAATTTAGAAAATACTTTTCCAACCCAAAACGTTATTAATAATATTGCCAATTACACCGAAAAAGTTTACGTTACATCTACTATAGACGTAGAGTTTAACAATAGTAAAAATAAATACGAAAACGTTGGCGAATACAAAAAACTAAACGGCAATATTGTGGTAACTTCATCTTCTACGGAACAAGAAGTTTTAGTTGATTGCGACGGGCAATCTCCCGTGCTAAAAGATACACCTTGGTTTAAGGCTAACAGGCAAACCCCACTTGCTTGGCAATAATTAAACTTAATAAGCGAATAAAAAAATATAACCTTCGCATACTTATTTTAAGTTACGGAGGTTATTTTATTATGCGAGATACAGGCATTGTTAGAAGAATAGACGAGTTGGGTAGAGTAGTAATTCCAAAAGAAATAAGAAAAACTTTACGCATTAAAGAGGGCGACCCTTTAGAAATTTATACCGATAAAGAGCAGTTAGTTTTTACCAAATATTCGCCAATACAATCTATTGAAAATTTTGCAAAAAGTGTTTGCGACAGCATTTACGAACTTTTAGAAACACCTTGCGTCGTTACCGATACAAACAACGTTTTGTGCGTTGCAGGTGGTAAAAAGGAATGTGTAAAAAAACACATTAGCGTTAAACTAGAAAAGGCATTAAAAGAAAGAAAAAGTTTAAGTTTATGCAAAGAAGAAGGGGCTAACATTATACCCGTTTGTATGGAAGAAGATTTAGACCTTGAAAACCAAATAATAGTTCCAATAATTTGTAATGGAGACTGTTTTGGTAGCGTTATTCTATACAATAAAGAAAGGGCTAAAAAGTTTAATGCGGGCGACGTAAAGTTGGTAAGGCTTGGGGTATTAATTTTGGCAAGGCAATTTGAATAAACTTGCCACTACATATGAAGAAAAACGCAATTTTAAGTGGTGCAATAGTTTTAGGCGCAGGTAGTTTAATTGCAAAAATTTTAGGGGCAATATACCGCATACCGCTAACTAATCTGCTAGGTAGCCAAGGTTTAGGGTTATATCAAATGGTGTTTCCACTTTATTGCGTTTTATTAGATTTTTCTGGCTTAGCCGTGCCGTCGGCACTTTCTAAAATAATTGCATCTAACAAAGATAACAAAGAAGAAATTGGGTTAACTTATTTTTACGGAAGTATAAGGTTGTTTTCTATAATCGGGGCAATTTTTTCTATATTTATGGTAATTTTTGCCAAACCACTTTCTATTTTACAAGGCAACGAAAAGGCAACCCTTTCTTATATTTTTTTAGCGCCATCTGTTCTTGCAGTTTCGTTAATTTCTTGTTTTAGAGGGTATTTTCAAGGCAAAACCAATATGCTCCCTACTGCAACTTCGCAAATAATAGAGCAGTTTATTAAACTTGTTTTAGGCTTACTTTTAGTTTACCTATTTATGCCGAATTATTCGCTTGCATCAGGTGGGGCAACGCTAGCAGTAACTATTTCAGAATATATAGCACTACTAGTGTTATTTTTAATATTTATAAAGCATAAAAAATCTACGTTGCCCAAATTTAAATTTAACAAAAACCAATTTAACGTTAAAAGAGTAGTTAAACTTATTATACCAATTACTTTAATAGGTATTTTAATACCAATTTCGCAAACGATAGATAGTTTTATAATAATTAATTCGCTAAAAGTTTACACAAAAAATGCCACTTCTTTGTTTGGAATAATGTCTGGGGCAATAGCATCTATAATAAATTTACCCGTTGCACTTTGCTATGGAATTTCTACAACGGCAATTCCAACAATTTCAAAGTTAGAAAATACGAAAGAAAAGCAAAAACTTGGCATAAAAGCATTGATTTTAACCCTTTTAGTTAGCGTAATAAGTGCTATTTTATTATATTTTTTTGCTGAAAAAGTAATATATTTTTTATATAAAAGGTTTAATACCGAAGAACACCTTATAGCAGTAAACCTATTAAAAATTTTGTGCTTAAATGTTATATTTATATCTTTTATGCAAACCCAAAACGCCATTTTAATTGCGTTAAACAAGGTATATAGACCAATAATTTCAATGTCTATTGGCATAGCAGTTAAAACCATTTTAGAAATAATATTGCTAAAAAACCCTAATATAAGTATTTATGGTAGTGCATATAGTTTAATTGCTTGCTATTTTATAATTTGTTTGGTAAACTTAATAATGATATTTTTTGTTAAGGCAAACGAAAATGGTAAAGCAACTTTTAATAGGCAACAACAAAATAAAGAATAATATTTTTCTAGCCCCTATTGCAGGGTACACTAACTATGCCTTTCGTAATTTAGCATTAAAACTAGGTTATGGTTTATGTTTTACCGAACTAGTTAGTGCTAAGGGTTTGGTTTATAAAAATAGTGGCACTAAAGAATTGCTTTTGGCAGGCGACGGCTTAAATAATACAGCCGTTCAACTATTTGGTAACGACCCTTATTTTTTAAGAAAGGCTTGCGAAAGTGAAGAGTTAAAAGGCTTTAATATAGTAGATATAAATATGGGTTGCCCTGTTCCTAAAGTATATAAAAACGGCGAAGGTAGCGCATTGCTTACCGATATTAAAAAGGCAGAAGAAATTATTCGTGAGTGCGTTAAAAGTGGCAAAACTATAACCATTAAAATTAGAAAAGGCGTTCGTGATGGCGAAGACATTGCTAAAGATTTTGCCATAATGGCAGAAAATGCAGGTGCAAAACTAATAACCATACACGCAAGGGTTAAAGATGCATATTATTCGGGCGAGCCAGACTATAATTGTATTTATAACGCAAAAAAAGCCGTTAACATACCCGTAATAGCAAACGGTGGAATTTTTACTTTACAAGATGCAAATAAAACGTTTACTAACACGGGTGCAGATGGCATTATGCTTGCACGTGGAGCAATAGATAACTTGTTTTTGGTTTGCGAGTTGTTAAATATAACCCCACCGTTAACTAAAAAAGAATTTATATTAAGCCAACTTAATATTATGGAAGAAACGTTTGGCGAAAATAGGGCAAACGCAGAATTTAGAAAGTTTATTCCATATTATTTTAAGGGCGAAAGAAACGTAAAAGAAGTAAAAAAACAACTAACTACAGCCGAAAATTTTTCTGTTTTAAAAGAATTGCTTAATAAAGTGCTATAACTTTAACAAAAAACCTAAAAATTAAATATTATGTAAAGATATTAGTTTTAGGGGGCAGTATGCAATTTTGTTTCGTTACCGATGGTTTAATAAACGAAGTTTGGCAAGAAAAATTACCTTTAATAAGCGATAAAGAAGTTGTAGTTTTTGGTTTTAATGGATTAGGGCTAGTTAGTTATAAAAAAGAACTTGCTGGCGAAACGGAATATTTTCAAGATATTGCTAGGCTTTCTAAAGAAATATCTTCCGTGGTAATTTGTGGGTGCGATACAGACACTTACGGGGTATTTCGCCACTCTGCCGTAATAGCAGATAAAGGCAAAATTTTAGGCGTTTCCGATATGGCGCACTCTATAGATGAAAGCGAGTTCGTTTCGGGTGGCAACTTTAGGGTGTACGACACTAGCGTAGGCAAAATTGGTTTAATTATTGGCGAAGATTTGTTCTTTCCGGAAGTTCCAAGGGTTTTAGCATTGTGTGATGCAGACGTTATAGTTTGCTTATATAAACAACTAGAAGGGCAAATGCCACAAATAATGCTTCGTGCAGGGGCTTTTTCTAACGGAATAGCAATGTGCTTAATAGCCGAAAAATACGCCTGTGTTGCCGATATAAAGGGCGAAGTAAAGGTTGCTAGTGGTCAAGAAGTTATAGATGCAAATATTAAAATAGAAAAAGACTATAGGCTTATTAGCAGTAGAAGACGTGGGCTCTATAGAGATTTTAATTCAGGTTATTAACATATACTAGGAGATAAAAATTATGGCGTTTAACGTAGTTTTAGTTGAACCAGAAATACCACAAAACGCAGGCAATATTGCAAGAACTTGCGCAGTTACCGGTTGTAAACTACATATGGTTCGCCCTTTAGGGTTTGAAGTAAGCGACAAATACTTAAAAAGGGCAGGTTTAGATTATTGGAATTTAGTAGAAATTCATTATTACGATAGTATAGAAGAAGTTATGGAAAAATACTATAACGGCAAAAACTTTTATTTTTATTCTACTAAAGCAAAGGTTATACATAGCGATGCTAAATATAATGATGGCGACTTTTTGGTTTTTGGTAAAGAAACTAAGGGACTACCAGAAAGTTTATTAGAAAAACATTATTCTGAGTGCGTGCGTATTCCTATGATGGGCGAAACAAGGTCATTAAACCTTTCAAATTCCGTTTGCGTAGGCGTTTACGAAGCGTTAAGACAATTAAATTTCCCTA
>JAZOOP010000047.1:0-6933 GCA_045655065.1 Christensenellaceae bacterium
AAATCGCCTACGGTAATATCTTCAGGGTTTGGATGAGAGAAATCTTCATAAGTAATTGCCCCACATAAAATATTATATAGTTCTTTATTTATTTGTTCGCCGTATTCATCTTCATATGGTAAGAATAAACTAATTGTTATATTGTTTATGTTTATACCACTTAAATCGCCAACGGTTAGGTTTGCTTTGGTAGCATCAGTTCTAACAACTGCAGAAACTAAAATATCTAGTAAGTCTTCATCTAAATCAAACGTGCTAAGAAGTATTCCGTTTATATTAAAGGTTGCAGTTTCGCCAACTAAGTCGCCAATAGTTAGGTTTGCCTTAGTAACTGCAGGGGCATTAGCGTCTGTTCTAACAACGGCAGAAACTAAAATGTCTAGCAATTCGCCGTCTAAACCAAAGTCTTCAAGCAATATTCCGTTTATATTAAAGGTTGCAGTTTTACCCGTTAAATCGCCAAAAGTTAAGTTTTCTTCAGTAACAGGGTCAGCATTAGCGTCTGTTCTTACTAGTGCTTGGCAAAGCAATTCTAAAAATTCTTCATCTATTTCTTCAAAGGCTTCTTTAACTAAAATACCATCTAAATTAAATTCAGCATCTACACCTGTTAAGTCGCCAATGGTAATATTTTCTTTAGTAACCTCTTCAGCATTTGGGTCTGTTCTAGTTATTGCTTGGCAAAGTAGTTCTAACACTTCGTCGTCTATACCGGTAAAGAAATCGCTAACAACAACGCTATCTAGGTTAATATTTATTAAGTCGCCTAAAGTTATGTCGTCTGCATCAACTGGTTCGCCGTTTTTAACAACTAAAGAACTTAGCATATCTAAGAACTCTAGGTCGTCGTCTTCTAAACCTAAATCTTCTAATAAATCTTTAAGATTTGCATCTTCGGTTACACCAAAGGTAGCAGTTTTACCGGTTAAATCGCCTATAGTAATGTTTTCTTTATTTACTATAGGGGCATCTGGGTCGTTTCTAATAATAAACGAACTTAAAGTATCTAAAAAGTCTAAGTCATCTTCGCCTAAACCTAGCGTTCCTAGTAAATTTTTAAGATTAGTGCTATCTTCTACACCAAAAGTAGCAGTTTTGCCAGTTAAGTCGCCTATGGTAATGTTTTCTTTATTTACTGCAGGGGCTTCTGGGTCGTTTCTAATAATAAACGAACTTAAAGTATCTAAAAAGTCTAAATCATCTTCGCCTAAACCTAGCGTTCCTAGTAAATTTTTAAGATTAGTGCTATCTTCAATACCAAAAGTAGCAGTTTTGCCGGTTAAGTCGCCTATGGTAATATCTTCGGCATCTACACTAGAGCCGTCTTTTATAATAAACGAACTTAAAGTACCTAAAAAGTCTAAATCGTCTTCGCCTAAACCTAAATTCGTTAATAGGTCTTTAAGTTTTAAACTATCTTGTATGCCGAAGTTACCCGTTGCACCCGTTAGGTCGCCAATGGTAATATCTTCGGCATCTATGCTAGAGCCATCTTTTTTAACAATAAATGAACTTAGCATATCTAAGAAATCTAAATCATCTTCTTTTAATCCTAAGTTTCCTAATAGGTCTTTAAGTTTTATGTTGTCTTGTATGCCAAAACTACCCGTTTTACCCGTTAAGTCGCCAATGGTTATGTTTTCAGAAGTTACACTAGAGCCATCGTTTCTAACAATAAATGAACCTAACATATTTAGCATGCTAGTATCGGTCATACCGAAAGCACTAAATAAATCGGCAAGAACAAGGTTTTGTGGGTTAAGTTCAGCACCCGTTGCACCCAACAAGTCGCCAACGGTTATATTTTCGTTTTCTATTGGATTGCCTTTGCTATCTATTAAAATTCCGCCTAAAATAGCATAGATTTCGGTGTTAATAGGTTCGCCATTTTCATCTTCAGTAGGAAGAAGAGCACTAATTTTAATGTTATTAAAGTCAAAACTGCCCATATCATTTATGGTAGTATCGCCTAAGATATTATTGATAATGCTTAAATCTGCACCACCTAAAGCCGTGCCCACGACTCCTACTATATCTGAAACTTCCATAACGCCAATTCTTGGAGATATAATTTCTAATGCTTCGCCAAGAGGTAGGTCTGTTAGGTTTGCATAGTAAAGAGTTTTGCCGGTTAGGTCGGTAGTAGGTGTGCCATCGTCGGTATAAGCCCTTACGTATTTTACGTTTCTAACTAGTTCTTGTTCTGCGTAATAGTAAAGTTGTGGCACGAAACTAGGAGCCTCTGTGTCTGGCAATTCTTTTACTTCTGCGTATTCAAAAGCGCTAACGCCAGGTAACGTATTAGTAATGTTAGGAGAAATTTTTAAGCAATTTAATAATTCTTCTTCAATTTTTTTATTGCTACCTTCTGGGTAAGTGAATTGAACTTGCTTTAGTTTTTCCATATCTATTTCAACAAACTCATCTAAGCCTGCACCTTGTACAACGTCGTTTAATAAACTTGTTAAAATAGGTAATTGCCCTACGTTATACGAGCCAAAACCCATAATTGCATCTATAATACTCTTGTTTGAAATTTCTTCATCTACAATGCCG
This sequence comes from Christensenellaceae bacterium, assembly GCA_045655065.1. Lineage (GTDB taxonomy): Bacteria > Bacillota > Clostridia > Christensenellales > Borkfalkiaceae > UBA1259. The sequence goes on from JAZOOP010000047.1 coordinate 2,557, forward strand.
TTTTGTTCGCCCATATAGGTATCTAGCGGTATAATTTTTAATGCTATAAAACCACCGCCAATAATAAACACGAAAGAAAATAAAAAGCCCATTAACCAAATAATAAAGTTTTTAGCGCCTCTGCCACATAAAGACCTACGGCCTCTTGCATTAATTTTATCTAGTTTATATTCGGCGTTTTTTTCCTTTTTAATTTGCTTTAGTTCTTTTTTAGAAAGTTTCTTATTATCTTTTTCATCTGCTTTAGCCTTTTCAGTATCTTTTTTATCGGCAGTAGGCTCTTTTTTAGCATCTTCTTTATTGCTTGCATCACAAGCCTTGCTATCGTTATTTTCGGTAGCATTTTCTTTATCTTTAGCCACGTTAGAATTTTCGGTAGATTTATCTTCCGTTGGTTCTAAGTTTTTATTTTCGTTATTTTCTTCTGGTTCTATATCGTTTTTATTTTCGTTTTCCGGTTCTTTACTCATAGAAACCCTCCCTGCACGACAAGTGCCCATTATTATATAAATTAATTATATCATTATAAGATATAAAGTCAAGCACAATAAACAAGTTATTATTTAATCAACGCCTTAGCAAATTTTAGCAACCAATCTTTAGTATTACGTTTTGGGTTTTTAACACATTCTAAAAACATTGTTTTTAAGGTTTTAGAAAGGTTTTCTCTCTTGCACCCCAAATTTAAAAGTTGCTCGGCAGTAATTTTTAACTCTTTAATAGTTAAAGGCGTGCCGTCTTCTTTAATTTCTACTAGTAGTTCTTTCCACCTTGTTAAATAGGTAGGAAAAGTTAAATCGTCTTTCCCTGCGAAGTGGTCGGCTTGTTTTAACAAAATTAAAAGGGGGATTTTATTAATGTTTTCTACAAAAAACACCCTTAAATCTTGTAGTGGCATAGGCTTTTTAACGTCTAGCATATGGTTTTCCGTTAAAAAAGTGGCTAGTTCTATTGTTCTTTTATCGGCTTTTAGCCTTTGTAAAATAATTTCAACAAGTTCTTTGCCATATTTTGCGTGGTTAGAAAACTTTTTATCTTTTTGCATTGCCAAAGGTTTACCGATATCGTGCAATAAGGCAAAAAGCCTTACTTCTTTTTCTGCGTATAGCACCGTTTTTAAGGTGTGTTCTAATACGTCGTATTTATGAAAATCTTTACGCTGAAATAAGTTTCTACCATTGGTAACTTCGGGCAAAATTATTTCTAAAACGCCTATTTTATCTAAAAGTTTTAACCCGTTATAATGCCCGTTTGGGTTAGAAAACGCATGTTTTTCGTTTGATATTAAAATTTTCTTCAATTCTTCAAAAATTCGCTCAAACGCAATGTATTTAATATTGTTAGCAAACACAGTAGCACCCAAAACAACTTCTTCAGTTGGGGTAAAGTTTAGTTCACCACAAAACCTTGCAAGGCGCATAAGCCTTAAGCCATCGTGAGAGAAAACTTTTTTAGGCTCGTCTACGGTAGAAAGCACCCTGTTTTTAATATCTTCAACCCCACCTAAAGGGTCTACTAGTTCCCCTTTTTTAATATCGTAATAAATGGCGTTACACTTAAAATCTCTGCGTTTAGCGTCTAATAAAATATCTTCGGTAAAAGCCACTCTTTCTGGGGCATGAGTGCCACCAAAAGCATAACTTTCTACCCTAAACGTAGTAAATTCATACTTTTCTTTTACTGTGCCAAAAACAACCGTGCCCGTGCGTTTATATTCGGCTTTAACTTTAAAACCCACTTTTTCTAGGTATGGCAAAAGTTCTTCTACTAGCATAGAAGACGCAAGGTCAATATCTTTAGAAGGTAGACCCGTAATTAAAAAATCTCTTGTAAAGCCACCCACCACGTAAAGTGGCTTTGGCAAAATGCTTGCAAGTTGAACTATTTTATTGCTTAAAACCTTTTTCATATAAATATTATAGCATAAAAAGTTGAATTTTTGTTTATTTTGTAGTAAACTTATTGTTGTTGGAGAAAAATAAATGTTAAATTTCATAGTTAACCCTAAAGCCGGTGGTAAAAGTGGCAAAAAAATTACAAAAGCCGTTAAAACCATTAAAGAATATTTAGATGGCAAGAAAATAGAATATAAAATTTACTACACTACTAAAAAAGGTGATGCAACCACTATTACCGAAGAATTAACTTCTAAAAAAGTAGATAACGTTATTGCCGTTGGTGGCGACGGAACTTTGCACGAAGTTATTAACGGGTTTAAAGATTTTTCTAATACTGCGTTAGGCATAATACCTTGTGGCACGGGTAACGACTTTGCTTCTTCTTTAAAAATTCCATTTAACGTAATAGATGCAGTAAATTTAATTTTAGAAGGCCTACCAAAGTATACCGACTTTATGCAAATGCCTACCATTCGTGGGTTAAACGTAATTGGTATGGGTTTAGACGTAGAAGTATTAAAAAAATACGAAAGGCTAAAAAAGAAAACTAAATTTGGCTATTATTGGTGCTTAATTAAAACGTTAATGAACTTTGGTTATACAAAGTTTACCACAATTATAAACGGCGAAAAAACTAATTACGATGCGTTTGTGGCTTGCATAGCAAACGGCAACCAATATGGTGGTGGTATTAAGGTTTGCCCTATTGCAGACCCTACCGATAAAGAGTTAAATTTTTTAACTGTAGATAAAATTAAAAAGAGTAAAATTTTAGGTGCGCTAATAAAACTACTTAAAGGTAAAATTTTAACTTTACCACAAACGGAAACTAAAAAAGTTAAAAGTATTAAAATAGAGTGCGATACGCCTTATACCGTAAACGTAGACGGCGAACTGTACGAAAATATACCTTTTGAAATAAATATAGTAAGTAACCAACTAATGGTTTATAGAAAATAAAAAAGAACTTGGAAATTTCCAAGTTCTTTTGTTTTTATTTATGCAATTTCTTCCCAAGTATTTACGTCAAAAGCAGGAATTTGAGTTATGTTTGCATTACGCCTGTTCTCATCGTACCAATCAGACTTTGCTTTACCCTTTTTCGTTTCTACAATATCAAACGGTTTGTTAGAAGATGTCCTTTCTAATTTAGTTCTGTAAATAACTTCTATATATTGCCCAATTGGCACGGTTGGCTTACCAGGTGTTTTGTTACTTGTTCCAAGCCAGTTAGGTTCACCTCTTTCACCAAGATAAACGTCTGTAGTATATAGGTAATAAATATTACTATTATTTTCGTCTACTTCTATAATGAAAGATAAACCTTTTGCCGCCGCACCAAACAATTCTTCCATTTCTTGTTTACCGGTAACGGCCATACTACCAAAATAGTTTCTTTCCCAGCCCAAACCACCTTCTAAACGATTATTAATATATTCGTTTAAGTCAGAATTTGGATTGTTTAAGCCAATTTCTTTACCGTTAGCAACCCCATCTACAAGGTTTTCTATAAGCCAAACGTGGTCTAAACCTTCTTCTTCATCATCTGGTAAAATTTCTGAACCTTCCCAAGCAAAATCCCCCATATTAATGTTGTAATTTGCATTGGCAGAGCCAATGTAGTTTTCAGTATAGGTCCAAGTGGCAGAAACACCACCAACTGCTAATAAAGATAGCATTACCAATAACGTTATAAATGCAGATATTTTTTTCATACTACTTATCCCCCTTTTCTAAAACTTGGGAAATAAGTTCTTTAACCCATTTAACTTGCCTGTTAGAAGAAACTTTAACACGCATTTTATAGTTAGAATATTTTTTAACGTTTGCTACGCTTGTGAAAATATATTTAGTATTTTCGTATTCAATAGGGTTTAAGTTTAGGTATGCATTAAGAGTTTTACCTTTTATACTAAACTTAACTACTGCAAGGTTTTTAAGTTTATAGGTAACGCCTTGCTTACCTTCTATTAACCTAACGTTAGCAATACTTTCTAAATGTTTTTTAATTTCGTTATAGCGTTCTTTTGCTAACTTATTAACTTTAAGTTTTTGGTTAAACGTTTTAGTTTTTATTTTATTAAAAGCAAATTTTTCGTTTGTTTTTTCTTCTACTAAAGTTAAGTTTGCTTTGTTAATTTTTTCTATTAGCAACTCTTTAACCCAGCGTAATTGCCTTTCAGAAGTAATTTTTACACGCATTGGGTAGTTAGCATGCTTTTTAACTGAACTTTCGTCTAAGAAAATATATTTGCTATCTTCGTATTCTTTTGGTTCTAAGGCAATGTAAGCGTTTAAGGTTTTTCCTTTTACGCTAAATTTAGCAATGGCTTTGCTACCAACCTTATAAGTTCTTTCTTTTTTGCTTTCTATAATTCTACAATTTTCTACCCTGTTTAATAACGTGGTTATATTAAAATACCTTTCTTTAGCAGTTGGGTTTTCTTCTAACCTTTCTGCAAAGGTTTTAGAATTAATT
>JAZOOP010000048.1:0-4878 GCA_045655065.1 Christensenellaceae bacterium
TAATCAATATATAATATAAATATGATAAAAAATGTAAGAGAACCTAAGCAAGAAAGGTCAATAGAAAAAAAGAGAAAAATAATAGAAGCAAGTTATACACTTTTTTCAGAAGTTGGCTATTACGGAACAAACACTGCAGAAATAGCAAAAAAAGCAGGGGTTTCTACAGGGATAGTTTACGGTTATTTTAGAGATAAAAGAGATATTTTAATTTCTGTTTTAGACGTTTATATAGAAAAATGCTTTGAGCCTATTTTAAAAATGTTTGAAACATTTAAATCTGCTACGGAATTAGATAGTTATATTCCAAAGATTGTAGATGCCGTTATAAAAATTCACAAAAAAAATGGCAAAATGCACGAAGCATTGCACTCTTTAACCCACACGGATGAAGCAGTAAATATGCAATTTATTAGTTTAGAAGATAGTATAACTCGTAAACTAGTTAATAAATTGCAAAACATAGGTTTTAATGAAAATGGTTTAACAGAAAAAGTACACCTTGCAATGAATTTGGTTCAATCTTTTGCGCACGAATATGTTTTTGACAACCACGATTATATTAACTATGAAAATATGAAAGAAATGGTTACAAATTTAATGATAAATTTATTTAGATAATTTATAAAAATAAAAAACCTACTAATTTTAGTAGGTTTTTTTATAGAAAATTTATGTTTAATTATTAAACTAAAGCAGATGCTCCAATAATTCCGGCATCATTTTTTAAGGTTGCTATTGCTATTTTTACTTTAGGTGTATCTTTATAGCCATAGTTAAATTTTTCGCAATATTCTATAACCTTATTTAATAAATAATCACCCTGGTTGCTTATTCCGCCACCTAAAACAAATATTTCCGGTCTAAAAATATTAAATAAATTCATCATGCTTTCTGCTAAATATTTAACGTAATTATTTACTACTTTTATAGCAGTAACGTCTCCTTGCTTTTCACATTCAAAAGCAGTTTTGCCGTCTACGTTATTAATATCTCCATTTACGTATTTCCACATTAACGAAGTTTTATTTTCTAGCATTGCTATTTTGGTTTGCTCTATTAACGCAGTAGCCGAAACGTACCTTTCAACACACCCGTTTCTCCCACAAGTACAAGGAATACCATCTAAAACAAGTGTACTATGCCCTAATTCAGCACCTTTACATTTATTACCTTCGTAAAGAACGCCATCTATTATAATTCCACCGCCAACACCTGTTCCAAGTGTGAACATAAGTGCATTTTTATAATTTTTTGCACAACCAAACTTAAATTCGGCTAATAATGCAACGTTTGCATCGTTAGAAAAAGCAACTTTTAAATCAAAATACTTATTAAATTCTTCAACAATTTTAACATTTTCCCAACCTAGGTTAGGTAAAACGTCTATAATACCACTATTGCCATCTACCGCACCAGGGCAACCTAAACCTATTCCCATAACGTCGTTTATAGAAATATTTTTACTTTTTAATATTTCATTAATGGTTTCGGCCATTTCTTTTATGGCTAAAATAGGGTCGTTAAGTGTTTTAATAACCCTTTTTTCTAAAATGATTCCGTTTTTATCAACAAGCCCTATTTTAATAGACATTCCGCCTATATCTATACCAAAAGAATACATTTAACACCTATAATACAATATGGAAATTTCGCTATTTTCTAACCGCCCCGTCGCCTACTATAACGTATTTAGTAGTTACTAGTGCTTCTAACCCCATAGGTCCACGAGCATGCAACTTTTGAGTGCTAATTCCAATTTCTGCACCTAAACCAAATACAAATCCATCTGAAAATCTTGTAGATGCATTATGGTAAACGCAAGAAGAATCTATTTCATTTAAGAATTTTTCTGCATTTTGTTGGTTTTCCGTAATAATACTTTCAGAATGCCCCGTGCTATGCTCGTTAATGTGTAAAATGGCTTCTTCAATAGTATCTACAACTTTTACAGAAATTTTAGCACAGCCGTACTCAGTATAAAAATCTTCTTCAGTTGCAACAAGTTTATTTTTTAAGAACTTAATTGCCCTTTCATCTGCATAAATTTCTACTTCTTTTTCTATCAACTTTTCTTCAATTTTAGGTAAAGCATTTTCTAAAATTTTAGAGTGAATTACAATAGATTCTAATGCATTACAAACGCTATATCTTTGAGTTTTCGCATTAAAAATAACATTAACCGCCATATCAATATTAGCAAATTCATCTACGAAAACGTGGCAGTTGCCAGTACCAGTTTCAATAACAGGAATAGTGCTTTCTTGTAGGGTAGTTTTAATTAAAGAAGCGCCACCCCTTGGAATTAAAAGGTCTACGTATTTATTCATTTTCATAAATTCTTTTGCAACTTCTCTTGAAGTGTCGGTTATTAAAGAAACAGCGTTTTCATCTAAGCCATATTCTTTTAGCGCACTTTTAATAACGTTCACTATTGCCATATTAGAGTTAATAGCATCGCTTCCACCACGCAAAATAACGGCATTTTTTGTTTTAAAACATAACGCAAACGCATCTGCCGTAACGTTTGGTCTTGCTTCAAAAATAATACCAATAACACCAAAAGGAACGGTAATTTTTTTAACGTTTATTTCTTGAAATTCGTTATTAAAAGAATAAACTTCTTTATTTAATGGGGGTACTAACTTAGAAACTTGTATAAAACCTTCGGCAATAGAATCTATAACCTTATCAGTTAACAAAAGCCTATCTATAAAAGATGCAGGTTTATTATTTTCAACTGCATTTTTTACGTCTATTTCGTTTTGTGTTTTAATAATTTCGCGGTTTTCTTTTAATAATTTTGCACAACAAATTAAAACGTTGTTAATAGTTTTATCTTCAACGCTTAATAAACTTTTGCTTGCAAATTTACTATTTTTACATAATTGTTCTAAATTAAACATTTTCTTTTTTCCTTTTATTAAAAAATGCAAAAATTTTTAATCTTAAGTAAAATAGTTTTATTCTAAAACGCCTAATTTTTTCATTTTTAAACCACTTTTTTACCTTTTTAATATAAGATTGGTCGTTTGTTTCAATAAACTTATTACCTTTATAAAAACCAACCATAACGCCAATAACTTGCTCTTCATTAATTTTTTCTTCTGTTGTTTGGCTGTCGCCTATAAACAAATAGCCGTTTTCTAAAACTTCTATAACTCTATGCAGAACTAAACCACCATCTTTTTTAATAAATAACGCAACGTCGTAAACGTTAAGATTTTCAGTTGCTTTTTTAACTAAAACAGGCTGAGCCTTATCTTTTAGGGTTGGCCACATACTATTCCCCTTTGGAATAAAATAAGCAATGCCCTTTTTATTTAGTTCATCTATAACAGATTTTTCCATACTTTACCAAAATTTATTTAAATCTACCAAAAACTTCATTTACTTTACCAAAAGATGCAAACGTGCCGTTAAATCTTTTAATAATTTTCATAATTTGACCAATTTGTTTTTTTCTAATTATGCAAACCAACATATATTTATCTGTATGTGAATACATACCAACAACTTTAATTTCCGTTACGCCGTGTTTAAGTTCAGTTAAAAGAGCTGAAGATAATTCTTCTGGTTTATCTGTAATAATTTCAAACTTATAGCCATTTTTAATACCAGATAAAGCGTAATCTACCACAATATTAGCAATAAATAAGTTAAGCAAAGTACAGATAACAGGTGTAATTTGCATATTATAAACAAAAAACGAAATTAAAACTACGCTACTATCCATTAAAAATGAAACGTAAGCAATATTAGTTGCCGGCCTAAAACGTTTAATTAATGCTGAAATGCCGTACGTTCCACCACTTGCACCAAAACGTCTTAACATTAAAGAAAATCCAAAGCCAGAAATAACACCAGTTAAAATACAAGCAAAAATAACTTGGAAATCTTCGCCAGAAAATTCGGCAGAATAAGGTTTTAATCCTATTTGACCAAATAACTCTACGGTTAAAGATTGAACCGACATATAAATAATTAAAAACAAACCTAACTTTTTGTCTACAAAAATGCTAACTAAAATAAAAATTGGCAAATTAAAAACAATCATTAAAATAGCCCAATTTGCTTGATTAACACCAAGGCTTAATAGTAAATGGTAAGTCATAGTTGCTAAGCCACCTACACCCCCTGGAGCAAAATTATTGCTATTTTGGAAAAAGAAATATGCAGTGCCAACAATTAAACCTGCCAAAACTGCAACCAAAATATCTAAAACAATTTTTTTAGCAAAAGAACCATCTTTTTTAACTACTTTTTCCATATGAAAGGTTTTCCTTAAATATAATTATTTAATTTTATTATAACTAATCGTTTTATTAAAGTCAATAAAATAAAGGATAAAAAAGGTACAACCTCACATCTTAGTTTTGCAAAAAAAATGAAACATAAACATACTTAAAAAATAAAAAGACGAGATTACCCTCTCGCCTAATAAATAAAAAATTACATATTTAAAATTTGTTTTTTCTTTTTTTCATATTCTTCTTGTGTTATTAGACCTTCATCTAATAGTTTTTTGTATTCTTTCAAGTTCTTCAATTGTTTTTGTTCGTTCATGTATTTTCTAATTTTTTTAAAAATTAAAAAAACACAAAACATTAAGGAAATAAATAAGAAAACAATTAATATAGGTAGTAAATCTTGAAAAGCAAATGATTCATAGTCAGTTGTTGTGTGAACAGGAGGTGTGGCACCTAAAAAATTAAACACGAAAAATCTTCCTTCAATTATTTAACCTAACCCGAATTGAGTTCGGATTAGGTTATGTTTGGCGGAGAGTGAGGGACACATCTACACTTCGTTACGATGGCAAAGCCGAAAATCGTGCGCTATTTATTCGCGTAAAAATAAAAAGATATTTAAGCGCAC
>JAZOOP010000049.1:0-4884 GCA_045655065.1 Christensenellaceae bacterium
AACATTAAGTTTTAATTTAGGAGAATATTATGGAAAAAATTAAAGTAGGGCTTTTACCATTATATATTAAACTTTACGACGATTTTGGTACAAACCGCACCTTATTAGAAGAATTTAACCAATTGATTATAGAAAAACTAGAAGGCGAAGGTTTAGAAGTTATACCTTCACCTATTTGCAGAATAGAAGAAGAATTTAAAAATGCAATTAGTAAGTTTGAAGAAAACAATGCTAAGGCAATAATAACGTTGCACCTTGCTTATTCGCCATCTTTAGAAAGTATAGACGCTTTGTGTTCTACCGAACTACCTATTGTTGTTATGGATACTACTAAAGATTTATCTTTATCTAGTGAGTATAGTAAATCGCCAATAGGCTCTAACCACGGCATACACGGGGTTATGGATATGTGTAATCTATTAAAACGTCGTGGTAAAAAGTACGTTGTAGTTGCAGGGCATTTAGAAAACAGCAACGTGTTAAAAAATACGGTAGATTGTGTTAAAACTGCTGTTGCTAGTAAAACGTTAAACGGCTTAAAGGTTGGTAGTTTTGGCGGTTCTTTTGCCGGTATGGGCGATTTTATTATTGAAAATAAAGACCTAAAAGAAAAATTAGGTGTTAAAGCCATAAAAATTACCAATGAAGAAATGCTTTCTGCAGTAAACTCTGTTACTGAAGAAGAAATAGAAGAAGAAATTGTTTTTTATAAACAAAACATTTCTATTCCAGAAGATACAGATATGGTTGTACTTAAAAAGTCTGTTAAGGCGTGCTTAGCAACCAGAAAAATTATTAAAGAAAAGGGTTTAGATGCCTTTTCTGTAAACTTTTTAGGAGTAAATAGTTCTAACCTAAACAATATGCCTTTTGTAGAAGCGTGCTTGCAAATGGCTAACGGCGTAGGGTATTCTGGCGAAGGAGATATTTTAACTGCAAGTTTTGTTGGTGCATTGTTAAAATATATTAAAGACGTTTCTTTCGTGGAAATTTTCTGCCCAGATTGGAAAGAAAATAGGCTACTTATTAGCCATATGGGTGAAATGAACTTTAATTTATTGCGTTCTAAACCAAACCTTTTAACTGCTCCGTTTAGATATACAGATAGCGGCACTTGCGCAAAAATAGCAGGTGCTTTCAAAGATGGTAAAGCCGTATATTGTAATATATTTAGGGCAGAAAACGAAAGGTTTGTTATGAGTGTTTCTAACGTAGAAGTTTCTTACGTAGAAGGGCAAGTAGAAAATTCCATAAGGGGTTGGATAACTCCAAATATGAATATTGCCGAATTCTTAGAAAAATTAAGCGAAAACGGTGCTATTCATCACGGATTTTTGGTTTACGACGTAGATATTAAGGCTATGAAATGCTTTGGTCAATTCTTAAATATGGAAGTTGTTGAAATATGATAGAGAAATATTCAATAGGGTTAGATTTAGGCACTTCTTCTGTCAAAGCCGTTTTATTTGACGGCGAAAAGGTTATAGAAAGCCTTTCTGCTCCGTTTAGTTTTAAAGAAAGTCAACTAACAGATGGCGCTAAATATATAGGTTTTTCTATAGAAGAATATGCAAATATAGTTTTTAACGTAATTTCTAAGTTAGCAAGCAAGGTTAACGGCAATATTATAGGTATTGCAATGGCTACGGCTAGTGGAAATACCGTTATTTGCGATAAAAATTTTAACCCTTCTATAGATGCTTATTCATGGACAAACCCTGCCTTTAATGAAGAAAGCCTAAAAGTTTACGGCGAAATAGATAGGGAGTATGGCGCAAACGTTTCTGGCTGGGGGTATGGTGGAATTTTCCCACTAGCACATTTAGCACACGTTAAAGTGCATAGCCCTAACGTTATAGAAAATTGTGGTAAAATTTGTATGTCTACCGAATACTTGCTTTATAAAATGACAGGTAAATGGGGTATAGATAGGTCTACCGCTGTTCCGTTTTTTCTTTTAGAACAAACTACTGCAAAATGGCATAAACCATATTTAGAAAAATTAAATATTACCGAAGATAAGTTGCCAAAAGTTTACGAAAGTGGAGATTTACTTGGCGAAATCACCAAAGATTTTGCAGTTAAATATGGAATTAACCAAAATTGCAAAGTGTATTTAGGCAGTTTTGACCATCCTAGTGGAGCAATAGCAAACAACGTTGTTAACGAAGGGGAGTTGTTGCTTTCTTGCGGAACAAGTTGGGTATTGTTTTTCCCTTATAGTAATAGGCAAAAACTTATTGAAAATAGGCTTTTATGCGATACGTTCTTAAGCAAAGAAAAGGGCTTGTGGGGAGCAATGTCTTCTATAGCACAAGTTTCTAAAAAAATAGATAAAATTATAGAAAATAATATTTCTAAAGAAAACAAAATTAAGTTATTTAACTACTATGCAGAAAAGGCAGAACGTGGTGCAGGTGGGCTTAAAATAAACCCTGTTACCGACGTAGATAAAGATTTTTCTTCATATTCAAAAGAAAATATTGCTAGGGCACTAATGGAAGGTGCTGCAAATCTATTAAAAGAAAAATTAGAATTTTTAAAAACCCTTGGCATAGAATTTAATTCCGTTAAAATGGCAGGCGGGCCTAGCCAAAGCGAGTTGTGGGTAGATATTATTCGCTACACAATAGAAAAGCCCGTAGAAGTAGTTTACGGCGTAGATAGTGGCGCAGTAGGCTCTGCTCTAAGAGCGTTTAAGTAAAATTTCATAAAAACAAAAGCACCTAATTTTAGGTGCTTTTTTATGTTTAATTAAATATTATTCATTTGCTTTTTTACGAATAGGGAATTGAATTTGCGCAAGCAAAACGGCAACAAAAACCAAGGCACAACCTATAAGTTCTTTTGTAGATAAATTTTCGCCTAAAACCACCCAACCACTAAGCACGGCAAAAACAGATTCTAAACTCATTATAAGGGTTGCACTAGTTGGGTCTGCATTTTTTTGAGCAACAATTTGCAAGGTGTAGGCAATACCGCTAGATAAAATGCCAGCATATAAAATTTCTAATTTTGCATTCCATATAGCCGAAAAATTAGGCGTTTCAAAAATAAAGGCTAATATTAAAGAAATTATTCCAACAACCAAAAATTGTATACAAGAAGTTTTAATAGGGTCTGCGCCTTTTTCCATAAAATAATCTATTATTAAAATATGAAAGGTGAAAAAGAAAGCGCTAAATAGGGTAATTAGGTCGCCAAACTCAACGTAAAACCCACTTTTAATACATAACAAGTAAAACCCAAGGGTTGCAATAGGAACAGAAAAGATAATAATTTTAGGTATACGCCTTTTTAATATAACGCCAAAAATAGGTGTAAACACAATGTAAAGTGCCGTTATAAAACCTGCTTTGCCAGATGCGTTATCCGTCATAAGAGATATGCCTTTTTGTTGGCAAAAACTAGCCACCGTTAACGCAACGCCACATAAAACACCTGCAATTAAAGTTATTTTATTTGGTTTAAGGGTTTGTTTTTCTTGGCTTTCTAATAATTTTTTATTGTTTTTATAGTTAAATAAGCAAATTACAGGAATTAAAAATAAAAAGCCCAAAAAACTTCTAGAAAATAAAAATGTAAAAGGCTCTACCGTACTGCTAGCCGTAGTTTGCGCAACAAAAGTGCTACCCCAAATAAGGGCAGCAACTAAAAGCATTAAGTTAGATGCAAGTTTTTTTGGCATTAAAAATATTTCCTTTTTTATTCGTGCTTTAACATTATAGCACTATATAAAAATTTCTTCAACAAATTTAATAAGGTGTTTTTTGTGGTTTAACCTAAAAACTTAGTTGCATAAGTGCAGGTTCTGCAAAATTCTGCGGTAGTATTTCTATCGGTAAATCCTTTATAAATATTTTGCGCTCTTGGGGTGTTTAAAATATCAAATATATTATTCTTAAAAATATTGCCAAGTGCAAGTTTGCCTTCGCTATCTAAACAACAAGCAACAACAGTTCCGTCGCACAAAATTCCAAAATGAGTACGCAAGCCGTAACAAAACTTTACGCTATTTTTTTCTTTGTTTTCGGTATTAATAGGCCACTCAAAAACGTCTGCAAAACTTATATACACTTTGTCGGTTAGGCTAGTGCGCCGTTGTAATTTTTCAACTACCATATTGGTGTTAAATATTGTATTTATATTTTCTATTATATTTTTGTTTAAGGTGTTTTTTGCATTTTGGTCGTTAGATTCGTTCCATAACCTAAATTCAACGTAGGTGTTAGTGTTTTCGGCAATTTCTTTGCAAGAAAAAAGAGTATCTTCTAAATAGTTATTTAAGGTAGTAGAATTATCGTTTGCTTCATAACTATGTAGACTAACCGAAATTTTTTTAACGCAACCCTTTTTTAATAAACTTAAATTTTTCTTAATAAGCGTTCCGTTAGTTACCAAATATACGTTAAGATTTTTGTTGTTGCAAATTTCAAAAATTTCTTTTACGTTTGGGTGCAACAAAGGCTCCCCCATAAGATGCAAACAAATAGTTTTAGTTATGGGAGAAATTTGGTTTACAATTAGGTTAAACTCTTCTATAGTCATAAATCTTTTAGGGCGACTATTTTTAGGGCAAAACGAGCAATTAAGGTTACACACGTTAGTTATTTCTACGTAAACTTGCTTAAAATTTCTCATACTTACATTTTAACAAATTTTCAAAAAAATTACAATAAAAAAAACCTAACTTGAACATAGTTCAAATTAGGTTTCTAATGGCGGGCAAGTGTTGATAGCATTCTAAATTTGAATAACAAGATTTATTATTAGATATGATATGCAAGTTATCATTCATACTTTTTTACTAGAAGTTAATTTAAACTATAGTAAATCATTTGCATCAACATTAAATCCAGCGGATTTCATATCTTTAACTAATTT
>JAZOOP010000050.1:0-9881 GCA_045655065.1 Christensenellaceae bacterium
GTATAAAAATTTTTGCATATTGTAGATTTATATTGCAATATTGCTAAATAGAAATAAAGAAATTATGCGTAGTGCATTTATTTTAGCAAAATTTACCTAAATTTTACCAAAATATTCAAAATATTTTTGTTTTTTTATTTAAATTTAAGGTTTTTTATTGTATAATATATTATAATATTAATATACTAGTTTTATTGAAGGAGAAAATGATGAAACGTAAAAATAAATCCCTTTGGATTTTTGGTATAATTGCTATACTATTTTTAGGGGTTATTGTTCTAAGCAATTGTTTAAGTGCAAGAACACCTATTCAAAACTATACCGAACTAACAAAGTTAATTGAAACACATCAGGAAGAAGATTTTGCTGAATTTTTAAATGAAAAGTATAAAACAATTCTAACCAAAGCAGAATTTGAAAACGGAAACGGCTACTCTACTATTAAAGATGCTGTTAAAAGAAGAATTTATGGCAACACAGATTATAACGTAAAAATTTCTTCAGCGTATATAGACGGCTACGTTGTTAATTTTGATATTGCCGTTATAAACCCATCTACAAGCAATAATATTGTTGTTTTAGAATTCAGCACGAATTATTCTAGGTTAAGCGAAGCGGACGATAAACTTGTAAGTTCATTAACGGCTATTGGTGCAGGCGTTGGGTACGCAAACCCTAATGCAGGTTCAATATGGTCTTCATTATTACCACTTATTGGTTGTGTTGTAGTTGCAATAGTATTCTTTATTTTAATGAACCAAACGCAAGGTGGCACAAAGAGTGCAATGAACTTTGCAAAAACTAATGCAAGGCTAAACCATAACATTAAAGTAAGGTTTTCAGACGTAGCAGGTGCTGAAGAAGAAAAGGCAGAACTTGCTGAGGTTGTAGATTTCCTTAAAAATCCAAGAAAATTTTCAGAAATTGGCGCAAGAATTCCTAAAGGCGTATTATTAGTAGGCCCTCCGGGAACAGGTAAAACTTTGTTTGCAAAAGCAGTTGCGGGCGAAGCAGGTGTTCCTTTCTTCTCTATAAGCGGTTCAGATTTCGTTGAAATGTTTGTTGGTGTTGGCGCATCTAGGGTAAGAGATTTATTTGAAGTTGCTAAAAAAAGCATGCCTTGTATAGTGTTCATAGACGAAATAGATGCAGTTGGCCGTCAACGTGGAACAGGTATGGGTGGCGGACACGACGAAAGAGAACAAACTCTTAACCAATTACTTGTTCAAATGGATGGTTTTGAAACAAACGACGGCATAATTATAATGGCTGCAACCAACAGGGCAGATATATTAGACCCTGCACTTCTTCGCCCAGGTAGATTTGATAGGCAAATTTACGTTAACTTACCAGACGTTAGGGGCAGAGAGGCAATATTAAAAGTTCACGCAAGAAATAAACCTTTAGCAAAAGAAGTTAACTTTAAAATAGTTGCTAGAATGACTAGTGGTTTTTCGGGCGCAGACCTAGAAAACCTACTAAACGAAGCGGCAATATTGGCTGCAAGAGCAAACAGAAGGTTTATTACTAATAAAGATTTATACGAAGGTATTAATAAAGTTCTAATAGGACCACAAAAGAAGAGTAGGCTAGTTACTGAAACAGATAAACGTATAACTGCTTACCACGAATCAGGGCACGCAATACTAGCAAGATTACTACCACATTGCGACCCTGTTCACGAAGTTTCTATTATCCCTAGGGGTATGGCTGCAGGCTACACAATGACAAGACCAGATAGCGACGATAACCACCTAACCAAAGGCAAACTTTTAGACGATATAGTTATGACTTTAGGTGGTAGAGTGGCAGAAGAACTTATTATTAAAGATATTTCTGCAGGTGCTAGTGGCGATATTCAAGCAGTTTCTAAACGTGCAAGGCTTATGGTTACCGAATGGGGTATGAGCGAAAAAGTTGGCCCAATTTCTTATGGTTCAGATAAAGAAATTTTCATTGGTAGAGATATGGCTTCACATGTAACGTATAGTGAAGAAACGGCTGCGATAATTGACCAAGAAGTTGCTAATATTATTAAAAATGCACTAGAAAAAGCAAGAAAACTATTAAAAGAAAACAAAAATTTATTAGATAATATGGCAAGACTTTTAGTAGAAAGAGAAACGATATTTACCGAAGAAGTAGATATGCTTATGGAAGGTAAATCTGTAGAAGAAATTATTAAGTTTATGGATGAAAACGAAAAAAATCTACAAGAAAACCCTTTTGCCAGAAAAAATAAAACAATTATTAAAGAAGAAGTAAAAGAAAATAAAACCGTTGAAGAAAAGGTTGAACCTAAACAAGAAGAACCTAAAACGGAAAAAGAAACAGATAAAAAAGAAAACGAATAACAAAAGTTAAAGCAATTCTAGTAGGAGAATTATTATGGGAAAAATTATTGCTTTTTCAAACCAAAAAGGTGGTGTAGGTAAAACAACAACGTGCGTTAATATGAGTGCGTATCTAGCACAAAAAGGTAAAAAGGTTTTAATAGTAGACCTAGACCCTCAAGGCAACGCAACAACGGGCTTGGGCTTTTCTAAAAGCGAAGTAAAAAAGAGCGTATATAACGTTTTAATAGACGATATGCCTATTGAAGAAGCCGTTATTAAAACCTGCATTGAAAACCTAGATATTTTACCTTCTAATATAGATTTAGCGGGCGCTGAAGTAGAACTTGTTTACATTAAAGATAGAGAACACGTTCTAAAAAAAGTTTTAGAAAAGGCTATAAGTAGTTACGATTATATTACTATAGACTGCCCTCCATCTTTAGGGCTACTAACAATAAACGCTCTTGCCGGAGCAGATAAAGTTATTATTCCAATTCAAAGCGAATACTACGCAATGGAAGGGCTAAGCCAACTAATGAACACTATTAAACTTGTTGTTAAACACCTTAACGACAAACTTACTATAGACGGCGTTGTTCTTACAATGAGCGATAACCGTGCTATAATTTCTAGGCAAATATCTTCTGAAATTAAAAAGTTTTTTGGCAAACGTGTATACGAAACGGTTATTCCAAGAAACATTAGGCTTGCCGAAGCACCAAGCCACGGGGTACCTATTATGCTACACGATACAAGGTGTTCGGGCGCTAAAGCATACCTTGCTTTAACTGAAGAATTTTTAACTAGACAAGCAAAAAAATAACTTTAACGGAGAAAAAATATGAAGAACAATAGAGGTTTAGGAAAAGGTTTATCTGCACTATTTTCTGAAACGGAAGAAGATTACGGCAAAAGTTTATTATTTGAAGAAGAAGCCGTTCCAATGGGCGAAAACGTAAAAGAAATAGATATTTCTAAGGTTTTTGCAAACCCAAACCAACCAAGAAAGGTTTTTGATGCAGCCGCACTAGACGAACTTGCCGCATCTATTTCTAAACACGGCGTTATTATGCCTATAATAGTTAATAAATCTGGCGATAGGTTTATGATTATTGCCGGTGAAAGAAGGTTTAGGGCAAGTAAAATTGCAGGCTTAACTAAAATACCTGTAATAATTAAAAACTATACTGAAAGACAAATAAAAGAAATTTCTTTAATAGAAAATTTACAACGTGAAGACCTAAATCCAATAGAAGCCGCAAACGCAATGCAAGCATTAATGCAAGATTACGGCTTAACACAAGAAGAACTTGCCGATAGAATTGGTAAATCTAGGCCTGCAATAGCAAATACTTTAAGGCTTTTAACCCTTAACCCAGAAGTTATTAAAATGGTTGCAAAGGGTGCATTATCTGCAGGGCACGCAAGAACAATTTTGGCTATTCCTCAATACGACCAAATAAAAATTGCCGAACAAATTATTAAAGACGGCAGTTCTGTTAGAGATACGGAAAAAATTGTTAAAGACTATTTTATTCCACCAGAAGAAAAAGCTAAAAAGAAACAAAGGCAAGAACTTTCTGCCGAACTAAAAGAACTAATAGTTGATATGCAACGGGTTTTCGGCACAAAAGTTAACGCAATTGGTAACGATAGAAAAGGTAGAATTTATATAGATTACTATACTAGAGACGACCTAGATAGGCTTGCAGAAATTTTAGAATTTGTTAAAAGAAATAAATAATTAAAAGTGGGGTAAATTTGCCCCACTTAAAATTTTGCTTATGTTAAATTTTACACAATTAAAAGAAGATTTTAGTCAAATAGAAAAATACTTAAATAGCCTAAGCAATACTTTTTGCGACTTAACTAAAGGTGTTAGGTTTATTTGGGGGAAAGATTTTAAGGTAGAGTATGCAATAGTAGAAAACACTCTTATTTTAAAAGAAACTGCGCTAAACTACCAAAACGCCTTTTATTACCCTATTGGCGAAAACGTAGAAAAAGCATTAGACGAAATAGAAAACTATTGTAAAGAAAAAAATATACCACTAGTTTTTTGTTGTATTAATAACGAAACGGCAGTTTTACTTACAAATCGTTACCCTAACGTTTATATTACAAACGACAGAGATTGGAGCGACTATATTTATAGTGCAAAAGAATTTAAAAGTTTTACAGGTAAAAAATATAGTGGGCAACGCAACCATATAAATAAGTTTAATAAACTTTACCCTAATTACAAAATAGAACGAATAACCGAAAACAATATTAATAAAATTATAAACTTTATTAAAACGTTAAACCAAGAAAGCACTTCGCCTTCTTGGACTAAAAAAATAGAAGACGAAAATATTTGCCATTATTTAGAAAATATGTTCTCTTTGGAGCAATTTGGCATATTTATTAGCATAGAAAATAAGGTAGTTGCCTTTTCTGTTGGCGAAAAAGTTAATAATACCATTTACGTTCACGTTGAAAAAGCATTAAGAGAATACGAAGGTGTTTACCCAACCCTAGCCAATGCTTTTGCTAAAACCTTTTGCACCGAAGAAATTGAATTTATAAATAGGGAAGAAGATTGTGGCGATAATGGGCTAAGAATTTCTAAACTGCAATATCACCCAATAGAAATTAAGCAAAAAAACATAGTTAAAGTTAAAACGTTAATAGATAAAATTACTAACCCAATATATATTAAAACAGATAGATTAGAAATTGCAGATTTAACCGAAAACGACGCTTTACGTTACTTTAATTTATATTTAGATGAAGAAGTTAATAAGTTTTGGGGCTACGATTATAGGGAAGATTTAGGCGAAAAAACGCCAACGCCAACTTGGTTTTATAACTTTCAAAAAGAATTAAAAGAACGTGGAGAAGAATACTCACTAGCCGTTAAACTTAATGGCAATTTAATAGGGGAATTAGTTCTTGCCTACCCAACTTTTTATAATGGAATTGAAATTGGTTTTAGGTTTTTTAAGGAGTTCCATGGTTGTGGCTACGCTAAAGAGAGTGCATCGGCACTAATAAATTACGTTATAGAAAATTTTAAGCCTTTAAGTTTTACGGCGCATTGTTATAAACAAAACGAAAATTCTAAAAAACTAATAGAAAAACTTGGGTTTAAGTTAATAAACGAAGATAACACCTTTTATTATTTTAAGTTAATATAATATTAAACAATATAAAAAGCACGGCGAATTACCGTGCTTTTATTTTACTTTTTTAATTAAATTTTATCTTTTAGGCTGTTACCTAAGTAAGTTCCAAAAATAGAAGGTTTTTTTCTAATTTCATCTGTAAACCCACTTTTTTTGCCAAACTTTTTATCTTTTTTATTAAATTTTTTACCCTTTTTATCGTTAAAACCTTTTTTATCGTTATTTCTACCTGCATTGTATGGTGTAGAAAATTCATCTTTTTCGTTAGGGCAAATTACAACGTATCTGTTAGGTTCTTTGCCTTCGCTTGCCGTTTTAACAACTTGGCTTTCTGCTAGGGCAGTGTGAATAATTCTTCTTTCAAAAGGGTTCATAGGTTCTAACATAACGTCTCTTTTAAGTTCTACTGCTTTTGCTTCTAATTTATGTGCTAAAGCAATTAACGTTTCTTCACGTTTTTCCCTATAATTTTCGCAATCTACGGTAACTTTTTTATAATCTTTACTGCCAACGTTTGCAATTGCACTTGCTAACGTTTGAAGAGCATCTAAAACTTCGCCCCTATAACCAATAATTTCTTGCGATTTTTCTGCAATAATAGAAATAACAGGTGCATTATCTTTTTCAGTTAATTCTGCTTTTGCAGTAATATCCATTATGTCTATAATTTTTTGAATAAATTCTGTTGCTTTTTCGTTACCTGTTGCTTTCTTTTCAATTTTAACAACAGCCTTGCCTTTTAATTTTCCAAATAGACCTTTTGTTGGTTCTTCTATAATTTCAATAAATGCATCTGCTTCGGCTAAATTCAATTCTTTTAGCCCAAGTTCAATGGCTTCTTGAACGGTCTTTCCTGTAAATTCCATATATTTCCTCCAAGTGCTATGCACTTTAACTATTTTTTACCTTTATATTTACCTGCGTTAATAAAATCTGGACCAGTTGGTTCGTTAGGATTTTTCTTCTTTTTCTTAGGTTCTTCCTTTTTAGGTTCTTCTTTTTTAACGTGAACTCTGCCCCTAACTTTTTCGTTTTGTTTTGCTTCTCTTTGTTTTTTAAATTTAGCATCTACAATAGCGTTAATTAAGAAAGTTGAGCCAACGCTTAATATTGAACTAAATATCATATAAATAGAGAAAACCGAAGTATACATAAATGCAAATATAGCCATCATAATAGGCATAATCCACATCATCATTTTTTGTTGTTGAGCACCTTGCCCATCAACAGTTTGTAGTTCCATTTGTGCTTTTTGGCTTTTGCTCGTTACAAATTGCATTAAGAAAGAAAAGCCTGCTGTTAGAACTGCTAAAATAAAGTAGCCGTTTGCTTCAGTTTTTTCAGTAGATAAATAATATGTTAAGTTATCGTATTTAATATTATCTTTTAAATAACCTTTAACTGCAGAAGTGTCTAAACTGCTTTGTACAGGATGAGAAAGAGGGCTATCTGAAACGAAAACGTTTTTAACCCATAAAAATCCCCTATCTGCTGAGGCTTCAGCACTTCTAAATTGTTTAGCACTTTGCCATTTACAAATATCTTCTAAAAAGTCTTTAACAGTAAGAATTTTTTCTTCTGCTTCGGCTAATGCTTTTGCTTCAGCGAAAGTTTTATTACTAGAATTTTTAAGATTGTTATTTACTTCACTAGCAATAATGCTATTATTTTCAAGTTTAGTAATATCTTCAGTAGGGTAGTATTCTACAGAAGAAACTGTAGTCATATTACTACCTTTAGCATAAATATACCTAATTTTAATAACGCTGTTTGTAGTTTCTACGTCGTAAAAATATAATTTATCTTCGTTTTCGCCTTCGCTATCTTTAGTAATAGTTATATTTGTATTAGTAATTTGCTTAGGTTGCTTTTCTTCACTAGGTAAAACTAGTTGGAATTCTTGGTTATTTATAACTATTTTACCATCTTCATTTTTAGTAATATAAGTATCGTCTACATCAATACAACTATAAATAACGGCGTCGTATGCTTTTGCCATTTCGTAAAAGTTTCTACTTTCTCTATACGTTGCATATTGATTAAACCCACTTAATGCAAAAATAAACACTACTAAGGTTATTATTGTTGGTAAACAAGCACCAAACATAGAATAACCATTTTTCTTATATAGTGCCATCATTTTTTGGTTATATAAGTTTTTATCGTTAGCGTATTGTTTTTGTAACCTTTCTAATTCCGGTCTCATTTCTTCCATAATTAAAGAGTTTTTTCTCATACTTGCTCTTGAAGCAAAATCAAATGGAAGGGTAATAAGTTTTAAAATTAGAGTAAATAGAATTATACCTAATGGTAAAATAGCGCATAATTCTACAATAGCCTTAACAACGTCTGTAATCCAACCACCAGTAAGTGGTGCTGTTAAATTAATTAAATTAATCATATTAAAAAACCCATTTAACTACACTTTTTTTATCGGGAACTTTATCAAAACCACCTTTACACCAAGGCGTGCAACGTAAAATTCTTTTAAAACCCAAAAATACTCCGTAGAAAAACCCGTGTTTAAGAATTGCTTCTAGGGTATATTCTGAACAACTTGGAATATACATACAAGTTCCTTTAGATAAATATTTTTGGTAAAAGCGAATTAATTTTACACTTAAAAATTTTAACATTTCTATAAAAGAAAATTCCCCTTTTTAAAAATATAGTTCATACTTTCTTTAAATTCGTTAAAAGAATATTCCTCTTGAATTTTAGGAATAAAAACAAAAAAGAAGTTTTTCCTTAAAACAGGTATAAAACTTCTAAAAGATTCCCTTAAATAACGCTTTATTTTATTTCTTTTAACACTACCACCGTGTTTTTTTCCAACGGCAAACCCTGCTTTTAACTCATCTTTTTCTAAATAAATTAACGTTAAATTTTTAGAAAAAATTCTTTTTCCTTGTTTAAAAACAGCGTTGAAATCTTTTTCTTTTTTTAATCTGTAATCCAATTACATCACCTAACTAAAATTAAGCAGATAATTTATGGCGACCCTTATTACGACGTCTTTTTAATACGTTTTTACCAGAACGAGTTTTCATTCTTTTTCTAAAACCGTGTACTTTGCTTCTTTGTCTCTTTTTTGGTTGATAAGTTTGTTTCATTTTATATTTCTCCTTAAATGGTAATATTTTCTTATTTTAGCCTTTATATTGTATAGATTTTTTTAATATTTGTCAAACGAATTAAGCGTTTATTCTTACAGGTAATAACAAATATAAGAAACCTTCGTTTCCAACAGGTTTTATAACACAAGGGTCTATTGGAGAGTTAAGGTGTAATTTAATAAATTCTGCATCTATAACTTTTAAGAAATCTAGTAAATATTTGCCGTTAAACGCAATAGTTAAATCTTTACCATTTAGGTTAATATTAACACTTTCGTTAACGTTACCAATTTCGCTTTTAGCAATAATATTCATATAATCTTCTTTAATATCAAATTTAATAATATTATAACTATCGTTTTTAGCAACTATAGATGCTCTTTCAATACTATTTAATAAAACTTGTTTATTTACTATTGCAGTATTTGTAAAACTTTGTGGTAATATATGGTTATATTTTACGAATTCACCTTCTATTAACCTAGAAATTAAAGTTGTATTTTCTAATTCAATAAATAACATATTGTTTTGTAAAATAACTTTAACTATATCTTCGTCTTTATCTAATAACCTTGTAATTTCTTGTAAAGTTCTTGCAGGTATTATAACCTTAAAATCTCCACTAGAAACTATTTCTTTTTTAACAACGCTCATCCTAAAGCCATCTAATGCAACACAAGTTAAATTACCTTCTTCTACGTTAAATAAACAACCTTTAAGCATTGGCCTAGCATTATCTAAAGAACAGGCAAAACTTACTTCGCTTACTAATTTCTTAAATTCTTTTTGAGTTAGTTCAAAACTTTCGCCTGTAATGTTTTTATTTATTTTAGGAAAATCTTCTACGTTAAATACTTGTAATTCACTTTCGCTATTAGAATATTTTAATTGAAGTGGGCCTTCGTCTAGTTTACAAAGTTCAACTTGTTCTTTTTCTAGTTTTTTAACAAATTCTACAAAATATTTGCCAACTACAACAACTTCGCCTTCCATTAAAACGTCTGCTCTAATTTTCTTTTCTATAGTTAGTTCAGAATCAGTTGCAAGTAAAGTTAAAGTATCGCCAAAAGCGGAAATTTTTATACCTTCTAAAACAGGATTTGCAGATTTTACACTTAAAGCCTTACTAACTTTTAGCACAGCATCAGATAAATCTAAACCATCACAAATAAGTTTCATAAAATACTCCATAATATTAAATAACAATATATATTATTATATAATATATATCGTTAAAAATCAAGGCTTTTTAGGTTTTAAGT
>JAZOOP010000051.1:0-9975 GCA_045655065.1 Christensenellaceae bacterium
TTGGTTTACAATCTTTCTGTATTCCAGGCTCTGTTGCAGAAAACAGAAAAGTTGGTTTAGGTCACGGCAATTTAGGTAAAATGCTACTTAGTGAAGAAACAGAATGTTTCTGCTTCTTAGCAGGTCACGAATCTTTTGCTGCTGCAGAAGGCGCTATTAAAATTGCTCTAAACGCAAACAAAGTAAGAATTAAACCTTTAAGAGTTATTCTTAACGGCTTAGGTAAAGACGCTGCTTATATAATTTCAAGAATTAACGGCTTCACTTACGTAGAAACCAAGTTCAACCCAGCAACAGAAGAAGTAGAAGTTTTAGAAGAAAAACCTTTCTCTAAAGGTCCAAGAGCAAACGTTAAATGCTATGGTTCAGATAGCGTTCCAGAAGGCGTTGCTATTATGAGATTAGAAAACGTTGGCGTATCTATTACTGGTAACTCAACAAACCCAACAAGGTTCCAACACCCAGTAGCAGGTACTTATAAGAAATGGGCTATTGAAAACGGCAAGAGTTATTTCTCTGTAGCATCTGGTGGTGGCACGGGTAGAACTCTTCACCCAGATAATATGGCTGCAGGCCCAGCATCTTATGGTATGACAGATACTATGGGTAGAATGCATAGCGATGCGCAATTTGCTGGTTCTTCATCAGTTCCAGCCCACGTAGAAATGTTGGGCTTAATTGGTGCAGGTAACAACCCAATGGTTGGTATGACCGTTGCGTGCGCAGTAGCAGTTCAAGAAGCTTTAAATAAATAACGTAAAAAGGCGTAGCAAGTTTTGTTGCGCCTTTTAATATAAATAAATTTTTTAGCATAAAAACGTTTGAAAAAATAAAATTTTTATGCTATAATTTTTAAAATTTAATTATAGTGGGTTATTATATAATTAAAACACTTTAAGGAGAAAGTTATGGCGTTTTTAACTGATATTGAAATTGCTCAACAAACCAAGTTAAAACATATTAAAGAAATTGCTAAAACTGCTGGAATTGAAGAAGATAATTTAGAATATTACGGCAAAAACAAGGCTAAAATAGACCTTTCTATATTAAAAGATGAAAGCAGAAAAAACGGCAAACTAATTTTAGTAACGGCTATCACTCCAACCCCTGCGGGCGAAGGTAAAACCACAACTACCATTGGTTTAGCAGACGGGTTAAAAAGAATTGGCAAAAACGTTATGGTTGCTTTGCGTGAACCATCTTTAGGCCCTGTGTTTGGCGTAAAGGGTGGCGCTGCCGGTGGTGGCTATGCGCAAGTTGTTCCTATGGAAGATATTAACTTGCACTTTACTGGCGATTTCCACGCAATAGGCGCTGCGAACAATTTACTTGCCGCTATGTTAGATAACCATATTCAACAAGGCAACAAACTTGGCATAGACGTTAGAAAAATCACTTGGAAACGTTGCGTAGATATGAACGATAGGCAACTTCGTTTCATAGTAAACGGCTTAGGCGGAAAGGCTAACGGCGTTCCTAGAGAAGACGGGTTTGATATTACCGTTGCTAGCGAAATTATGGCTGTTTTGTGCTTGGCAAATTCTATTACAGACTTAAAAACAAGGCTTTCTAAAATAATAGTAGGCTATAATTATAACGACGAACCCGTTACTTGTGGCGACCTAAACGCACAAGGCGCAATGACAGCATTACTTAAAGACGCAATTAAACCAAATTTAGTTCAAACCTTAGAAGGCACGCCTGCGTTAGTGCACGGTGGACCATTTGCTAATATTGCGCACGGCTGTAATTCCGTTACGGCAACCAAAATGGCACTTAAACTTGGCGATTACGTTGTTACAGAAGCAGGCTTTGGTGCAGATTTAGGCGCAGAAAAATTCTTTGATATTAAATGTAGAATGGCTAATTTAGTTCCATCTGCAGTAGTATTAGTTGCTACCATTAGGGCGTTAAAAATGCACGGTGGGTTAGATAAAAAGGCACTAAACGAAGAAAACTTAGAAGCCTTAAAGAAAGGTATTCCAAACCTACTTCGCCACTTATCTAACGTTAAAAACGTATATAAACTACCTTGCGTAGTTGCTATTAACCAATTCCCAACCGATACTCAAAAAGAAACGGACTTCATTATAGAAGAATGTAAAAAACTTGGTGTAAACGTTTGCCTTTCTACAGTATGGGCAGAAGGTGGTAAGGGTGGCGAAACGTTAGCAAAAGAAGTTGTAAGGCTTTGCGAAGAAGAAAAGGGCGATTTTACTTTCTCTTACGAAGATACAGACGGAATTGAAGAAAAAATTACTAAAGTAGTTCAAAAAGTTTACGGTGGCAAGGGCGTAGTAATAACCCCAACGGCAAAAAAACAAATTGCACGTTTAACAGAACTTGGCTTTGGTAATTGCCCAATATGTATAGCAAAAACACAATATAGTTTTTCCGACGACCCTACTAAATTAGGAGCGCCAGAAAACTTTGAAGTAACAATTAAAAACGTAAAAGTTTCTGCAGGTGCTGGCTTTATAGTAGTTTTAACCGGCGATATTATGACGATGCCAGGTCTACCAAAAGTTCCATCTGCTGAAAAAATAGACGTTGATGAAGACGGCAAAATTACAGGATTATTTTAATAAACATATAAGAAAATATAATTAAGGAGTACGAAAATGGCAAAAATTTTAAACGAAGTATCACATACCTTTAACGAATATTTAATTATTCCTACTTATTCTTCTACTAACGCAATACCATCTAACGTAAGTTTAAAAACACCGTTAGTTAAGTATAAGAAAGGCGAAGAACCTGCAATTTCAATGAATATACCAATGGTTTCTGCAATAATGCAATCTGTTTCTGGCGACAAAATGGCAGTTGCTCTAGCAAAAGAAGGCGGTATATCTTTTATATATGGTTCTCAAAGTATAGAATCTCAAGCCGAAATGGTAAGAAAGGCTAAAAACCACAAAGCAGGTTTTGTTACAAGTGATTCTAACATCTCTCCAGAAGCAACCCTAGCAGACGTTATTGCGCTAAAAGAAAAAACAGGGCATTCAACCGTTGCAGTTACCGAAGACGGCACGCCAAACGGCAAACTAGTTGGTATTGTTACCGGCAGAGATTACAGAATTAGCAGAATGAGCCAAGATGAAAAAGTTAAAACGTTTATGACTCCATTTTCTAAACTTATAACAGCCAAAGAAGGTACAACATTAAAAGAAGCAAACGATATTATTTGGGAACACAAATTAAACTCACTTCCTATTATAAACGAAAAGGGTCAATTATGTTCTTTCGTATTTAGAAAAGACTACGAAACACACAAGGAAAACCCTAACGAATTACTAGATTCTAATAAACGTTACGTAGTAGGCGCTGGTATTAATACAAGAGACTATAAAGAAAGAGTTCCTGCTCTAGTAAACGCAGGTGCAGACGTGTTGTGTATAGACTCTTCAGAAGGTTTTTCAGAATGGCAAAAATTAACAATAGAGTGGATAAGAAAACACTATGGCGATAGCGTAAAAGTTGGTGCTGGCAACGTTGTTGATGCAGACGGATTTAACTTCTTAGCAGACGCCGGTGCAGACTTTATTAAGGTTGGTATTGGTGGTGGTTCTATTTGTATCACCCGTGAAACAAAAGGTATTGGTAGGGGCCAAGCAACTGCTTTAATAGACGTTTGTAATGCCCGTGACGAATATTTTAAGAAAACGGGTATTTACGTTCCCGTTTGTTCAGACGGCGGTATTGTTTACGACCATCACATAACCCTAGCACTTGCAATGGGTAGCGATTTCGTAATGCTTGGCAGATATTTCGCTCGTTTTGATGAAAGCCCAACCAATAAAGTAAGCATTGGTGGAACTTATTACAAAGAATATTGGGGCGAAGGTTCACAAAGAGCAAGAAATTGGCAAAGATACGACCTTGGTGGAGATAAGAAACTTTCTTTTGAAGAAGGTGTAGATTCTTACGTTCCATACGCAGGTAAATTAAAAGATAACGTTGCAATTTCACTAAGCAAAGTTAAATCTACAATGTGTAACTGTGGTGCGTTAACAATTCCAGAATTCCAAAAAGTTGCAACCTTAACACTTGTTTCTGAAACGAGTATTGTAGAAGGTGGCGCACACGACGTTATTCAAAAGGAAAAAACACAAACCATAAAGTAAACAAAATATAAAAATTTACAAAAGAAAAAACGGATTTAAGCAAAACTTAAATCCGTTTTAGTTTTTAAAAAAGCCGTGCATCTTTATCTGGCACACATAACCAAAGTGGTAACCTAGTAGGTAACTACTCCAAAGCTACCTTATGGCACACACGACAAGTCTGTTTAGTGCTGCTATGTTCCCATCCTGACACGGTTCGCAGTAGCGTGTTGCATAAGACCTTGGTATCAACGTCCCTTGCTAGGTGCAACCTTCAACTATATGAACCTCGTAAAGCTTTCTGTTCTACTAAGCGAATTGTAGATAACAGGGCATCGCTAACTCCCCACATAGCACGGCTATAACATTTTAACCTAAAAGCAAAGAAATTGCAAGTTATTTTATTAAATATAGTAAAATATCTTAAAATTAACTTTACAAAATCGACATTTAAATATATAATTTATAAGTATTATTATATTGGGAGCAGTACGCATGTATAAAAAAGTAGACACATCTCTTAATTTTTTAGACAGAGAAAAAGAAGTTCTTTCTTTTTGGAAAGAAAACGGCATTTTTGAAGAAAATATGAAGAAGAACGAAGGTGCAACGGAGTTCTCTTTTTACGATGGTCCACCAACGGCAAACGGAAAGCCACACATTGGGCATATTCTAACTAGGGTTATTAAAGATATTATTCCACGTTACCACGTTATGAAAGGCGACCACTGTTTAAGAAAAGCAGGGTGGGATACGCACGGCCTTCCTGTTGAACTAGAAGTAGAAAAACTTTTAGGTATAGACGGCAAGCAAGAAATTGAAAAATACGGAATAGAACCTTTCGTACAAAAATGTAAAGAAGGCGTTTGGAAATATAAAGGTGAATGGGAAAAAATGAGCGACCGCGTAGGCTATTGGGCAGACATGGAAAACCCATATATCACTTATGACGATAATTTTATAGAATCTGTTTGGTGGGCAGTTAAAACTATTGCAGATAAAGGCTTAATTTATAAAGGCTATAAAATCGTTCCATATTGCCCACGTTGTGGAACTGCTCTTTCTTCTCACGAAGTTGCACAAGGCTATAAAGACGTAAAGGAAGTTTCTATTTTCGTTAAATTCAAAATCGCAGGCAGAGAAAACGCATACTTCCTTGCTTGGACAACAACTCCTTGGACGCTACCTTCTAACGTAGCACTTTGTATGAACCCTAACGAAGACTACGTAGAAATTAAAACGGAAGAAGGCGAATATTACGTTTTAGCAAAAGCATTAGTAGAAAAGTTATTTGAAAAATATGAAATTATCTCTACCAAAAAAGGTATAGATTACGAATATACCGAATACGAACCATTGTTTGATTACGCAGTAGGCACATTTAAGGAAAAAGCATACTACGTTACTTGCGATAATTACGTAACTTTAACCGATGGTAGTGGTGTTGTTCACATTGCACCTGCTTTCGGTGAAGACGACGCTAACGTTGGTAAAAAATATAACCTACCTTTCGTTAAACTTGTAGATGACCGTGGCAGAATGACTGAAGAAACCAAAGAACTTAAAGGTTTATTCTGTAAAGATGCCGACAAGTTAGTTATTAAAGATTTAAAAGAAAGAAACCAATTATTCTTAGAATTACCATTTGAACATAGTTATCCTTTCTGTTGGCGTTGCGATACACCTCTACTTTACTATGCAAGAAGTAGTTGGTTTATTAAAATGACTGCGGTTAAAGATAGGCTAATTGCTGCAAACAACTCTGTTAACTGGATACCTGAAACAATTAAAACGGGTAGAATGGGTAATTTCCTAGAAAACGTTATAGATTGGGGTATTTCCCGTGAAAGATATTGGGGCACACCATTACCAATTTGGGTATGTAACAAGTGTGGTAAAATTCACGTAATAGGGTCTAAGAAAGAACTTAAAGATTTATGTAAAGTAGAAGGCGATATAGAACTTCACCGCCCATATATAGACGATTGTACTTTCGCTTGCGAATGTGGTGGCGAATTTATTAGAGAAAAAGAAGTTATGGACTGTTGGTTTGACTCTGGCTCTATGCCGTTTGCACAATACCACTATCCGTTTGAAAATAAAGAAGTGTTTGAAAAACATTTCCCTGCAGATTTCATTAGTGAAGCAGTAGACCAAACTAGAGGTTGGTTCTATACCTTGCTTGCAATTTCTACATTGTTGTTTGATAAAGCACCATTTAAAAACTGCATAGTTTTAGGTCACGTTAACGATAAAAACGGCATAAAAATGAGTAAACATAAGGGCAACGTCGTAGACCCTTGGTCTATTTTAGATAAACAGGGGGCAGATGCAGTTAGGTGGTATTTCTACACCGGTTCTGCACCTTGGTTGCCATCTAGGTTCTATGAAGAAGCCGTTTCAGAAGTTCAAAGAAAATATATGGGTACGTTATGGAACACGTATGCGTTCTTCGTTCTTTATGCAGATATAGATAAATACGACCCATCTAAATACAACCTAAAAGACTGCAAGTTAAGTTTAATGGATAAATGGGTGTTGTCTAAACTAAATACCGTAATTAAAACGGTAGATAAAGGTCTTGCAAACTACAATATTTTTGAAAGTGCAAGGGCTTTACAAGACTTTGTTGACGATTTATCTAATTGGTACGTTCGCCGTGGCAGAGAAAGGTATTGGGGGCACGATATGACGGAAGATAAAATTTCGGCATATACAACTCTTTACACCGTTTTAGTTACAATAGCAAAACTAACTGCACCATTTACTCCGTTTATGGCAGAATCTATTTACCAAAACTTAGTGCCAAACTTCTATAAAGATGCACCTATTTCCGTTCATTTATGCGATTTCCCTAAAGTAGATGAAAGCGCAATAGACGTTAAGTTAGAAGAAGGTATGCAAAACGTTTTAGATATTGTTATTTTAGGTAGAAGTTGCAGAAATACTTCTAATATTAAAAATAGGCAACCACTTCAAAAAATTTACGTTTGTGCAGACAAAAAGGTAGATTTAAGCGAAGGTTTGTTAGAAATTGCAAGAGATGAATTAAACGTTAAAGAAGTTGAATATTTAAAAGATGCATCTAAATTCGTTTCATATAAAATTAAGCCACAACTAAAAACTTTAGGCCCTAAATATGGTGCTAAACTTGGTTTAATTAGAAAATTATTTGAAGTTTGCAACGCTAACGAAATTGTTGCAACCGTTAAAAACGGCGAAACTTATAAAGTAGAATTTGAAGGTAGTGTTTTTGAATTTACTCAAGACGACCTATTAATTTCTAGCGAAAGTGCAGAAGGTTTTATTTCTAGCGCAGATAAGGGTATTACCGTTGTGCTAGATACTAACATTACCGAAGAACTAAAAATTGAAGGTATAGAAAGAGAACTTATTTCTAAAATTCAATCAATGAGAAAAGAAGCAGGCTTTGAAGTTACCGATAGAATTAACGTTTACTTTACCACCGAAGACGAAAACGTTAAAAACGTATTCCTAAAGGGTAAAGATATTAAAGCAGTTGTTTTAGCAGATGATATTATAAATGGCGAAATTCAAGGCTTTACTAAAGAGTTAGATATTAACGGTGCTAAATGCAACGTTACCGTAGTAAAGGTTAAATAAATGAGAACTCCTTGTTGGAAAGATTACGAAATAATAGCCACGGGCGACGGATATAAATTAGAAAGGTGGGGTAACGTTACCCTGCTTCGCCCAGACCCACAAGCCATTTGGAAAAGTTCTTTTAATTTAGAAAATTATAAGGGTTTATGTGCTAAATATGAACGTAGCGAAACGGGTGGAGGCAAATGGCTATATAAAAGCAAAATGCCTGAAGAATGGGTTATTTCGTATAAAGACTTAAATTTTAAAATTAAACCAATGGGCTTTAAGCATACGGGTTTATTTCCAGAACAAGCAGTTAATTGGGATTTAATGACAGATTTAGTTAAATCTGCTAATAGAGAAATTAACGTATTAAACCTTTTTGCATACACGGGTGGGGCAACGGTTGCTTTAGCAAAAGCAGGCGCAAAAGTATGCCATGTAGACTCTTCTAAGGGTATGGTAGAACGTGCTATTGAAAACGTAACCATTTCTAACGTAGATAGGCAAAATACTAGGTTTATTATAGAAGACTGCAAAAAGTTCGTTGAAAGGGAAATTCGCCGTGGCAAAAAATACGACGCAATTTTAATGGACCCACCAAGTTATGGCAGAGGCCCGAACGGGGAAATGTGGAAGTTAGAAACGGAACTATTTTCTTTAGTAGAACTTTGCCAAAACGTTTTAAGTGAAAATCCACTATTCTTTTTAATAAATAGTTATACTACGGGGCTTCAACCACAAGTTCTAAAAAACATATTGCAATTAACTATTGCAAAACAATTTAAGGGTAGTGTAGAAGCATACGAAGTTGGTTTACAAACTAACGAAAACGGGGTAATTTTACCTTGTGGAAATAGTGGAATTTGGATAAATAAGTAGGAAAATTATGGAAGAATTAACAATATTACACGAAGACAATCACGTTATAGTAGTGCTAAAACCGCAAAATATGCCTTGCTGTGAAGACGAAAGCAAAGATTTAGATTTACTTAACCTAATTAAACAATATTTAAAAGAAAAATATAACAAGCCAGGCAACGTTTATTTAGGTTTAGTTCATAGGTTAGATAGGCCTACCGGTGGCGTAATGGTTTTTGCAAAAAGTAGTAAGGCTGCTGCAAGGCTAACAGAACAAATGCAAAACGGCGACTTTGAAAAAAAATATTACACAGTTTTAGTAGGTAAGCCTAAAGAAGAAAAGGCAACCCTTTGCAATTATATAAAGAAAAATACCGTA
The DNA here is from genome assembly GCA_045655065.1 of Christensenellaceae bacterium. Taxonomy (GTDB): domain Bacteria; phylum Bacillota; class Clostridia; order Christensenellales; family Borkfalkiaceae; genus UBA1259. The sequence goes on from JAZOOP010000051.1 coordinate 8,953, forward strand.
AATAACATGGTATATATTTGTACTCAAACGGAGGCAAACGCAAAGTACGCCGAACTAGATTATAAGGTTTTGGCTGAAAAGAACGGGCTAAGCCTAACTGAAGTAAGGTTACATACGGGTAGAAGCCATCAAATAAGGGTGCAAATGAACAACATTGGTTGCCCTGTATATGGTGATATGCGTTATGGTGGCGAAAAGGCTAAAAAGGGATATTTATCTCTTTGGGCATATTATCTATCTTTCTCTCACCCTGTTAGCAAAGAAAGACTAGTATTTAGGGTAGAACCACCAAAAGACGTTTCTCCTTGGGATTTATTTGATACTTCTTCTGCAATAAAAATTATTAAACCTGCATATTAAAAAACTAAAAGCAAGGCAAAACTGCCTTGCTTTTTATATAAAATTCATATAGAGCAAAACCCTATATAAATAGTCCACAAAGTTTATAAGCACCTAAAATTATTAAAATTACAGGTGGTAAAAACCCAATTTTTCCAAGTCTTTTAATAAATTTTGTATTGGCTAAAATAATTCCTAAACCTATCATAATAGCGTGCAAAACGGCAATAATTAAAGGAACGTAAAAAGCGTTTATACCCATTAGTGCTAAACTAAGGTTTGCTAAAGCACCGTCTAGCCCAACGGCAAAACCCGTCAATAACGATTGTTTAAATACGTTAGAAGATTTTGCAAGGGTGTTTTTATCTTTTTTAATTAGGTTATATACACCTACAAAAATTAAAAGTAGCCCACCAAAACTAGCCGTTGTTTCGTTTAAATAGTTTTCAAATACCATTGTTAAGTAATTGGTTGTTAAGCACATAAGGTAAACGGTTAGCGCAATAACTAATACTACAATATGGTTTTTCCCCTTCATAAACGAAAGGGAAAAACCACAAACAAAGGAATCTATACTAACAGTAAAAGCAGTTAAAAAAAGAAAGTAAAACATTTTATCTTTTGAAATTTAATTTAAGTTTATATTAATATTCTATTAATATTTTATTTAATAAGGTAAAAAAA
>JAZOOP010000052.1:0-3547 GCA_045655065.1 Christensenellaceae bacterium
TATTCAAGAATAAGTAATGGAAGAACTGTTTTACGTGCGTTTGGCGATATTGAAGACCCAACTAAAGTAATTAATTTAACCATAAAAAACAGCGTTTTAAGTAATGCTAGAGAATTTTTAATTAGAATGGGTAGCAATAATTTTGTTAAAGATGAAAGAAACGTTACCGATGTAAGTAAAGATAATTACAATGCTCCGGCAATAGATTCTACCGATAATTTAAATTTCCCAGCATTGCAAGATTATAAAAATATGTCTGCAACCGAAAAAGCTTCTTACGAACAAAAATACATTAAAACTTTCGTTACAATAGAAAATAGCGTATTAAACGATTCTGGTTTATTCTGCATAGGCTTAGATACTCACTTTGCAGGTCCAATGTTGTTAGATGCAGTTGGTATGTATCCTTCATTGTCTAATTTGTTTGGCTCTGCATTTGATAAATGGAAAGGTTTATCTAGTACGAGTTATGGTGCAAAATTAACCTTTAATGGCGACGTAAGAATGTACAATTGGAAAAATATAGAAAATTTTGATAGTAGCACCTTAATTGAAATGGGTATTGATGCTGGAGATAGTTTAATAGAAACCCTTAAATTTGATATAAAGAAAATGCTAAATAGTTTAAGCGATACAGGTATGGTTTATACAGATAGCCAAGGAGAGCAATACGTTCACGGCGGAATAGTATTCTTTGGTGGTGGCAAAAACTATTGTATTTTTGAAAACAATTCTACAAGTTTTGCTGGTGTTAACGTAGATGGCATTGAAAATGAAGACCTTTCTACGCTAACTGAATATAAAATATCACTTTCAGAAGTAGACCAAGAACTTTTAGAAAGGGCGGCGGGTAAAGAACCTTTCTACTTTGTTTTATATTCAGGCGATTCAAATTTTAATTACGACACTCAAGAATATATTTTAGAGCAAGATTATGCTTATAGTTGTATTTACAATAAAGCTAACTAATGAAGGAGGTATATTATGAAAAATAATTTATTTTTTAGAAAGATTTTACTTCTTACTTTCGTTATTTTAATGTCTTTCTCATTTGGTTTTATGTTTGCATGTCAACCAAATGACGATGCGTATACTTTAGAAACGGATAAAACTGAAAACGTTTTAGTATACCAAGAAGACTTTAATTTTAGCGAATACTTTGCTAATACCTTCATAAACGTCAAAGACGGAGAGGAGGTGTTCCAAGTTCCACTTGCAGAAGAGATGTTTGCTGAACAAATAGACACCTCTACCGTTGGTGAGAAGTCTGTTGACTTTACTTACAATACAAAAACTTTTACCTTTAACTACGTTGTAAAATACAAGGTAGATTTTTTGCTTGATACGGAAGTTTTTGATACTCAACTTGTATTAACAAAAGATGAGTTAGATTTAACTAAAGTTCCTGTTAAAGAAGGTTTTACCTTCTTATCTTGGGAGTTAATTAACAATGAAATAACTTCTAATCTACAAATAAATGCTTTATTCAACGAAGACGTTGTTCTTCCAGAATTGCAACCAATAACGGCAATTTATGAAGATAAATTAGAAGATATTACGTTGCCATCTAACAAATTTGGCAGTTGGCAATTTGATAGGCCTTTAACCGAAACTATCGGTGAAGTAGGCACTCATACCGAAAACGTTAAATTTGTTTTAACTAACCAACAAGTTTTTGCAAATAGCACGGTAGACGTAACCGTTAGAAAAAAAGCCTTAGAATTTAACGTTGAAATTAATTCTTTTGAATATGACGGCGAAATCAAAGAGCCAGAATACGTTTTAGTTGGAACAAATAACCAAGAAGTAAACGTAATTTTTGCCCCTCAATACGACAAGGCAGTTGAAGTTGGTAACTATGCTTATCAATTTATTATAGAAGACCCTAACTATTTAGGTGAATTTTCTGGTACGTTTGATATTGTAAAGAAACCTATAAAAGTTAGCCTTTCAAATGAAACAATGCTCTATAATGGCGTAGTTCCAACCTTTACCATTAGTGTTTATGACGTTGATGGAAATATATTAGATAGTAAATTCTTAAGCCAAATAACTCTACAAGCAAATGCGCCTATTTTTAGTCCACAAGAAGGGGAGTATGAAATAGGTATTAAAGAAAATAATCTTGCTAACTTTGAAATTATAGAAATAACAAAGGGTATATTAACCGTTAATAAAGCAAACCCTAACGTAGATGCTATAGTTAATTTAGAACAAGCAATTTATGGTAGCCTTCTAGAAAACGTGGAACTTACTGCAACAATACAAAATATTGGTGTTTGGTCTTGGAAAAATGGTTCTATACAAATTCTTACTCCAAATACTTTTTCAGCATTAGCAGTTTTTAATCCTACTGACACAAAAAACTATAATTCTATAGAAAAAGAAGTTACTTTTGCCGTTGCAAAGAAACAAGTTTCTTTTGAAATATTACAAAATGAATATGTTTACGACGGGCAAGAAAAATCTTTAGAAATACAAGTTAACGGCGTGCTAGATAACGACTACGTTGTTTTAGGCAATAATGCAAAAATCACGGTAGATTCATATGAAATAATTCTTTTATTACAATCTGAAAAATACGTGGCAGAATCTGTTACGGCACAATTGATTATTCAAAAAGCCAATATGGCAAATTTTGAAGATGTTCAAGCTATGCTTGAAACCTTTACCTATGATAAAGAAATTTTAAGCATTTTAACCCACGTAGAACTTCCATTATGTTATTCGTGGGAAAACCCTAATGAAGAATTAAAAATTGGCAAAAACAACTATAGTGTTATTTTCACCCCAACCGATACGGTAAACTACAATGTTCAAGAAGGAACACTTCAATTAACGTTAAATAAAGCAGAAAGCATTTTTAGTGTTAATATGCCAGAAGATGGCAAATTTGTGTACAATCCAACCGCTAGTTATGCTTTTCGTGCGCAAGTTAATAATAATGAACAAGAAATCACTTACACCTATGAATTAAATGGTAGTGTGGTAGATAAATTATCAAATAGTGGTTTATATAACGTTACTATTTCGGTAAATGAATCAGAACATTTCCTACCAAAAACAACTATAGTAGCAGTTGAAATTACAAAAATAGATAATACCGATTCAGTTGTAGATATTATTAATGCCACTTATTTAGATAATTTAGGTAAATTTGTAAATCAATTACCATTTAGTTATTTTGGAACTTGGACCTGGAAAGAAGGCCTAGATGCTTTGGTTGGTAATGCGGGCGAACAAACTCACGTTGCTATATTTACTCCAGACGATTTGTTGAATTATAACATAAGGGAAGTTGAAGTTACTTTTGTTGTTGGCACAATTTTTGTAGACGCAGTAAGCCTAAATGCAAATAGTTTTGTATACACAGGCAACCTAATTAAACCTGTAGTAGTAGAAAACGAACTATATACAATATCTAACGAAGGTAACGTAAACGTAGGCGAATACCAAGTAGTAATTTCATTAAAAGATAAGGTAAATTACGTATGGTCTAACGGAAATTCAGAAGACCTAACCTTAAGTTATGCAATCACAAAGGCAA
>JAZOOP010000053.1:0-8050 GCA_045655065.1 Christensenellaceae bacterium
AGAACAACTTCCTATTTTAATGCTACCAAGTGGAATTAAAATTGCCTTTTTTAATTTACACGGAAACCAAAGTTTAACTGAATATTGCGGAAAAGAACTTGCAAAACTATTAAAAGATAGTGAAGTTATTTTAACGGCTGAATCTAAAGGCTTACAACTTGCTCACGTTGTTGCAAGAGAATTAAATATGCCTTTCTATGCAGTTGCAAGAAAAAGCAAAAAACTTTATATGCAAGATGGTATTTCCGTTCAATACGGCTCTTCTATTACCACTGGTAAAGACCAAGAATTTTATTTATCTAAAGTAGATACCGAACTTATTAAAGGCAAAAAAGTTACCATTGTTGACGACGTTATTTCTACAGGCGAAAGCCTAAAAGGTTTAGAAGCCTTAGTAGAAAAAGCCGGTGGAATTGTTGATAAAAAGGCATTTGTTTTGGCTGAAGGCGACGCTCAGTTTAGAAAAGACGTTATATTTCTTGCTCCACTAGAACTACTTTAATTTTTACTAACTAATAAAAATAATGCACCCTTTAATTAGGGTGCATTTTTTGTTTAATCTACTATTTTTAACGAATAAATATCATCAAAAAAGATTTTTATGTCTTGTATAATTACATACTTAAACGTTAGGTTTTTACAAGTTATTTCGCCTTTTATATTTTTTGTGTAACCAAGGTTAAAAAAACTAACTTCCACCACGTTTCCTTTTTTTATTTTTAATAATTCTTTAGTAATATTTTCTATTTCTTCATCTAGTAATTCTCGTTTGTTTTCCCTTAAAGTTAGTTCTTCCCTTTTTTTCATTTCTTCTCTTAAGCCCTTTAACGCATCAAAGGGTAAAAACTGTTTTGCCCTGTCTTGCCTATTCACCGTTATGCCCTCCAATTAGTTTATTTCTAATTTGTGCTGTAGCGCCTTCTTCTAAATCGGCACACCTTAACATAGCGTTTTTACCAAATTTATCTTTAATTTGCAAAACAGCCTGCTCTACGGCTTTTTCCTTTTCTATTTTATTATAGTCGCAAAACATATCGTAACCCTCTTGGCATTCGTCTGCAACGTTAAAAAAAGTTATAGAAAGTTTTCTTATAGGGGCTTCTTTATTGGTGCTTTTTATATATAAATCTTTTACGTATTCTTTTATAATTGAATAAACGTTAGTGCGTTCTACCATTTTTATAGTGGCTTTAGTTGGTGGAATTATATCTTTAGAATATCCAACGCTTATACCCACGTTTTTTGCTATAATGTGCCTTCTTAATAATTCTTGGCAACCATTTAACGCCATTTCCATTAAAACCAACAACGCCTTATCGTAAGTGTAGTCGTTAAATAAAATTTGCGAGTTAGAAATAGAGTGGCTTTTGCCTTTATACGTCTTAATATCAGCCATAAGGCAAGGCTCTTTTCCATTGGCGTGGTCTATTAAAAGTTCTGCATTTATGCCGAATAGCCTATATAAAAAACCTTCATCTGCCGTGGCAATACCTTTCATATCAAATATGCCGTATTTTGCTAGCCTTTTTGCCGTACCACCTGCAATTTGCCAAAAATCTGTAATTGGCTGATGTTTCCATAACGTTTTTTTATATAATTCTTCATCTAAAAAGGCTATGTGGCTTGCGTTCTTTTTAGCGCTTATATCTAGGGCAATTTTTGCTAAATATAGGTTTGTACCAATGCCTGCAGTTGCAGGAATTCCTTTAATATTGTAAATTTCATCTATTAATAATTTAGCAAAATCGTAAGCAGTAATTTTATAGCATTTTAAGTAGTCGGTAACGTCTAAAAACGCTTCGTCTATAGAATAAACGTGAATATCTTCCGGACTTATGTATTTTAAGTAAACTGCGTAAATATCGGCAGAATATTCTATATATTTTCTCATTTGTGGCTTTGCAATAATATAATTTATGGTTTTAGGAATTTCATATAGCCTACACCTATTTTTTACCCCTTGAGCCTTTAATTTAGGCGAAATAGCAAGGCAAATCCCCCCCTGCCCCCTAGTTGCATCGGCAACTACAAGGTTTGTTTCAAACGGGTTAAGCCCACGTTCTACACACTCTACGGAAGCGAAAAAACATTTCATATCTATACAAAAATAAGTTCTTTCTTTGCTTTGCATAATTTTTACCCTTGTTTTTAATATACGAACATTTGTTCGCCTTTTATTATAGCAACTACAATAAATAAAGTCAACTAGTTTTTGTGCCAATTTTTACCAAAAATAATAAAAAAACCATGCTTTTTGCATGGTTTTTACGGTTTTTCTTATTTAATTATATTTTAATATTTTCTAATTCTTCTAGCCATAATTTACTAACGGCGTCTGTTGGCATATTAAAATCGCCCCTAGGAGATAAACCAACACTACCTATTTTAACCCCATCTGGCAAACAAGAGCGTTTAAATTGTTGGTTAAAAAACCTTCTAACAAATATTTTTAGCCATTTTAATATTGTTTCTTTATTAAATTCTTCAAACGTTTTTACGGCAATTTCATATATTTTGCTAGGCGAAAAGCCGTTTCTTACAAAATGATATAAATAAAAGTCGTGTAAAATATATGGCCCAACTATATCTTCGGTTTTTTGAGCAATATCTCCGTTTTCAGCAGGTAAAAGTTCTGGGCTAACAGGCGTATCTAACACGTCTAATAAAACTGCCTTTAACTTACCTTTACTATTAAAAGCAAAATGGCTTACTAAATGCCTTACTAAAGTTTTAGGAATTGAGGAATTAACACCATACATACTCATATGGTCGCCGTTATAGGTAGCCCAACCTAACGCTAATTCAGAAAGGTCGCCCGTACCTAGCACCATGCCGTTATACATATTTGCTAAATCCATTAAAACCTGTGTTCTTTCCCTTGCTTGAGCATTTTCAAAAGTTACGTCTAAAGTAGTTTCGTTATGTTTTAAATCTTTTAAGTGCCTTGTTACACTTTTAGAAATATCTATTTTTTTTAGGCTAACTTTTAAGGCTTTTGCTAGTTGAATAGAGTTTTGCAACGTTCTAGAAGTTGTACCAAAACAAGGCATTGTAACTGCCAAAATATCTGTAGTAGGCCTATTTAGCATTTTAATTGCATTTACGGCAACAATTAAAGCCAAAGTAGAATCTAAACCACCGGAAAGCCCTAATACAATAGTTTTACAATTTGTATGTTCTATACGCTTTTTTAAGCCTTTTGCTTGCATTTGCAATATTAAATTAGACCTGTTATAAAGTTCTTCTTCGTTAGTTGGAACGAAAGGTGTTTTTTCGTATTTTCTTAATAATTTTGCATTTGGATTATAGCTAACAAATTGTACAACAGCATATTTTTCTTTAGCATAATTTTGGTTAAACACCCTAGTTCTTTCGTAATTAATAAAATCTACGTCTACGTCGGCATAGGTAATTTCGTTAGAAAAAGGCGTGCTCTCGTTTAGTATTTTTCCATTTTCAGCAATTATGTTGTGCCCCGAAAAAACAAGGTCTGTTGAAGATTCGCCATCTCCTGCACTACACAAAACGTAAGCGCAAACACTACTTGAAGAATTTGCCTTTACTAAAGTTTTTCTATATTCTATATCGCCTACCTTTTCTGCACTAGCATTAATATTAACTATAACGGTAGCACCATTTATTGCGTGAATTTTGCTTGGTGGAATTATAGAAGATATATCTTCGCCAATTTCTACTGCAACCTTTAAGTTTTTGTTTTTATTATGTTCAAAAATAATATTAGTTCCAAACGGAATTTCTTCGTTAAATAAATTTATATAAACGTTTTCTTCTAAAGGAGTTGCAAAATACCTTTTTTCTTTGCCCTCTGCATAATTTTTTAAGTTGGTTTTAGGAATAAGCCCCAAAACTTTACCATTACATACGCAAGCACAAACGTTATAAATTAAACCGTTTACACTAATTGGCAAACCTACAAAAATTAAACATTCGTAGCCTTTAGAATAATTTGCAATTTCTTCTAACCCAGTAATTGTGCCATCTAATAAAACCTTAGAAAAAACTAAATCTGCAATAGTATAGCCTGTTACACACATTTCGGGGAAAACTATTATTTCTGCGCCATTTGAATATGCCGTTTTTATACCATTTTTTATTTGATTAACGTTTTCGGTAATATCGGCAACTTTTATGTTAGGAGTAACCGTTGCAATTTTTACATAGCCAAAATTCATAAATTCACCATTTTTTAATTTTTTTTATTTTTTATATTTGTATTTTACACCATTTTTAGCATTTTTGCAAGTTTTTGGCAAAAATAAAAATGCAAAAAATCACAATTTTTGCATTTTTGGTTAATTTTTTATATTTTGTTTTTTGTGTTTTTATTAATCTTCGTAGCCGTTTGGGTTTTTTGTTTGCCAATTCATAGCATCTCTACACATATCTTCTAAGGTTTTTTCAGCCTTGAAACCTAAAATTTCTTGTGCCAATTTTGGGTCTGCATAACATTCATCAATATCGCCTGGTCTTCTTGGCATTATTTTATAAGGAATTGGTTTGCCTGTTACCTTTTCAAATGCTTTAACCATATCTAATACACTATATCCAACGCCCGTGCCTAAATTAACTATTATTAAGCCAGGGCTTTCGGCTAATTTATTAACGGCTAAAACGTGGCCTTTAGATAAATCTACAACGTGAATATAATCTCTTACACCCGTGCCGTCGTGAGTGTTATAGTCGTTACCAAAAACACCTAACTCTTTACGTTTACCTACTGCAACTTGGGTAATATAAGGACAAAGATTGTTAGGAATACCTTTTGGGTCTTCTCCAATTAGCCCAGAAGAGTGTGCGCCAACCGGGTTAAAGTAACGTAAAATTGCAATGTTGAAAGAATTATCTGATGCATATAAATCTTTTAAAATATATTCTATAAATAATTTCGTACTGCCGTATGGGTTAGAAGTAGAAAGTGGAAAATCCTCAGTAATTGGAACACTTTTTGGCTTGCCATAAACTGTAGCAGAAGAAGAAAATACTAAGTTTTTAACGCCAAATTCACGCATGGTCATAACCAAAACCAATAGGCCTTGAATATTATTTTCGTAATATTCTAATGGTTTTTGGCAAGATTCACCTACGGCTTTGTAACCTGCAAAGTTAATAACAGAATCTATTTTATGTTCATTAAAAATTTTAGTTAAAATTTCCTTATCTCTTATGTCGCCTTTATAAAAACAAACCTTTTTGCCCGTTAATTTTTCTACTCTTTTAATAGATTCTTCTTTACTATTACTTAAATTATCTATACAAACTACTTCGTGCCCTGCTTCTAAAAGTTCTAAAGTAGTATGAGAGCCTATATAACCTGCACCACCCGTTACTAATACGTTCATTATTATTACCCCTTTTTATTTACTAAATATTCCTATGCTATTTAAGAATTTATCAAAACCTTTTTGACCAACTTCGTTATTCTTAAATACTGCCGTATTATATAAAATGTTTTTGCAAGTTTCGTTTACACAATTTGTAACTTTTTCTAAAGCCTTTTCTTTAGTTTCAACAAAACCTGTTGCTACTAAACTTGCAATCATATTTCTATGAACGAACAAGAAATTTTCTTGCTTTCCTAATTCTTCTACACTATATTTTACGTTTTTGCACAATATATCTGCTATATCGTTTAATTGTTGTTTTAGCCTACCTGGTAAAATAAACAATCCCATTGCTTCAATTAAACCAATACCTTCTTTTTTAATATTATGGTATTCAGGATGAGCATGAAAAACACCTTCTGGATATTCTTCGTTTGTTATATTATTCCTTAAAATTATGTCAAAAATATATTTATTATCTTGTTTTCTACATACCGGAGATAGTGAATTATGTTTTTCCCCGTTAGTTTCGGCAAAAATATAATTTTCTTCGTCAGAATAATATTTCCAAGCATTAATAATTTTTTCTACTAAATTTAAAACAGCATTTCTATCTTGGCTTTCTAACCTAATTACGCTATTATACCAATCTACCTTACCTATTTTAACTGAAGAAAATTCACTAGAAGAATATTCCTTTTCAATAGGCGCTTTATGCATTGGCATTAGGTGTTTGCCACCTTGGAAGTGTTCGTGGTTTAATATTGAACCACCAACTATTGGTAAAGATGCGTTAGAACCTATCATATAATTTGGAAAGAAATCTACAAAGTCTGCCAACTTATGTACAGTATCTCTTTCTATATGCATTGGGGTGTGCTTTTCTGAAATAGCAATCATATGTTCTTCATAATAAGCATAAGGAGAATATTGCACAAACCAAGGCTCGCCACCCATTGTTAAAGAAATAGTTCTAATATTTTCTCTTGCAGGGTGAGTTAAAGTTCCCTTAAACCCTTCGTTTTCTTTGCATAATAAACAACTTGGGTATTTTTCTGCCTTAGGAGCAGTTAACAGTTTAGCAATATCTTTATTGCTTTTTTCTGGCTTAGAAAGGTTAATAGTAATTTCTAATAGCCTATTGCCATCTTCATATTCCCATTTAAGATTTTTTTCTATTGCAGTTTTTTTAATATAATCGTTTTTAATGCCTAAATCATATAAATATGCACAAGCCTTTTCTATACTTTCTTCTTTTAACGCCATAAACGTTTCGTTAACCTTTGATGGCAACGGAGAAAGCAAACCAAAAATATACGTGCTATATAAATTTTGTTCGCCATCTTCTATAAAGCCGTTTTCTAGTGCATAATCTTCTATTTCTTTTGTTAAAACGTCTGGAACGATTAAACTATCTATAAAATCTAAATTAGCGCAATCTTTAACAGGTGCATCTAAATTAAATTCTTTTAACAAAATATTACGCATATATATTACGTCTCTTTTGTTCAGATGTAAAAAGTTTACGGCATATCTAAGCAATTTTTCAACTAATAACTTTCCGTCCATATTTAACGCCTCTCTCTTTCTTTATAATAATAGTAAAAATTACACTCTTTTTCAGAGTTGTATAGTTTTCTAATTCTATCGGCTTTCTTCTTAAAGGCTTTTTCAAAACTTTTTTCAGCAGTTATTATAAATGCAGACCAATTATTCAACCTATTGAAAGTTTCTTTAAGACCTTTATAGCAGTTAATAGCCTCTTCTTTATCGTAAACCCTTTCTCCGTATGGTGGGTTTGTAACAATAGTTCCATTTTTAAGAATATTTTCACAATTCTTAACGTCGCACACTCTAAAATTAATTCTATCTTTTAATCCTGCTCTTTCGGCGTGCCTTTTGGCTAGGTCTATTGCCTTTTTATCTATATCAGATGCAAAAATTTCTATTTTTCTACCTAATTGTTCTTTATCTTTAGCCTCTTGCATTGCTAAATTATATAATTTTTTATCAAATGAACGCCAATGCAAAAAGTCAAAATCTCTATTTAAATTTGGGGCTACGTTAAGCGCTATATTACACGCCTCTATAGGAATTGTTCCCGAGCCACAAAACGGGTCTAAAAAAGGTGTTTCAAAATAAAAGTCGCTCATTAACACCAAGGCAGATGCGAGGGTTTCTTTAATAGGAGCTATCCAAACCCTATCTTTATAACCTCGTTTATGCAAACCTATTCCACTAGTATTTAAATAAATTGTGGCTTGATTTTTAAATATTGAAAAGAAAATTTGGTATTTTTCGCCTTTTTCTATAATTTCAGTATCAGTAGAGTTACTTAAACTTACGCAAATTGCCTTCTTAACTATGCTTTGGCAAGCCGAAACAGCAAAAAGCGTACTTTTAACACATTTGCCATTTACAACTATATTTGCATCTTTTGGTAAAAAATTAGAAAAATCTATTTCCCTAACGCCATCAAAAAGTTGGTCAAACGTTAACGCTTCAAAAGTTTTTAATTTAATATACACCCTGTCTGCCGTACGCAAGTTTATGTTGCACCTAGCAACGTCTAAAAAAGTGCCCGTAAAATCTATACAGCCATTTACAGCAGGCAGGTCTTCGCCAAAGCCTAGCCTTTTTAATTCAGACTTTGTAACCTTTTCTATGCCTGAAGCACAAGTAATAGTTAAATTAAGTTGTTTATTGTT
>JAZOOP010000054.1:0-25949 GCA_045655065.1 Christensenellaceae bacterium
ATTCAGCCAAACTGAAAGATAATTTCCGTTGACAAGTGTGGAGGCTTAGACCTCTGCGACTAACTTAAAATAAATTAGTAAAGTCATTCGCAGCGACTTAAAAAACTTAAGTATCGGCGGATGATTTTTTTATTAGTAATTTTAGACACACACGGCAGAGTTTACAGCAAAACAAAAAGTTAGGAAAAAAAGGAGAAAAAAATGGCAAGTCAAAAAATTAGAATTAAGCTTATGTCTTACGACACAGAAATGTTAGACCAAGCTGCAACAAGAATTGTTGAAACAATGAAAAAGTCTGGTGCAAAGATTAGTGGTCCTATTCCACTACCTACAGAAAAAGAAGTAGTTACAATACTTCGTTCACCACACAAATACAAAGATTCAAGAGAACAATTTGAAATTAGAACACACAAAAGACTTATAGATATTTACTCACCAAACGTTAAGTTATTAGACAGCATTCACTTACCTGCTGGTGTAGATATCAAAATTAAATTGTAATTAATAAACATTATATAATATAACGGAGGTGAACTTTATCATTATGAATAAAGCAATCATTGGAAAGAAGTTGGGAATGACACAATTATTTTCCCAAGACGGCAAAGTTATACCAGTAACAGTTATTGAGGCAGGTCCATGCCCAGTAGTACAGGTAAAAACTTTAGAAAGAGACGGTTACTCAGCAGTAAAATTAGGTTTTGGCGACGTTAAAGTAGACAAATCAAATAAACCTAAAATGAACAAGCCAGAACTTGGAGTATTTAAGAAACTTGGTATTGAACCAAAGAAAGTTCTAAAAGAATTCAGGCTAGACAATGCAGAATCAATTGAAGTTGGCACTGTAATTGAATGCGACACTTTCGCTGAAGGCGATAGAATAGACGTATCTGGCGTATCTAAAGGTCATGGTTTCACAGGTGTTATTAAAAGATGGAATCACCACAGACTAAAAGAAACCCACGGTGTTGGCCCTGTACACAGAGAAGTTGGTTCTATGGGTGCTATTAGTAATCCATCAAGGGTATTCAAAGGCAAAAAGATGTCTGGTCAATGGGGTCACGAAAACGTAACCATACAAAACCTTGAAGTCGTAAAGGTAGACAAAGCAAGAAACGTAATTCTTGTTAAAGGTGCTGTTCCAGGTCCTGTAAAGGGCATTGTAACAATTAGAAACACCGTTAAAGCGTAAGGAGGTTAAATATGCCTAGTATTAAAATGTATAATATGCAAGCACAAGAAGTTGGCACACTTGAACTTTCTGAAAAGGTGTTTGGCGTAGAATTCAAAGAAGCAGTTATTCACCAAGCAATCGTTGCAAGGCTTGCAAACGAAAGACAAGGAACAAAAAGCACTTTAACCCGTAGCGAAGTTCGTGGTGGTGGTGCAAAACCTTGGAGACAAAAAGGAACAGGTAGAGCAAGACAAGGTTCTATTAGAAGTCCTCAATGGGTTAAAGGTGGCGTAGTATTCGCACCAAAATCTAGAGATTTCTCTAAGAAGATGAACGTTAAAGCAAAACACACAGCATTAAAATCTGCTTTATCTCAAAAATTAAGAGATAACGAAATCATCGTAATAGACGAAATTAAAGTAGCACAACCAAAAACTAAAGAAATGGTAAATTTCTTACAAGCATTTAAACTAGAAAAATCTGTATTAGTTGTAATGGATAACAGCGACGTAAACGTTTTAAGAGCTTGTTCTAACATTAAAACAATTACTAACGTTCCAGCGCTACAACTTAACACATACGAAGTAGTTAAAAATGCAAAAGTAGTTATTTCCCAAAAGGCTGTTGAACAATTAGTTCAAAAACTTGAGGAGGTTAAGTAATAATGGCTGCACACGATATTATAATTAGACCTTTACTCTCTGAAAAGAGTTATGCAGGTATTCAAGATAAAAAGTACGTTTTTATCGTAGCAAAGAACGCTAACAAGACACAAATTAAACTTGCAATCGAAGAAATCTTCGGTGTAAAAGTTGAAAAAGTAAACACAGCAATTGTTGGTGGCAAGTTAAAAAGACAAGGCAAATACGAAGGTTATACACCAGACTATAAGAAAGCCGTTGTTCAACTAAAAGCCGACAGCAAGTCAATCGAATTTTTCGATTCGTTGTCTTAATGTAAACGGAGGAATTAAAAATGGCTATTAAAAGATATAAACCTACTTCATCTGCACGCCGTTTTATGACAGTTAGTGCTTATGATGAAATTACAGCAAAGAAACCAGAAAAATCTCTTTTAGAAGACCAAAGAAAGAGTGGTGGTAGAAATGCTCAAGGTAAAATAACTGTTCGTCATATTGGTGGCGGTAACAGAAGAAAATACCGTATTATTGATTTCAAAAGGAATAAAGATGGTATTCCAGCAACAGTAAAAACAATAGAATACGACCCAAATCGTAGTGCAAACATTGCATTGCTATTCTACAAAGATGGTACAAAGAAATATATTCTTGCACCAGTAGGCTTAAAGGTTGGCGACGTTGTAGTAAGTGGTCCAACAGCAGATATTAAAGTTGGTAACGCCCTACAATTAAAAGACATTCCTGTAGGTACAATGGTACACAATATAGAAATGCAACCTGGTAAAGGTGGCCAAATTGCTAGAGCAGCAGGTATGAGCGCACAAATTATGGCAAGAGATGAAAAATACGTAACAATCAAAATGCCAAGTGGTGAAATGAGATATATCCTTGCAAGTTGTAAAGCAACGATAGGTCAAGTTGGTAACTTAGAACACGAAATTATTAGAATTGGTAAGGCTGGTAAAACCAGATACTTAGGTATACGTCCTACAGTTCGTGGTGTAGTTATGAACCCATGCGACCACCCACACGGTGGTGGTGAAGGTAAATCACCTATCGGTATGCCTGGTCCAGTTACTCCTTGGGGTAAACCTGCTTTAGGTTACAAGACCAGAAAGCACAAAAAGGCTTCAAACAAGTTTATTATCACTAGGATAAATTAAGGAGAACGACATGAGTAGAAGTGTTAAAAAAGGTCCTTACGTGGAACCAAAACTCTTAAAGAGAATTGAAGAATTAAACGAAAAGAACGAAAAGAAAGTTTTAAAAACTTGGTCAAGAGCATCAACTATTTTCCCACAAATGGTAGGCCACACGATTGCCGTTTATGACGGAAGAAAGCACGCTCCTGTATACGTAACTGAAGATATGGTAGGTTGTAAATTAGGAGAATTTGCACCAACCAGAACCTTTAAAGGCCACGCTGGTGAAAAGACCACGGGTGCAAGATAGGAGGTACAAAATGGCTAAAAATATGAGATTAAAGAAAGAGAAAATTGAAGCTACTAAAGACAGGCGCCCAAGAGCATCTGCTAAGTACGTTAGAATTTCTCCTTTCAAAGTAAGAATTGTTCTTGATATTATTAGAGGAAAAGGTTTAAGAGAAGCAGTTGCTATTTTAGAAAATACACCAAAATCTGCTTGCGAACCTATTAAAAAAGTACTTTTATCTGCAGCTGCAAACGCAGAAAACAATTTAGGTATGAGTAGAGATAACCTATTCGTAGCAAAATGTTATGCAGACCAAGGCCCAACTCTAAAGAGAGTTATGCCAAGAGCACAAGGCAGAGCATTTAGAATTTTGAAACGTACTAGCCACATTACGATAGTGCTAGACGCTAAAGCATAGGAGGATAGTATGGGACAAAAAGTTAATCCACACGGCTTAAGAGTTGGTATTATTAAAGATTGGGATACTCAATGGTTTGTAGATAAAAAAGATGTTGCTGCTAACATTAAAGAAGATTATGAAATTCGTGCAATGCTTAAAGATAAGTACGGCACAGAAAAGAAAGAAACTGCAAACACAAAAAACAAGAGTGTTCAAGCTGCAATTTCAAAAATAGTTATTGAAAGAGCTGCTCAAAAAGTTACCATTACAATTTTCACGGCTCGTCCTGGTGTTTTAATTGGTAAACAAGGTAGCGAAATTGAAGTTATTAAGAAATTAGTAGCAAAAATTTGCAAAGGTAAACAAATAGCAATCAATATATCAGAAGTTAAAAAACCAGATGCTGATGCACAACTAGTTGCTGAAAGTATTGCATCTCAACTAGAAAAGAGGGTTTCATTCAGAAGAGCAATGAAACAAGCAATTTCTAGGTCAATGAGAAGCGGTATTAAAGGTATTAAAGTTTGCGTAAGCGGAAGACTTGACGGCGCAGAAATTGCTCGTAGTGAAAGCTATCACGAAGGTTCAATTCCTCTACAAACGTTAAGAGCTGATATTGAATACGGCTTTGCAGAAGCACTTACAACATTTGGTATTATCGGTATTAAATGCTGGATATACAAAGGCGAAGTTATAGGTGCTCCTAAAAAGAAAAGAGTTGAAGGAGGCCAAGCGTAATTATGTTAATGCCTAAAAGAGTTAAAAGAAGAAGAGTTCACCGTGGCAGAATGACCGGTAAATGCACTAAGGGTAACCAAATTGCATACGGTGATTACGGTTTAGTAGCTACAGAACCAGGCTGGATTAAATCAAATCAAATTGAAGCAGCCCGTGTAGCAATGACCAGATTTATTAAACGTGGTGGTAAAGTATGGATAGATATTTTCCCACACAAACCAGTAACAAAGAAACCTGCCGATAGCCGTATGGGTAGCGGTAAAGGTTCAGTAGAATTCTGGGTAGCAGTTGTTAAACCAGGCAGAGTATTATTTGAAATGTCTGGTGTTCCAGAAAATATCGCAAAAGAAGCAATGAGACTTGCTGGTCACAAACTTCCTGTTAAAACAAAGTTTGTTAAGAAGAGCGTTGCTGAAGAAATTATTGAAGAAGGCGGTGAAGGTTAATGAAAACGAAAGATATTCGCGAATTATCGGTTGACGAGTTAAACACAAAACTTAAAGAACTTTCTGAAGAATTGTTTAACCTTCGTTTCCGTCACGCTATAGGACAACTCGAAATTACTGCTTCTCTTAATACCTGTAAAAAGGATATTGCAAGAGTAAAGACCCTTTTAAGACAAAAGGAAATTGAAGCAGGTAAGTAAGGAGTAGGTATTATGGAAAGAAATTTAAGAAAAGAAAGAGTTGGTTTAGTTGTTTCTGACAAAATGGATAAAACAGTTGTTGTTGCAATTGAAGATAAAGCAAAACACCCACTTTATAAGAAAACTATTAAGAAAACTCATAAGTTTAAAGCACACGACGAGCTAAATCAATGCGGTATCGGCGACAAAGTTCTAATTGTTGAAACTAGAAAACTTTCTAAAGACAAGAATTGGAGAGTTGCTGAAATAATTGAAAAGGCTAAATAAGGAGGCTCTATATGATACAACCACAAAGTAGATTAAAAGCTGCAGATAACTCTGGAGCAAAAGAATTGATGTGTATAAGAGTTCTAGGCGGTTCTTTTAGAAGAACAGGCAACATTGGCGACGTAATCGTAGCATCTGTAAAAACTGCAACCCCAGGTGGCGCAGTTAAGAAAGGCGACGTTGTAAAGGCTGTTATCGTACGTTCAACAAGTGGCGTAAGAAGAAAAGACGGTACTTTCGTTCGTTTTGATGAAAATGCTGCAGTTATTATTGATAACCAAAAACAACCAAGAGGAACTCGTATTTTTGGGCCTATAGCAAGAGAACTTAGAGATAAAGACTATATGCGTATTATCTCTCTTGCACCAGAAGTGTTATAAGGAGAACGAAGATGAAAGTTAAAAAGAACGATACAGTAAAAGTTTTAACTGGTAAAGATGCTGGTAAAACTGCAAAGGTTCTAGTTGCTATTCCAAAAACCAATAAAATTGTTGTAGACGGAGTTAACGTTCAATACAAACACAAAAAGGCAAGGTCTGCTCAAGACGTAAGTTCTATTGAAAAGCAATCTGGCCCAATTGATGCAAGTAACGTATTAGTAGTTTGCCCAGTATGTGGCAAAGCCGTAAGAGTTAAATACGACTTTGTTGATGGCAAAAAGGTACGTGTTTGCAGAGTTTGTAAGGCTCTTTTAGATACAACTAAAGAAGTAAAAGAAGTAGCTAAAACTGCAAAGAAAAAAGCAAAGAAACCTGCTGAAGAAAAACCAGCAACTGAAAAGAAAGCAAGCAAGTCTAAAAAGACTGCTAAAAGCGAAGAATAACGGAGGTAAAGTTAAAAATGGCAGAAATTAACAGAGTTAAAGCATTATACGACAGCGTTGTTGTACCAGCCCTTGTTAAGAAATTTAACTATGCAAACGTAAACCAAGTTCCAAAACTAGTAAAAATTACAATCAACTCTGGTTTAGGCGACGTTAAAGATAATGCTAAGAGCGTTCAACAAGCTCAAGAAGAATTAAAAATTATCTCCGGTCAAAAACCTGTTCTAACAGCAGCAAAAAAATCGGTTGCTAACTTTAAAATTAGAGAAGGTCAAAGCATTGGTATGAAAGTAACTTTAAGAGGAACTAGAATGTACGAATTCTTCGATAAGTTCGTTTCAATCGCTCTACCAAGAGTTAGAGACTTCCGTGGTGTTCCTACGAAGTCTTTTGATGGCAGAGGTAACTATGCAATGGGTGTTAAAGAACAATTAATCTTCCCTGAAATTTCATACGACCAAGTAGAGAAAATTAGAGGGTTTGATATTTGTATCACCACTACTGCAAAGACAGACGAAGAAGCAAGAGAATTACTTGCATTACTCGGTATGCCTTTCGCAAACAAGTAATTGGTTAAGGAGTAAAAATTATGGCTAAAAAAGCAATGATAAACAAACAGCAAAAACCTGCTAAATATTCAACCAGAGCTTATACCAGATGTAGCATTTGTGGTCGTCCACATGCTGTACTCCGTAAATATGGTATTTGCCGTATATGCTTTAGAAATTTAGCATATAAAGGCCAAATTCCTGGAATTAAAAAGGCAAGTTGGTAAAAGGAGGATAGTATAATGACAGACGTTATTGCAGATATGCTTACAAGAATTAGAAACGCTTTACAAGCGAAGCACGAAACGGTTGAAATTCCTGCTTCTAACACTAAAAAAGCTATTGCAAACATTCTTTTAGAAGAAGGTTATATTGCTGGTGTTAAATATGAAGAAGGTATACAAGGTACTATCGTTATTACGTTAAAATACGAAAATGGTCAAAAAGTTATCACAGGTTTAAAGAGAGTAAGTAAACCAGGCTTAAGAGTATACGTAGGTGCAGAAGAAATCCCACAAGTACTTGGTGGTTTAGGTATTGCTATTCTATCTACATCACGTGGTATTATGACAGGTAAGGAAGCAAAGAAAGTTCACCAAGGTGGCGAAGTTCTTGCTTACGTATGGTAGGAGGTAAACAATATGTCAAGAATTGGTAATGCAGTTATTACAATACCTGCTGGCGTAACTGTAGAAATAGCAAACAACGTTATTACAGTTAAAGGACCAAAAGGTACTTTATCTCAAGTTTATGACCCTATTATTACACCTGTAGTAGAAGAAAACGTAATTAAATTCACAAGAGCAAACGACGAAGGCTCAACAAAGGCTAAACACGGCTTATACAGAGCTTTAACTGCTAATATGGTTAAAGGCGTTACAGAAGGCTTTAAGAAAGTTTTAATCGTTAATGGTGTAGGTTGGAAAGTAGCTAAACAAGGCAACAAGGTAGTTCTAAACGTTGGTTTCTCTCATCCTGTAGAAGTAGTTGAAGAAACAGGTATCGCTTTAGAATGTCCATCACAAACGGAAATCGCCGTAAGTGGTATTGACAAGGAAAAAGTTGGCCAATTCGCAGCTATGATTCGTGGAATTAGAGAACCAGAACCATATCACGGTTACGGAATTCGTTATAGCGATGAAGTAATTGAAAGAAAAGTTGGTAAAGCAGCTGGTTCAAAAGGCTAAAATTTAAAGTGCTTTTAGTGGACGTGGGTGTTTTTCTACGTCTGCCGAGTGCATCTTTTGATGCGAAAAGTTATTAAATCAGGAGAAAAACAATGATTACAAAAATCAATAAAAATCAAGACAGATTAAAAAGACACAAGAGGGTAAGAGCTAAAATTAAAGGTACAGCTGAAACCCCAAGACTATCTGTGTATAGAAGTTTAAATCACATTTATGCACAAATTATCGACGACGTTAATGGAAAGACCTTGGTTACAGCATCTACACTAGACAAAGAAATTAAAGGTTCTTTAGAAGGTATGGATAAAAAAGCCCAAGCTTTCGAAGTTGGTAAGCTAGTTGCTAAAAAAGCGCTTGCTAAAGATATCAAAACTATTGTTTATGACAGAGGCGGATATCTTTATACAGGCAGAGTTCAAAGCTTAGCAGACGGCGCAAGAGAAGGCGGATTAGAATTCTAATCTAATAAATCAAGGAGATAACAAAAATGGCAAGAGATAATAATAAAGCGCCTAGAAGGGCGGAAGAAAACGACGGCTTAGTTAAGAAATTAATTCAAGTTAACCGTGTTACTAAGGTTGTTAAAGGTGGTAGAAACATGCGTTTTGCTGCTTTCGTTGTAGTTGGTAACGGTGCTGGCAAAATTGGTTGCGCTATGGGTAAAGCTACTGAAGTTCCAGAAGCAATTGATAAGGCTACTGCAAGAGCAAAGAAAAACATGGTTGACGTTTCATTATTAGGAACAAGTATTCCACACGAAGTGCTTGGTAAATTTGGCAGAGGTTCTGTTTTAATGATGCCAGCAGCAGAAGGTACCGGTGTTATTGCTGGTGGTCCTGTTCGTGCCGTAATGGAAGCAGTTGGTATTAAGAACATTAGAACTAAATCTCATGGAACAAACAACCCTTTCAACTGTGTTAAAGCAGCTATTGAAGGTTTAAAAGCATTGAGAACAGCAGAACAAATTGCTCAAATTCGTGGCAAATCTGTAGAAGAAATTAACAATTAAGGAGGATTACTTTTATGGCAAAAGCAAAAAATGAAGTAGCAAAAATAAAAGTTACTCTTGTTAAGAGTACTATTGCTGTTTTACCTTTACACAAAAAAGTTGTAGCAAGTTTAGGTCTTAAAAAGATTGGTTCTTCAAAAATTCACGATGCAAACCCTTGCATACTTGGTATGGTAGAAAAGGTTAAGTATTTGTTGAAAGTTGAAAACGTTTAATTAGGAGATATTACTATGAGAATAGATACATTAAAACCAGCAGAAGGTTCTAATACCCCTAGCAGAAGACTTGGTAGAGGTATTGGTTCTGGCCTAGGTAAAACGAGTGGTAAAGGTCATAAAGGTCAATGGGCTAGAAGTGGCGGTGGCGTTCGTCCTGGATTTGAAGGCGGTCAAATGCCTTTAATTAGGCGTGTTCCAAAACGTGGCTTTAATAACCACTTTAGAAAGGAATATAGTTTAGTTAACCTTTCTATATTAAATGCATTTGAAAATGGTGCAGTAGTAGATTTTGCTTTATTAGCAGAAAAAGGCTTAATTAAAGAAGTAAAAAATAGTGCAGGTTTAAAAGTTTTAGGTAATGGTGAAATTACAAAAGCTATAACCGTTAAAACAAACAAAATTTCTGCATCTGCAAAAGAAGCCATTGAAAAAGCCGGTGGCAAGGTAGAACTTATTTAATTTAGTTTATAGGGGAGACAAAAATGTTTCAAACGATAGTTAAAGCGTTTAAGATACCAGAAGTTAGACGCAAAATTTTAATAACCATCGCATTAATATTTGTGTATAGGTTAGGTTGTTATATACCTGTACCTGGCGTTAATATGTTTACGGGGTTAGAAAAATACAATTTCTTAGCAATTATGAGTGCTGTATCTGGGGGTGCCCTTCAATATGGTACGTTCTTTGCTATGGGTATTGGTCCTTATATCAATGCGTCAATTATCATTCAACTTTTAACCGTCGGTATCCCAGCATTAGAAAGGCTTTCTAAACAAGGCGAAGAAGGTAGAAAAAGAATAAACACATATACTAGAATTTTAACCTTAGTGTTGGCAATTGTTCAATCAATTGGTATTCTAGTTGCGTTTAACGATGGCGAAACCGTTCAACTAGGTTTAATATTTGGTGCAGAAGGTTTTGCTGCGTTCTTAAGTTATTTCTTCCTAGTTTGCGTGTATACGGCAGGTGCTGCCCTTACTATGTGGATTGGCGAAAGAATAACAGACTACGGCGTAAGTAATGGTATTTCATTGTTAATTTTTGCAGGTATGATTTCATCTGCAGGTACTGCAATTATCAATCTATTTATGGATTGGGATGCAACGTCTATTTGGGTAATCGTTGGCTTTGTTGTCGCTGCAATATTAATTTTTGGTGCAATCGTAACTGTTAACGACGCTGAAAGAAAAATTACTGTTCAATACGCAAAACAAATAAAAGGCAGAAAGATGTTTGGTGGTCAATCAACACACATTCCAATGAAGGTTAACTCTTCTGGTGTTATGCCACTAATCTTCGCTTTCTCATTCCTAAGTTTTCCAGATTTAGTTATTAACCTATTAGGCGTTAATCCAGATAACTGGTGGTCAACTAATATGGGTACGGGAAGCTGGCCTTATATGATATTGTTGTGCTTATTTATTTTATTCTTTTCTTACTTCTATAATCAAATTCAATTTAATGCAGACGACGTAAGTAAGAGTATACAACAAAACGGTGGCTTTATACCTGGTATAAGACCTGGTAGGCCAACTACCGATTATTTAAAGAGAGTGTCTAATAGAATTACGTTATTCGGTGCAATCTATTTAGCAATAGTTGCCCTTGTGCCATCTGTTATATTTAAGGCAATTGGTGGCGACGGATTAATGAACGTATTCTCTGCAACCGGTCTATTAATTATAGTTTCTGTTGCGCTAGAATTCGAACAAGCATTACAGTCTCAAATAATGATGAAAAACTATAAAGGATTTATAAAATAATATGAAAGTTGTTTTAGTTGGTGCACCTGGTTCAGGAAAAGGTACGCAAGCAACTAAAATTTCTGAAAAATATAATCTTCCACATATTTCTACGGGCGATATTTTTAGGGAAAATATGAAACTAAATACGCCTGTGGGAATAAGGGTAAAAGAACTTATGGATAACGGTTCATTTTGCCCAGATGATTTAACTGTGCAAATGGTTAAAGAAAGGTTAAGCCAAGAAGATTGTAAAAACGGCTACTTGTTAGACGGCTTTCCAAGAAATTTAGCACAAGCGACAGCGTTAGATGAATTTTCTAAACCAGAAATAGTTTTAAATATTGACGTAGATTTTAATAAGATAGAAAAAAGAATTACAGGAAGAAGAGTTTGCGAAAATTGTGGTTCTTCTTTCCACGTAAACGAAGTAGGAAATGCGAAAGTTTGCCCTTCGTGTAATGGTAATTTAATTACTAGAAAAGATGATATGCCAGAAACTATTAAACACAGGTTAGAAGTATACGTAGAACAAACTATGCCTATTATTGCGTTTTATAATGAACGAGGCATTGTTTATAACGTAAATGGCAACCAAAGTGTTGAGGAAGTTTTTGAAGATATCGTTAAGGTTTTAGGTTAGAATGATTAAAATTAAAAACGATGCAGAAATAGAAATGATGAGAGAAAGTGGTAGAATTACCAAAGAAGTACTAGACCTAATAGGTAGAAGTATTAAAGAGGGTATGACCACTAAAGACTTAGATACTATTGCTTATAACTACATAATAAGTTGTGGCGCAATTCCATCTTTTCTTAACTATAATGGCTATCCTGCATCTATATGCGCTTCTGTAGATAATATGGTTGTGCACGGAATTCCTTCTAACGACGTTGTAATTAAAAACGGACAAATAGTTAGTATAGACGTTGGAGTAATTTATAACGGATGGCAAGGTGATGCCGCTAGAACTTTCTTGGTTGGTGAAGTTAGCGAAGAAAAGAAAAAACTGGTTAAAGTAACTGAAGAATGTTTTTTTAAGGCAATAGAGCATCTTCAAGATGGTACCCCATTAGGTGATATAGGCTATTACGTACAAACACATGCTGAACAAAACGGCTATGGTGTTGTAAGAGCGTTAACGGGGCACGGCATAGGTAAGGCTATGCACGAAGACCCTTCCGTTCCAAACTTTGGTAGAAAAGGTACGGGTATAAGGCTTAAAAAAGGTATGGTAATTGCCATAGAACCTATGATAAATATGGGAACGTATCAAGTTCAGTTTTTAAATGACGGGTGGGGCGTTGTTACAAAAGACGGGCTTCCATCTGCTCATTATGAAAACACCGTTGCTATAACTGAAAACGGTGTAGAAATTTTAACTTTATAAAAATTAAAAAATTTAATGGCGAAAGCCAAAAAATAATAGGAGGAATTGTTTAGTGTCTAAAGACGATGTTATAGAAACCGAAGGCGTGATAGTAGAAGCATTACCTAACGCAAGTTTTAAAGTAAAACTTTCTAATGGTCACGTAATAACGGCTTATATTTCTGGAAAATTGCGTATGCACTATATTAAAATTATTCCAGGTGATAGCGTAAAACTTGAAATGAGCCCTTATGACTTAACAAAGGGCAGAATAATATGGCGTAGCAAAAACTAAAAACATTAATAAATTCCAAAGGAGAAACGAAAATGAAAGTAAGACCTTCAGTAAAGCCAATGTGCGACAAATGTAAAGTTATTAAAAGAAACGGAAAAGTAATGGTTATTTGTTCAAAAGACAAAAGTCATAAGCAAAGACAAGGTTAAATCCTTGACAAGCGTTTAAAAAACCCTTATAATATAAGGGTTAAAACGGAAAAATCTGCATAATCCGAAATTAGCCTATCATTCCAAGGCGAAAAGGTCGGTTTATGCATTTGCATATATAAAAAAATATATTATAAGAAGAAGTAATACGGAGGTATTTAATGGCACGTATAGCCGGTGTTGATTTGCCCAACAACAAAAGAGTTGAAATAGGCTTAACATATATTTATGGTATTGGCCTAGCAACGGCAAAAAAGATTATAGCTGAAACAGGTGTTAATCCTGATACTAGAGTTAAAGATTTAAGCGAAAGTGATGTTGCATCTTTAAGAGAATACATTGAACACAATCTTCGTGTTGAAGGTGACCTAAAGAGTGAAGTAAGCCTTAACATTAAAAGATTAATAGAAATTGGTTGCTACCGTGGTGTTCGTCATAGAAAAGGTCTTCCTGTAAGAGGACAAAGTTCTAAGAGAAACGCTAGAACAAGGAAAGGACCACGTCGTACGGTTGCTAAAAAGAAAACCGCAACGAAATAATGGAGGGAACTTATAATGGCAGCTACAAAGAAAATTACAAAGAAAAAGAAAGACGCTAGAAAAGTTGACAAAGGTCAAGTTCATATTCAAGCATCATTTAATAACACGCTTGTTACCATTACCGATATGCAAGGAAACACAGTTTCTTGGTCAAGTGCTGGTAGTTTAGGCTTTAAGGGTTCAAGAAAGAGCACACCGTTTGCTGCACAACAAGCAGCAGAAGCAGCTGGTAAAGTTGCTAGAGAACAAGGTATGCGTCAAGTAGAAGTTTACGTTAAAGGCCCAGGTGCAGGTAGAGAATCTGCAATTAGAGCATTAACAAACTGCGATATGGAAGTTACACTTATTCAAGACGTATCTCCAATCCCACACAACGGTTGCAGACCACCTAAAAAGCGTAGAGTATAACGGAGGAATAAAAAATGGCTAAATATACAGAATCTAAATGTCGTTTATGTAGACGTGAAGGTGCAAAATTATTCTTAAAGGGCGAAAAATGTTTTAAAGCATGTTGTCCATTTGAAAGCAGACCTTTTGCTCCTGGTCAACACGGTATGGCAAGAAAGAAGATTTCAGAATATGGTTTACAACTTCGTGAAAAACAAAAGTGTAAAAGAATTTATGGCGTTCTAGAAGGCCAATTTAGAAAATACTATGAAAAAGCAGATAGAATGAAAGGTATAACCGGTGAAAACATGCTTTCATTGTTAGAAAGAAGGTTTGACAACGTTATATACAGAATGGGTATCGGTTCTTCTCGTTCTCAAGCACGTCAACTAGTAACACACGCACACTTTACTATTAACGGTAAAAACGTAGATATCGCTTCTTACCAAGTAAAAGTTGGCGACGTTATTGCAGTTAAAGAAAGCAAAAAAGACAACAAGTATTTTTCTGAAATTAAACAAATGAAAATTGGTGCTATGCCAAAGTGGTTAGAATTTAACCCAGAAACTTTAGAAGGTAAAATTCTTGCTAACCCAACTAGAGAAGATATTGACAGCAACATTGCTGAACACATGATTGTTGAATTATACTCTAAGTAATAACTAAATAAAAAATAAAAATTAAAATAAATGCCTAACGTGGGGGGATAACTTGGGCTCCACAACCAAGATAAGAATTCCCACGTTAAAGCATACTATTAAGGAGGATATTTCTTATGATGGAAATTGAAATGCCAAAAATAGCAGTGGAAGAAAACGAAGATAAAAGTTATGCGAAAGTTATAGTAGAACCATTAGAAAAAGGTTTTGGTTTAACGTTAGGTAACGCTTTAAGAAGAATACTTCTTTCAGCACTTCCTGGCGTAGCTATACAAAACATAAAATTTTCTGAAGATTTAGGAATTAAGCACGAATTCTTTGCTGTTCCTAAAGTAAAAGAAGACGTAACGGAAATAATATTAAACTTAAAATGCGTTGCTATTAAAACCACAAATCTTGAAAGAGATTTCAAAAAGACTGTAAGGCTTTATAAAGAAGGCCCAGCAGTAGTTAGAGCGGGCGATATTGAAGGTGATGCAGAGTTTGAAATTCTAAATCCTGACCTATATCTTTGCACAATAGACGAAGGCGGAAAAATAGACGTTGAATTAACTCTTGGCAGAGGCAGAGGTTATGAAGGTGCAGACCTACACAAAACAGATATTATAGATAATATTCCAATTGATAGCATCTATACTCCTGTTAAAAAAGTAAGTTACAACGTAACTGCAACTCGTGTTGGTCAAAGCGTAGACTTTGATAAGTTAACACTAGAAGTATGGACAAATGGTGCGTTCTCTGGTAGAGACATAGTTTCTTTAGCAGCAAAAATTATGGAAGAACACGTTAAATTGTTCGTTGCTCTATCTGAATTAGGTAATATTGGAGGAATTCTAGTACCACCTGAAGAAGATAAGAAGATGAAAATTCTAGAAATGACTATTGAAGAAATGGATTTATCTGTTCGTTCATATAACTGCTTAAAGAGAGCAGGAATTCACACAGTTGAAGATTTAACTAAAAAGACCGAAGAAGATATGTATAAAGTCCGTAACTTAGGCAAAAAATCACTTGACGAAGTTGTTGCTAAACTTGCAGGTTATGATTTAAAGTTAAAGGACAAGGAGGACTAAACAATGGAAAGGAAATTAGGCTTAAACGCTACACAAAGATTGGCTTTAATTAAAAATCAAGCATCTGCACTTTTATGGCATGGTAAAATTGAAACTACCGAAGCAAGAGCAAAAGAAATTGCTTCTTACGTTTCTAAAATTATTACTTTAGCAGTAAACACTTATGCAGATACTGTTGAAGAAGAAGTTGTAACTAAAGATGCAAAGGGTAAAGAAGTTAAGAAAACTCTTGTAAAAGATGGTTTGAAAAAACTTAATGCAAGAAGAAAAATTATTACTCTTGTTAACGACCTTCAAGAAGTTAAAGGCTTTAAAGAAAGCAAAGCAGACTTCAAGAAAAGAACTGCAGCAATTAAATATCCATTAATTGAAAAGATTTTTGATGAATATGCTCCAAAATATGCTGCTAGAAAAGAAGAAAAAGGTCAAGGCGGTGGCTATACACGTATTTACAAATTAGGTTTACGTAGAGGCGATGCTGCTCAAAAAGCATTAATTGAATTAGTTGACTAATTAAAAACGGAAAGCGAACTATAAATAGTTCGCTTTTAATTTTTAAAAACCTAATTTAAAATTTAAAAAGGTATTGCAAATTGTAGAAAACTATGGTATCATTGTATTAATGATTTATAAAAAGGGTTTAGATATGTATTGTTTTAATAGTAGTAAATCAATATTGTTAAACGGAACTGCATACCCTTACTCTCTAATTTTTTAAAAACAAGTCCCTTGGGGGCTTATTTTTTTATAACAAAAGAAAATTTTATTGGAGGTTTTCACAAATGAGTAACATGATTTACAACGTTAAAGACAAACCGGGTTTATGGAAAACCATAGTGTTTGCTTTACAACAAGTGCTTGCTATATTAGCAGCAACAATCGTAGTTCCTGTTATTATTAACACGAATAAAGACGTAATTGCCGCTGTTGGTAATGCTGGCATGAGCCAATCTGCAGCATTATTTGGTGCAGGCGTAGGTACACTTATCTACTTATTATTTACGAAATTTAAGAGCCCTGTATTTTTAGGTTCTTCTTTCGCATTTATAGGTTCTATGGTAGTTGCATTTACAAGTGCAGCAGCAAACGTATTATTAGGCTACGTTGGCTTAATTATAGGTGCAGTTTTTGCTGGTTTGGTTTACGTTATTATTGCTGTTGCCGTTAAGTTTGCAGGAACTAATTGGATAGATAAAATTATGCCACCTGCAGTTATTGGGCCTACGGTTGCAGTTATAGGTTTATCTTTAGCAGGTAATGCTGTTGGCGATTTAACTAAGGGTAGTGTTTTAGATGCAGCAACATCATTACCAACGGCACACTGGGCAATTGCTTTACTTTGTGGTTTAGTAACACTTGCAGTTGTTATTATTTGTTCAGTATATGGCAAGAAAATGTTAAAGATGATTCCATTTATTATGGGTATTTTAGCAGGCTATTTAGTAGCATCTATCTTTACAGTTATTGGTATTGCAACAGGCAATGCTGCTCTTCAAGTTATTGATTTCTCTTTATTTACTAAAATGGCTTGGTTGCCAGAATTCTCTTTTGTTAACGCATTTACAGGTGTTAAGGAAATTAGTTTAACATATGTTTTAGGCATTGCAGTTGCATACGTTCCTGTTGCATTCGTTGTATTTGCAGAACACTTAGCAGACCACAAGAACATTTCTTCTATTATAGATACAGACCTAACTAAAGACCCTGGTTTACACAGAACTCTTTTAGGTGATGGCATTGGTTCTATGGTTGGTGCATTCTTCGGTGGTTGCCCTAACACAACTTACGGCGAATCAGTTGGTTGCGTAGCAATTTCAAAAAATGCATCTGTTGTAACTATTATAACTGCTGCAATTATGTGTATTGTATTTGCATTCATTGCTCCATTAATGACATTGCTTGCTACAATTCCTGCTTGCGTAATGGGTGGCGTATGCTTCACGTTATATGGTTTCATTGCTGTTTCAGGCTTAAAGATGGTTCAAAAAGTTGACCTAAACGAAAGCAACAACCTATTCACAGTATCTGTAATTCTAATTGCAGGTGTTGGCGGTATGTCTTTAAATATTGCTGGCGTAACCTTAACATCAGTTGCATGTGCTTTAATTTTAGGTATTTTAGTAAACTTACTAGGCAATATTAAATGCAAAAAAGCAAAAAGCGAAGAAAAATAATAAAAAGAAGATTACAAAAATGAAAGATTATAAAAACGTACATATTTTAAGCCATCCACTAATTAGGCATAAACTTGCTATTATAAGAGACAAGAAAACGAACACTAAACAATTTAGAGAAGTTATTAGCGAGCTTGCAACTCTAATGGCATACGAAAGTTTTAAAGACGTTCCAACCCAAACCATAGTAGTTGAAACGCCGTTGGAAACTATTGAGCAAACTATTGTTAAAGAAAATTCTATTGCAATAGTACCAATTCTTCGTGCAGGTTTAGGTATGGTAGACGGCATTTTATCTTTATTCCCAGCGGCAAAAGTAGGTCACATTGGTTTATACCGTGATGAAGAAACTTTTGAACCTAAAGAATATTACTGCAAACTTCCTGTTGGTATAGATGAAAAGGTTGTAATGGTTGTAGACCCAATGCTTGCAACGGGTGGTAGCGCTTGCGATGCAATTTTAATGCTTAAAAAACGTGGTTGCAAAAAAATTAAACTAATGTCTATAATTGGCGCACCAGAAGGTGTTTCAAAGGTTGCAGAAGCACACCCAGACGTAGAAATATACGTTTCTACTTTAGATAGATGTCTAAACGAAAATTGTTATATTCTACCTGGTTTAGGCGACGCAGGCGATAGAATATTCGGTACGAAATAATTAAAAGGTAAGAAGAGTTTGAATTTAATTCAAACTCTTTTCTTTTTATATAAAACACTTGCAATTTGGTTATTATTTATATATAATGTTTGTAAAAGATAGGGGGTGTAATATGAAAGAAACAAAAACTATGTACGACTATATGCGTGAAGCAGATACCTGCGAAGAAGATGCTTTATACCCAGAAGAAATGAACGAAGAAAGGCAAAGTACAAGTAAAGAAAAATATTTTGAATATTACGACGATATTAAATTAACCCCTAAAGACGATTGGTAAAAATAAAACAAACAAAAAAGGTCAAAGAAAATTTTGACCTTTTAATTTTATATTGGAGCAGGTAATGGGAGTCGGACCCACCTCTCAAGCTTGGGAAGCTCGCATACTACCGATGTACTATACCTGCAAAACTTTTAACATAATATATTATACATATTTTTTTTAGAAAATGCAAGGTAAAATAAATTAAATTATTGTATTATTATAAATTATGTGGTATAATTTAAAAAAGATAAGTACGTAAAAGGAGATTTAATTATGGCAGAAAAAATCACAGCAAATACAACTATTTTTGAAGCACTTCAAATTAACCCAAAAGCAGGCGAAATATTAATGTCTTTTGGTATGCATTGCTTAGGTTGTGCATTAGCACACGGAGAAACTGTTGGTGAAGCAGCAGAAGTTCATGGTGCTGATTTAGAAGAAATGTTAGCACAATTAAACGATATAGAATAATTGTAACTTTATTGCGTGTTAATAATTGGTTAGAATATTATACTAATTATTTATTATAATTCGCATGTGCGAAAAGTTGCTTAAAAAGGGTAAAATGATTGACAAATAAACGCATATGTAATATTATATATACGTTAAATGAATTAACTATTCGGAGGCAAATTATTATGAGTAGAATTAAACTAATTGCAAAACCTTGTAAAAGAACTGAAACAGGTTGTGGCGAATGCAGAAGTACATGCCAATCTGCTTGCAAAACATCTTGCACAGTAGGTAACCAAAACTGTGAAAAAATAGAAAAAGAAGCAAGAATTAACAAGGCGAAATAATTAAAAAACAAGGCTTGTCAAGGGATGGTATTTATACCGTTCCTTGATTTTGTTATACGAAAATGGTACATACTTTTAATATAGACGAAAATTATTATTTATTTGATTCTGAAAGTGGCGCTCTTCACGTTTGCGATGCTTTAACAACCCAAGTTGTTAAAAAATTAAACGGTGAAGATTTTAATCTAGACGGAGTAGATAATAACTTAATAAATGAAATAGAAGAAGAAATTTTAACATTAAAAAACGAAGGTGTTTTGTTTAGCGAAAACGTAAAAGAAACACCTATTAAAAGCAACCTTGTAAAAGCATTGTGTTTGCACATTTGCCACGATTGTAATTTAAGTTGTAAATACTGCTTTGCAGGTAAAGGCAAATATAAAGGCAAAAGCGAATATATGTCTTTTGAAGTTGCGCGCCTTGCAGTAGATTTCTTAATTAAAAATAGTGGCAATAGAAAAATTCTTGAAATGGATTTCTTTGGTGGCGAACCACTAATGAATTTAGACGTTGTTAAAAAAACTATAGATTATGCTAAGGCTCAAGGCGAAAAGTACGGCAAAAAGTTTTTATTCACTTTAACTACCAATGGTGTTTTATTAGATGAAGAAACGGCAAAATATCTTAACGACGAAATGGAAAACGTTGTTTTAAGTGTAGATGGTAGAAAAGAAGTTCATAACGGCGTAAGGCAAACGATAAATGGTAAAGGCAGTTACGACGTTATTATTGAAAACATTAAAAACTTTGTTAAAATGCGTGGCGATAAACACTATTACGTTAGGGGAACTTTTACCAACAAAAATTTAGACTTTGCTAACGACGTAGTCGCTTTATGTGACGCAGGTTTAACAGAAATCTCTTTAGAACCTGTTGTTTTAGACAAAGACCACGAACTTTATATTAAAAAAGAAAGCCTAGAAGACATTAAAAAAGAATATTTAAGGCTTGCAAATATCTATTTAGAAAGAAAGAAAAAAGGCGAAAGGCTATTTAACTTCTTCCACTTTAATATAGATTTAGAAGGTGGCGTTTGTTTAAAGAAACGTGTTTCTGCCTGTGGCGCAGGTAACGAATATTTTTCTGTAACTCCTAATGGAGACATTTTTCCTTGCCACCAATTTGCATCTAATCCAAACTACAAAATGGGCAACGTTTTTATTGGTAAAATAGACGAAAATATTAGAAAAATATTTAGTGAAAATAGTTTATTTACCAAAGAAAAGTGTAAAAATTGTTTTGCAAAATATCATTGTAGTGGTGGTTGTGCGGCAAATAATATTAATTTTAACGGCGATATAAACGTTCCATATGAAATAACTTGTGAAATGATGAAAACAAGAATGGAATGTGCTATGCATATATACTCGCAAAACAAAAAAGAACAATAATTAATTATAAAGGTAAACACAAGAAAATTTTTAGGTTTTTACTGCTAAAAAATATAAAAATTTTTAATATTTTATTGACCAAAAGGGTGTTTATGTATTATAATTTAATATAAGGCTTGTTAGGTAAAAAGCATGCTTTTAGGAGGCTAAAATGAAAAAATCTAAAGCTATAACGTGGTTATCTATAGTTTCGTTTGTGCTATTGGTAATGCTATTCGTTACTTTTGTTAGATTTCCGGTTGGAATTTATAATTTCAACTCAGTTTTGGGTGCAATTAAAACCGATTACGATATATCGGGTGGCAAAACATATACTTTAACCTTGGCAGAAGATAACAATGAAGAAGTGGAAAATATAAATAGCGTTATTTCAACCCTTGAAAACAGGTTAGAAGTTTTAGGGTATTCTTCTTATTCGGTAACGGCATTTAAGCTTGTTGATGAAGGTGTTGAAGATTACGATATTCGTATTTCAGTAAAGAGTACCGATAGTATAGAAAGCGATATTAAAACCATTGCTTCATACGGCACAATAAAATTCTATGGTGATGCTACAGAAGACCCAACGACAGAAATTATGACTGATGGAACTACTATAGCAGATTCTCAATATATAGGCGAACAAGCTAACGAAGATGGTAGTACAAGTTATGTGGTTTCTTTGGTGTTTACCGACTACGCTTACGATGCACTTACAACTGCAATTAAAAGCGCAACGTCTGGCGAAAATTCAGGCTCTTTCTATTTAAAAATTACGCTTGGCGAAGAAACTATTTTAAGTTCACAATTTAGTGAAAGTTCAATGACTAATAAAACCGTTTACGTTAATACCACTAGCGAAGCAGCTGCAAAACAAATGGCATTAACATTAAGAACAGGTGGTTTAGCATATAAATACGAAGTAAGCGAAAGCGAAACTATTACACCATTATTTGGCGAAAACACAGAACTAAAATTAATAATTGCATTTGCAGTATTATATTTAGCATTATTCATTGGTTTTGCTGTTGCGTTTAAGGGTTATGGTTTAATTTCAATCTTAACAATGCTATCTTTTATAGTAATGCAATTAGGGTTAATGATAGCAGTTCCAGGTATAATATTATCTGCAACGGGTGTAATTGCTTTACTAATTTCAACTATATTGATGGTAGATGGCTTAATTTTAACTATTAAAAGAGTTAAAGAAGAATATGCAATTGGTAAAACTGTTAAAGCAGCCGTTAAGGTTGGCTTTAAAAGAGCATTAATCCCTAACGTAAACATTGTTGTGATTTCAGTTGTAACGTCTTTATTAGCCTTTGCTCTAACGGGCGGTTTATTACAAGGCTTTGGTGTATTAGCAATTGGTTGTGGTGTTGCTTTTGTAAGCGTTGTATTAATTTTTAGAATGTTTACTTCTTTAATTTTGCCACTTGTAGATAAAAAAGAAACTTTCTTAAATCTTAAAAGGGAGGAAGTTTAATTATGAAAATATTAAATAAATCTCGTATTTGGGTTATTATAACGGTAGCAATATTAGTTGTAGGCTTAACACTTTTAACCATTTTTGGTTTTAATAATGGTGTAGACTTTAAGAATAGTTATGAAGTTAAAATTACTGCAAGTGAAGGTATAAATAAAGTTACCGAAACAATAGAATCTTCTGCAACGGAATATTTTGCTGAAAACGGCATTTCTTATTCTTCATATGCTACTCAAGTTACTGAAGCAGGGGTTATATATAAATTTTCTAGCAACCCTACAGCATTAAACGTAACCGATTTAGAAGATTATATTGCAAACGCAGTTAAAGGAATAGAAGGCTTGGCTGGTATTGAAATTTCAGTTGAAGGGGTATACCAAACTTCAGTTTATTATCCTACGAACGTATGGTTTTTAATACTAACGATTGTACTTTCTTTAATAGCAATTTTTGCTTACCTTTGCTTTATGGAAAAGGTTGCGGGTGCAATTTCAGTTGTGGCAACTTCAATTCTATCTACAATAGTTTATACAGCATTGCTTGCACTAACTAGAATACCTGTTCTTCCATACTATTTAGCAACGTTAATTAGCACGTTTATATTAACGGCTGTAATTTCAGTTGTAGTAGTAAACAGGTGCAGAGAACTTCGTAAAAACGTTGGTAACGATAAGTTAGCAGATATTCAAGTTGCCGACAAAGCAACTGTTTATAGTTTATTTAGAGTTGCGTTTATGCTTGGTGCTATAGTTCTTTCAGGCTTGGCATTGTTAATAGTTGGAAACGGATATTTAAAATTCTTAGGCTTGCAATTAATAGCGCTTGCATTAACGTCTTCATTTGTATCGCTTGCTTTTACCGGTACAATTTGGGCTTTCTTTAATAAAGGTAAAAAGAAAGAATATATAGAACCTGAAACGGAAAGTAAATAAAAATTCATTTGTTAAGGCGGGTATAAACCCGCCTTTTTTAAATTACAAAGGTTAAAAATGATAGTAAATTACGGAATCAATTTAAATCAAGAAGAAATTGCTTTAGTAGAAAATATTGCAAAAGAGTGCAATATTTTATTTGATACTGCAAAAATTCTTTATGAAAGAAAAATTGATACCATTGAAAAAGTTAATAATTTCTTAAATCCAAGCAAAAAGCAATTTAACAACCCGTTTTTACTAAACGGCATGCAAGATGCAGTGGAAAGAATTAACCTTGCTAAAGTAAAAGAAGAAAACGTTTTAGTTTTTGGAGATTACGACGTAGACGGCGTTTGTGCTTCTACAATTTTATATAAAACTCTAAGGGAAATGGGTTTGCACGCAAAGGTAATTGTGCCAGAAAGAGAAAATGGCTACGGGTTAAACTTAGAAATTATTAACAACATAAATGAAACTTTTAAAATTGATTTAATTATTACGGTTGACTGTGGTGTTAGCGATAAAGATTCAATAGAAAGCCTTTTTGCAATGGGCATAGACGTAATTGTTACCGACCACCACGAACCGCCTGCTATATTGCCAAATTGTACTATAATTAACCCAAAAATTAGTGGGCAAGAATACCCTTTTTCCTACTTGTGTGGGGCAGGTGTTGCATATAAATTGGCTTATGCTTTAGTTGGTAAAATGGCGAATAAGTTTTTAGATTACGTTGCTTTAGCCACTATTGCAGATAGTATGGAACTTATAGAAGAAAATCGTGCTATAGTTTGCGAAGGGCTAAAACTTATTAATAAAAGCCCAAGAGAAGAGTTTAAGTTGTTGGCTGGCGAAAAAGTAAAAACCTTTACAGCCCAAACCTTAGCATTTAACGTTGCTCCAAAATTAAATGCAGGTGGCAGAATGGGCGACGCAAACTTATCTTTAAGTCTACTACTTGCCGAAAGCAGTATGGAAAAATATTCTTGCGCTGTAAAATTAAACGCCTATAATCTTGCAAGACAAAACGGAACTGAAGAAATTTTAAAAAACGCAAGGGAAATTATTTTAAGAAATAAATATTATAAAGATAATATTATTCTACTTTACGGCGAAAATTGGAATACAGGTTTTATTGGTATAGTTGCGGCAAAACTTGTAGAAGAATTTAATAGACCTGTTATAGTCTTTGCCGAAAACGAAGGTAATTTAAAAGGTTCTTGCCGTAGTATAGATGGAATAAATATCTACGAAGTATTATGTAATTTTCAGCATTTAACCTTAAGTTTTGGCGGGCATGCTCAGGCTGCTGGCGTAACTATAAAAAAAGAAGATTTTGAAGAGTTTAGAACTAAACTAAACGAGTATATAAAAAATATTATTACCACCGAATTGTTGGTAACTAAAATTAACGTTGAAAAGGTTGTAAATGAAAAGTTTGGCATAAGGTTTGCAAGGGAATTAGAAATGTTTGAGCCTTTTGGCGTTGCCAACCCTAAACCACTTTTTGCAACTGAAATTTTTAAGGAAGACGTTCGTTTGTTAAAGACTGGTACAAACCACTATACCTTTAATTCTTCTGCACTAGAATTAATTTATTTTTCTGCTAAAGAAGACTTAAATTTAATAGGCTATCCTTTAAAGAAAACGGTAGTGTTTGAAAGCAATATTTCAACTTTTAAAGATAGAGAATATCTTAAAGGCTACGTAAAACAAATTATACCATGTTATAATAATTTAACAGAACTAAAACCATACGTGTTAAGGGAAGAGTTAAAGCAGTTAAAAAACAACGAAATTGCATTAAATAGGCTTGAACCTGCTACTGAAAAAGATTTAGAACCTATTGGTTATGGCACGATATATGCTCTTTCTGACGTAGATAATTTAGCAAGATATAAAGAGTTAAAAAACTTACCAATATACCTATTTAATTGCACTAGAAAAGACTATAAAAACGTTATAATAATAGCCCCAAATTTTATACCTGAAGGCTATGAAAAAGTAGTTTATTTAGACGAGCCTTTTTATTACTTAAATACTAATATAAAAAGTGTTTGCTTTAACCAAATTAATGGCAAAAAGGCGTTAAATGAAATTAATACGGATAGAGAAACTTTTTCAAATTGTTTTAGGCGACTTGAAAAATTTTGCGGAATGGAGTATAATACTTGTATAATAAACTCTAAGGAAGAAAATATTAGCCAACTAATTTTTTGTAATGAAGTATTTGAAGAATTAGGTATTTTCTATGAAAACTTTGGAAGGTATGAAAAAGATAGTAGCGTTAAAAGTTCGCTAACTAATTCTAATATTTATAACAAAGTATCTTTACTAAAAGGTGAAAAATGTTAAGCGTTTTAGAAAGCATTGGAAAACAATATAAAGGGCAAGACCAAAAACTTTGCTATAAAGCCTACGAGTTTGCAAAAAAAGCGCACGCAAACCAAAAAAGGGCTTCGGGGGAGGAATATTTTTCTCACCCTTGTTCTGTTGCTCAAATTCTAATAGACCTTGGCTTAGATGCAGTAACAATTTCCGCTGCCTTTTTACACGACGTTTTAGAAGATACTCCCGTTTCAGAAGGGGATATTAAAAAGGAGTTTGGCGAAGAAGTTTTAGAACTAGTTCAAGGTGTAACTAAACTAGAAAGAATAGAGTTTACTTCAAAAGAAGAAGAACAAGCGGAAAATTTTAGAAAGATTTTCGTTGCGATGGCAAAAGATATTAGGGTTATTATTATAAAACTTGCCGACAGATTACACAATATGCGTTCTTTAAACTTTTTGTCTAAAGAAAGGCAACAACGTATGGCAAGAGAAACCTTAGACGTGTATGCTCCATTAGCAAATAGGCTTGGAATTTCGCAGGTAAAATGTGAATTAGAAGACCTTTGCTTAAAATATTTAGACCCAATTTTTTACGAAGAATTATCTTATAAAATTAACGGAAGACTTTTAGGAACCGACGAGCCAATTACCAAGGTTGTT